>DXGC01000026.1 GCA_019114135.1 Candidatus Corynebacterium avicola
TGATCGAGCTCTCTGAGTTCGTCAAGCTGTTCGAGGAGACCTTCGACGTCACCGCTGCTGCTCCGGCCGCCGTCGCCGCCGCTCCGGCTGCTGAGGGCGCTGCCCCGGCCGAGGAGAAGGACGAGTTCGACGTCGTCCTCGAGGACGCCGGCGCCAAGAAGATCGGCGTGATCAAGGTTGTCCGCGAGATCGTCTCCGGTCTGGGCCTGAAGGAGGCCAAGGAGCTCGTCGAGGGTGCCCCGAAGGCCATCCTCGAGGGTGCCAACAAGGACGACGCCGAGGCTGCCAAGGCCAAGCTCGAAGAGGCCGGCGCCACCGTCAACCTCAAGTAGTTTCCACTGCGGTTCACACCGCGTGGCCGACCCCGCCCGACGCATTCGCGTCCGGCGGGGTTTCTTTGTTCCGTTAGCCTTGTGTTCCGGTGTACCGGTGTTCCGTGGCTCTGTCGTCCGCGACCCGCCCGGGGCGTCTCTTTGAGTAAGTAGGTATGTCGGTAGAATGGTCCGCATGCTTCCAAGATCCCGCGTCGTCGCCGTCCTCGCCCTGGGGCTGGGCTGCATCCTCTTCGCGGTGGGTCTGGCACTCCCGGCGATGGTTCCGCCGGACCGTGCCGTCCCGCTGTCACTGGAGCAGCGTCAGCTGACGATGCAGGACGACGAGGCCGAGGTCGGGCCGTCCTACCTGGTGAACGGTGCCGGGGGAGAGGACGGCAGCAACGGCGCTGACGGCGCCGACGATGCAGAGGGGGACCAGCCGCAGACGGAGACCGTGCCGGTCACCAAGACCTACGCTGTCTCCCTCGGGGAGCCTGCGGACGAGGACTCCGCGTCCGCGACGGTGGGCGTGACGTCCGTGCGGGACGATCTGGCTGATGCCGGTACCGACGGTACTGCCGGTACCGACAGTGCGGACGGTGCCGATGCTGAGACCCAGAACCCGGAGTCGCTGTTGGACGCCGAGGTTTGGTCCTACCGGCTCGACCGTCACTCCGGAGCTTCGCTGGGGGAGGGCAAGGTCGCCGACGTGCCCGGTTCCCCGGCGGCGGCGACCGAGGTCTCCGGCCAGTGGTTGTCCTTCCCACGCGACACGGAACAGCAGAGGTACCAGGTCTTCGACAACCTGCTGCGCCGGACCATGCCGGCGACGTTCGTGCAGACCGAGGACGTCGACGGCGACGAGGTCTACGTCTTCCGGCAGGAGTTCGACAACGAACCGGTCGCCGAGTCCAACCCCGGCTACTTCCGTAACGCCCCGGCGGCCGTCGGCGACGCTGACGCGCAGGACGCCCAGCTGGTGCGATCCGGAACCCGTGAGTTCCGTGTGGAGCCGACCAGCGGGATGATCGTCTCGGTCACCGAGGACCTCCGCGACGCCTACGTCTCCGGTGGTGAGGAGACCGAGTTGCTCACCGCCTTCGCCGGTTCCACCCCGGATGACGTGCGTGGGGAGCTGCTGGACCAGGCCGTCGAACTGGGACGTGACCGACCCACCCGACAGTGGGGTCTTGCGTTGACGGTCACAGGTGCTATCGTGGCACTCGGTTGCGCAGTGGTGGCTCTCCGGCCACAGCGCAGGACCAGTACGCAGTAGCAGAGCTGCAGTCATGAGACTGCGGCGTCGTCCGCCGCCCGGTGGTGACCGACGACACAATCGGGGGTAGCTCAGCACGCGTGTTGATGGGGGTGGACATTATGTGCGAGGTGATATAGGGTCGATCGTTGCGCTGGATTGATGTTCGGCGATGCTGCGGTACCAACAGGATACGACCTTGATGAGTGACGTCCCGGGAGGAAACGACATGGTCACGGCACGGTGGAGAAACACCGTCACCGACCACGCCGAATCGCCCGGCAGACGGCAACTTGACAAGGTCTATTAACTGTTTTCTGGGCAAGGTTCACCAGGGCCTCACCACGACAGTTCCCTCGCTGCACAACACCGACATCGATCCCCCACAGACCACCGCTGACCGTACGCTTAAAGCAACCGCGTCCGCCGAGGTCGGGACCCTAACCGGGTCCGGCACCCCACCCACGGGAGCCGGGCACGGACCCGACAACGACCGGACACGTGAGGTGCTGGAAGGACCCATCTTGGCAGTCTCCCGCCAGACCAGTTCCACCCCCGGAATCCCCGGAGTCCTCGACTCCGGTATTCCCGGCGCTTCGCAACGACACTCGTTCGCGAAGATCGATGCCCCGATCGAGGTTCCGGGTCTTCTCGATATCCAGAGAGATTCCTTCGCCTGGCTCGTGGGCACGCCGCAGTGGCGTGCCCGCAAGCAGGAAGAGGCCGGGGAGGGTGTGCGCATCACCTCCGGTCTCGAGGACATCCTCGAAGAGCTGTCCCCGGTCGAGGACTACTCCGAGAACATGTCCCTGACCCTGTCCGAGCCGCGATTCGACGAGGTGAAGAACACCGTCGACGAGTGCAAGGACAAGGACATCAACTACTCCGCTCCGCTGTACGTAACCGCGGAGTTCACCAACGCCATGTCCGGCGAGATCAAGAGCCAGACCGTCTTCATCGGTGACTTCCCGATGATGACCGACAAGGGCACCTTCATCATCAACGGCACCGAGCGTGTCGTCGTCTCCCAACTCGTCCGTTCCCCGGGCGTCTACTTCGACGAGTCCATCGACCCGGGCACCGAGCGCCCGCTGCACGCGGTCAAGGTCATCCCGTCCCGCGGTGCATGGCTCGAGTTCGACGTCGACAAGCGCGACACCGTCGGTGTGCGCATCGACCGTAAGCGTCGTCAGCCGGTCACCGTCTTGCTGAAGGCCCTGGGTCTGTCCGCCGAGGAGATCTCCCAGCGTTTCGGTTTCTCCGAGATCATGATGTCCACCCTCGAGAAGGACGGCGTCGCCAACACCGACGAGGCCCTGCTGGAGATCTACCGCAAGCAGCGTCCGGGCGAGTCGCCGACCCGCGACTCCGCACAGGCACTGCTGGAGAACAGCTTCTTCAAGGCCAAGCGCTACGACCTGGCCAAGGTCGGCCGTTACAAGGTCAACCGCAAGCTGGGCCTGGGCACCGATGGCCAGGGTCCGACGACCCTGACCGAGGAGGACATCCTCACCACCATCGAGTACCTGGTCCGCCTGCACTCCGGTGAGAAGAACATGACCTCCCCGGACGGCGTCGAGGTCCCGCTGGGCACCGACGACATCGACCACTTCGGCAACCGCCGCGTGCGTACCGTCGGCGAGCTGATCCAGAACCAGATCCGGGTCGGTCTGTCCCGTATGGAGCGAGTCGTCCGCGAGCGCATGACCACGCAGGACGCCGAGTCGATCACCCCGACCTCGCTGATCAACGTCCGTCCGGTCTCCGCCGCCATCCGCGAGTTCTTCGGTACCTCGCAGATGTCCCAGTTCATGGACCAGAACAACTCCCTGTCCGGCCTGACGAACAAGCGTCGTCTGTCCGCACTGGGCCCCGGTGGTCTGTCCCGTGAGCGCGCCGGCCTCGAGGTCCGCGACGTCCACCCGTCCCACTACGGCCGTATGTGCCCGATCGAGACCCCGGAGGGTCCGAACATCGGTCTGATCGGTTCACTGGCGTCCTACGCCCGCGTCAACCCCTTCGGCTTCATCGAGACCCCCTACCGTCGCGTGGAGGACGGTCAGATCACCGACGTGGTCGACTACCTCACCGCCGACGAGGAGGACCGCCACGTCATCGCCCAGGCGAACACCGCGTTCGACGCGGACAAGAAGTTCGTCGAGGAGCAGATCGAGGTCCGTCTGCGTGGCGGCGACGTCGAGGTCGTCCCGGCCGCCAAGGTCGACTACATGGACGTCTCCCCGCGCCAGATGGTCTCCGTGGCGACCGCCATGATCCCGTTCCTGGAGCACGACGACGCCAACCGTGCCCTGATGGGTGCGAACATGCAGCGTCAGGCCGTGCCGCTGCTGCGCGCCGAGGCACCGTTCGTCGGTACCGGTATGGAGCAGCGTGCCGCCTACGACGCCGGCGACGTCATCGTGACCCCGAAGTCCGGTGCCGTGGAGTTCGTCTCCGCCGACTACATCACCGTCATGGACGATGACGGCGTGCGCGACACCTACATGCTGCGCAAGTTCGAGCGCACCAACCAGGGCACCTGCTACAACCAGAAGCCGCTGGTCAGCCAGGGCGACCGCGTCGAGGCCGGCCAGGCCATCGCCGACGGCCCCGGCACCGACAACGGTGAGATGGCGCTCGGCCGCAACCTGCTCGTCGCCTTCATGCCGTGGGAGGGCCACAACTACGAGGACGCCATCATCCTCAACCAGCGCATGGTTGAGGAGGACATCCTCACCTCGATCCACATCGAGGAGCACGAGATCGACGCCCGCGACACCAAGCTCGGCCCGGAGGAGATCACCCGGGACATTC
>DXGC01000027.1 GCA_019114135.1 Candidatus Corynebacterium avicola
CGGTGGCCATCGTGGGTCTGCCTTTCGAGGATTCTTGGTCGTTGATTCGAAAGGTACTGCGGTGGCCGCCGTTGTCTTCACACCGGGGTCACCGCGGGGCGGGGGTTACACCACTCACCGGGACACAACCGGGAGGATGATCTGAAGGAACTGGATCAACTACAGTTGATGTTCTATGGTCAGATTCTAGGGTGCGTTCTTTCTGAGACCCAAGGGAGTATTTCGGTGAAGACACGCGGCTAGACATAGCTTTTTTACTTGCTGTCGCCCTACGCCTGTAGGATGTTGGTAACCCGACCACCACGGAGGTGAATCCCATGGAACCTCGAACCAAGACCACCCGTTATGATGCAGACGTAGAGGATAGGGTCAAGCTGCTGCAGCGAAACCCAAAACTCTACTACCAGCGGTATCCTCGACCTACCTTCGGCTTTCGTGGCCGCGAAGACGGCAATCGCAAGACTGACCGGTAGTTGGCTCGAATCCCAAGGTGCAGAGGCTCGAACGTGAGACAGAGGGCGCCTCCCGGAAAGGGGAGGCGCCCTCTTCTCGTTGCAAGGGACGGACACCGCGGGGGCCAGTGGGGAGCATGTTCGAGCTCGAGGTCAATCTTGACGTGAGCGATTTGGAGCGCAGCCGCGCCTTTTACAGCGCCCCCAGTTGCGAGTTCCGGCCTATCCGAAGCGGTGGACCTGCAGCTGGCCCTACTGCGACAGACTAGTTCCTGGCGTGGATGGCGACGGAGAGGTTCCTGGTGACTGTGCACAATCCGAGCCTTGCCGGCTGGTGGAACAGCCCCGGGGCAACGGTGTTTCCGGGGTCCACGGTGCTCGATCTGACGGTTGATCGCGATACTGCCGTAGGGATGTTGGACGCCGGGGCATAGGACGGTGGCGAGATCCTGCAGCCTTGGCGAGACAAGCCCAGGGGCTAAGCATATGAGATCCTCGCTGATACGGACGGATACCGCTGGGGGATCGACGGATCCTGTCTCGTAGGCCGCCGTTTGAGCTGATAGGGGAGACAGCACCGGGGTGTGTACCCCCGCCTCGGCGCGGGATGTGCGGACCTGCGGTGACAGGGGCCATAATGGAGGTGGCTCACGAAGGTATCTGGCGATGGCTTTCGTGACCTCGTCCCACCATGGGGACGACCTTTCGGATTCGGGCGCACACTGCTGGCAGTGTGCGCCCGTTCTCTGTGCTGCATCATTGGTGCCACCAATGCGGGGGGATACAAATGTGCTTTCTATTTCATTCCCGAAATGAGTGCTAGTTTTTCATTCAGGCGCAGTTCCTCAGGCGAGGGGATCTGTGTCGAGGGTCGATGGGGACCCTCCTTTCGGAGAAGAAGGCGTGCACTGAACCCGGTGCGCGCCTTCTTTTTGTTCGTGCCCCGCCTTATATTCCAGGGTTATCCTTTGTCCTGTGGGGAGTACTATCGCTCGAACTTCATTCGACGTTACAAGTCTAATTTTAGAACACAAGATGAGATATAAGTCACTGAACCTGCAGGTCATGGCGCTGCGTGTAGCTGTAGGATTATACATAACGCATATTTGCTGTCATTGTTCACGTGCGCAAATAGTACCCTCGGGGGTACCAATGGGGGAACTGCAGATATTCTATATTGCACCCCAAAATGATTCGACGTAGATTCATTCCTGTCAGCAGGACAAAAGTTCTGCTCCATAACACAGAGACCGAAAGGTACCCATCATGATCGACATCATCGCAAAGTTCCTCACCGACATCGTCGACGCTGTCTCCGGCGTTCTGAACGGCCTCGTCGGCTCCATCGGCGGCGGCGACGGCGCCTAATACTCTTTCCCCTTTCGGGATCTGAGTTTTCTGAGGTAACCCGCTCCACCATCTGGTGGGGCGGGTTTTCCGTATGGGCGGGGCACGCCCCATCACGACGCGATTCCGGCGCGCTCCGGGAGTGGGCGCGGGTTACACGGCCAGGGTCACGGATCCAGGCGTTGCTGCGACCGGTCGGTGCGTAGGCCGTCTGGATGAACATGGGCGACGGGTAGCCGCTGTCGGAGAAGCGGGCGGGAACGTCATGCCGGCCTCGGGCCGGGGCCGGCGGGCGAACTGACTCTATTAATCGCTCAGAGACAGGCGGGGCATCAAGCTCGGGTGGCTGCGGCCCGTGCTGCACGACTCGTGTCACCAATACGGGGGGAGGTAATCCCTAGGGCTATTTTCTATTCAAAATGAGTGATAGATTACTCGTGAGGCACAGTTCCTCAGGCGAGGGGGTTCTGTGTCGAGGGTCGATGGGGACCCTCCTTTCGGAGAAGAAGGCACGCACCACATACGGTGCGTGCCTTCTTTTTGTTTAAGATGCATTGGTCCCAGCAGCCCAATCGTTCGCAATCTCCATTCTGTTACACCGCCAATTTTTGATGTCTTGTCATACTTACGTGACGCTGCGTGTTTCGTGGAAAGGTGCCCTCTACCTGTGCGTTTATAGGTAACGCACATCTGGTGCCTTGGCTCAGCAGCGAAAATGTAAGGGTGGGGGGCGCAAATGGGTGTACTGAAAGTTTGGTGTATTGCATAACAAAATTAGCCGTCGTAGATTGGTTTATGTAGGCAGGACAAAAGTTCTGCTTCAAGAGACTCTGAACCGAAAGGTATTCATCATGATCGACACCATCGCAACCTTCCTCACCGACATCGTCGACGCTGTCCAGTCGGCCCTGAACTCCCTCGTCGGCTCCCTCGGCGGCGAAGAGTAAGATTCTCTCCCTTTCGAGGGAGTGAGCTTCTGAGCAAACCCGCCCCACCGCTTGGTGGGGCGGGTTCTCCGTATGTCAGGGACTCGCCATCGCGACGCGATGCCGACGCGCTCCGGGAGTGAGCGTGGGGTACACGGCCAGAATCATGGACGCGGGGGATGATGCCACCGTCCGTCGCGTAGGTCCCCTGGATGAACACGGGCCGCTGGCAGCCGCTGTCGGGGGAGGGGACGGGAACGTCGTGCCGGCCTCGGTCGGGGCCGGCGGGTGGTCCGTCTCTCCGCGGCGCAAAGACAGGCGGAGCGACGGCCTCCGTTGACTGTCGTCCGTGCTGCACTTCTCGTGCCAGCAATGTGGGGGAGGTATCAGTTGCGACTGTTTTCCGTGCAAAACGAGTGATAAATTACTTATGAGGCATAGTTCCTCGGGCGAGGGGAACTGTGTCGAGGGTCGATGGGGACCCGTCTTTCGGAAAAGAAGGCACGCACCACATACGGTGCGTGCCTTCTTTTGTGCTTATTTACATTGGTCCCAACGCTATTATCGTTCACAATCTTCATTCCGTTACATCAGCAATTTTAGATGTCATGTCATACGTAAATAGCACTGAACTGCCTGCTGGAGGGGTCCTCTACCTGTGTGTTTATAGGTAACGCACATCTGCAGCCTTTCTTAAGCAGCGAAAATATTGCGTCGGGGGGTGCAAATGGGTGTGCTGCAAATTTTGTGTATTGCATACTAGAATTATCCGACGTACATTGGTTACGTCGCAGGACAAAAGTCCTGTCGCAAGAGACTCTGAACCGAAAGGTACCCATCATGATTGACACTCTCGCCCAGTTCCTGAACGACATCGTCGCTGCCTTCCAGGACGGCCTCAACGGCCTCGTTGGCTCCCTGTAAGATGACTCGCTCCCCTTCGGGGGAATGAGCTTCTGAGCGAACCCGCCCCACCTCTTGGTGGGGCGGGTTTCTGCATGTCCGGGTCGGCGCGTCCCGCCTCGGCGCGGTGGGTGCCGGCCGGTGCGTCCTACAGCTCTGTGGACACCGGGGGCTGGTGTGGACAACGTTGCCGCGCAACGCCGCCGAAGCGCACACCCGGCGGGGACATGTGGACAACTTCCTCACTGGACGTTGACCTCCACCACCTGATCCCCGAACGCCATCAGGAAAACGATCACGAACACCACGGCCACCACCGGTAGGGCAATGATCGTCCACACCACCGTGCGCTTGAACCGCATATCAGGGTGCGCGACGGACGCAGCGAGCAGTGACACAAGGTACAGCCCCAGTGCCCACCAACCATGACCGGTGAACAAGGCGACGAGACTGGCGATGAAGGGCACACAGAACCACAGCGGATTCTTGGACTGCCACTGATTCACAGGCGTTACGTCATAGGTCATGCGAGGTGCTCCTTCGGGGTCGGTGAAGCGTCGATCGGTGGTGTCATATGGCGACCAACACCGCGATGATGAAGAAGGCGGCGATGAGTGCCAGGACGAGGCCAGGCCGCAGAGATCCTCATGAGCTCAGGCTACAGGGGCACAAGTGGCGTCCGGTTTGGTGACGGTGGCAGGAGCGGGTGTACGATTATCGCTGTTGCACGGGGCTATAGCTCAGTTGGTAGAGCGTCGCGTTCGCAATGCGAAGGTCTGGGGTTCGATTCCCCATAGCTCCACAGACAGGTGAAGGGCACTTTCCGAGGGATCGGGAGGTGCCCTTCACTCGTCGCATGACCCGATGCTGCGCTGACCCGATGCTGCGCTGACCCGATGCTGCGCTGAGCCGGCTGCTGAACTGGCTCGGTGGACGGCGGCAGTCGAGCGCACGTGGACGTCCGGCGGAACCCCACTTGTTCAGGGGGTTGGCCGGGCCGGTGACAGGCGAAAGGGGGCTTCTTTGATTAATGGCTTTTCCGACCACCGCCGGTGTAAAGTAACCCGCAATGAAAGTTCGCGACGATCGACTAGACAAGGCTAAAGGAATACTTATATTCCTGGTGGTCCTGGGCCACTTCCTTCAAAGGATCACGGGCCGGGAGGATGACTTCAGTCGTCTTCTGATGACGATCATCTACTCGTTCCACATGCCGGCCTTCGTTTTTCTGGCCGGAATTACAGCGAAATCGAATAAACTGCTGGACCGAGTCCTTGTTTTTGTGGTTCTTGTTGTCACCGCGCAACCAGTGTACCGCTACTGGGTTACTTTCTTCGATGAAGACCCGGACGTAGACATCTATGAACCGTACTGGATCACCTGGTTCCTGCTCGCCATGGTGTGGTGGTTCCTTCTTCTGCCTCTCATCGAGCGTTTCCCCAAGGTCATGCTGGTGTCGTCACTGGTGATCGGGGTTATCGGAGGCCTGCTCCCTGAACTCGACTACGAGCTGTCGATCGCGCGGACGCTGACCTTCCTCCCCTTCTTCGTGGTCGGCAAGCTGTACGGAATGAGACTTCTGCGGTGGGCCGGAAGTTTGCCGACGACCCACAAACTCGGACTAGTTCTACTGTCGGCATTTACGATTGCGGCAATCTATTTCCCTCACCTGGAACACGCATGGCTGTATGGTTCACGAGGATTCGAGTATCTCGACGTCAGTGTTCCATACGGTCTCGGGCTTCGCGCATTTATTCTTATCAGCGCATTCGTGACGACTCTCGTTGTTCTCTCCTGGTCCGGAAGTCTTCCTGATTTCCTGGTCACGGTCGGAAAACGCAGCCTTGCGATCTATCTGGTGCACGGCCTGGTTGTGAGAGCGCTCGATAATCCGCTCAATGATCTTCTCGACGACTCTTCAGTGCCGCTCATGATTGTCGTCAGCATCGCGCTGTCGGTGCTTGTCACCTGGTGCCTGTCCCTCTCCTGGTTCGATTGGGCGATCCGTTGGTACAGCAACACCGTGGCGGGGTGGATAGCCAGAGCGCTCCGAGCGCCTTTCCAGAAGCGGGAAGAGACTGGGCGGTGATCTCCTCGCGAGGCGCCCTTAGTCGTCTTCGGGTTCGCAGAAACGCAGCGAGTTCCCCGACGGGTCGGTGATCACCATGGAGGGACTGCCCGGTGCGTCCTGGTCAGTGCCCGGCCCCGTTGAGTACATCGCCCAGTCGCAGCAGGGCCTTGGCGCAGGTGCGCTGCTTGATGAGGCCCTCCTTGGCGTGCGCATAGGCGTGCAACTCCCGAGCGGACCACACAAGCTGCACCACGCAGGGGTTCATGTTCATCGCGCCGGATCCGACGACGCCGACCATCTTCAGGATCGGTTCACCGGGTCCTGACTCCTCATCGGTCTTGACGTACTCGGTGCCACCGAAGAAGTCGTCCTGAACTGTTTGTCGGTGGGCGTCGGAAGAAGGGGAGGAGTACATCTGCTGTTCCCCGTCGAGCTTGGTGAGGCGCGCCCCAAGTCTTCCTCCCTGTGCGCCTCCAGACGCTCCTGCACCTCCTGCACCGGCGCCGCCCCCGAGGGCACCGAGGGCTCCGAGTCCCTCGACGAGGATGTCGTTCACTTGCTCGAGCGTGATTATCGGGGACGGGACACTGCTGCTGTCACGTTGTCTGGCCATTGGTCTCACTGTCCGTGATGTTCTCTCACCGCGCTGGAAGCGTCGGTGATGCTTGGAACTTCACGGTGTCAGGCGGGTGTCTTCGACCATGAAGCTTCCTGACTTGGAGTTTTCAGGGTAACGCGCGGATGACCAGGCTGGCTAGAGTCACAATCCCAGGTCCTCAGCGACAGTCGAGGTGGGCACGTGGACCATCGCGTCGAATGCTTCGATGACGGGCGTGTGGATGTAGTCCGAGTCCATCCGGACTCGGTCTGGGAGGGCGGCGTGCGAACCCTCTCCGTTTTCCCCTTCGCGGAAGCCGCGCAGCACCGCTAGCGACAGATCGGCGCCAGAGTCAGTGAACGCGGCCTCCACACTTCCGTCCTCCGGCTCCTCGAGCTGCAGGGCGTCGACCCTGAAGCCATAAGGCTCGGCCGAACCGTCCGGCTCCAGTGCTGCGGTGGTTCCCGTACTGCTGGTGACCCCGACCGACACGTACTCATCACCGAGGTCCCGTCCCAGGTGATAACCCATCGGGTAGACCTGCAGTTCGCCCTCGTAGACCACCGGCGTGCGTTGGATGTGGGCGTTGTGGGCCAACAGCACGATCTTCGCGTCCGGCCCCAGACGCTCCAACCACCACCGCACCGAGGCGGCCATGAACCGTTCACGGGAAGTGGCGGAGGCCGGCAGGGCCGTTCCGTCGTAGGCACTCGCGATCGCGCGGAGATGATGGTCGCCCGATCGCGCCGCCTCCAGGTGCCACCGCACGACGTCGAACCGCTCCTGGCTCACCACGGCGATGTACCGGTCGGCCACGCAGTCGACGTAGTCGATGAGTCGGCTGATGCCGGCCGTCAGTGCGTCCCGCTGATCGTCCGGCATCTCGAGGTAGCGCGGTGCCGCATGGGCCATCGTCCGACCTGCAGGGATCTTCGCCAGCTCCCGGGTGCGCCGCAGTAGCGGCAGGAGAGCGGGGTCGACCTCCTCGGCGAAGGTGATCACCGGATCCAGGGAGTTCAGCACGGCCCCTGCGGCTTCGGGGACGTCGACGCCGAGGAACTGCACCGGGGTGGTCGCGTTCGCGCTGTGTCCGTTGTACTCCCGGAGCCAGCACAGGATGTCCCGGACCTCCTTCGGGCGGGCGGTACCGGAGGGGATGTTGTACTCCGCGAGACGGTCCAGGTCGGCCAACTCCCCACCACCCCGCGTCCACTCGTCGATGGCGAAACCCTCGCTGAAGCCGGACTCGAAGGCAACCGCGGTGAACCCGCATTCCTCGACCAGGAAGCGCACCAGACGGTGACGCACCAGGGCGAACTCGCTGATGAAGTGGGAGTTCTCGCCGACGGCGACGACCCGGGCGTCCTGCACCATCGCTGCCAGCGGCGCGAGGTCAGCCGAGCCTGAGTCACCCACATCCGCCGAGGGGTCGATCGTCTCCAGGCGGTGCGCATTCTCGCGCAACCACCGGGTGAACTCGCTGAACTGTCCGGTCCGGGGGTTCTCCTGCGGGGTACTCATGGGCCCGATTGTCCCCCAAAAGTTCTTCACGTCACCTATACGGGACTATCGGGGTTCCTGAGAGGTTCGCGAACAGGGTTTTCTTCCTGCACAGGCCTAGTACCGTCTGCCGCGATGCAGACACGCGACTACAGACTGGACAAGGCCAAGGGGCTGCTCATCGCCCTCGTCGTCCTCGGTCACTTCCTGGAGAGGATGGGAGGCTGGGGGCTGGACAGCAGCCGAGCCCTGCTCACCGCCTTCTACTCCTTCCACATGCCCGCGTTCATCCTGCTCGCCGGCATCACCGCGAAGTCGAACAAGCTCCTCGACCGGATCCTGGTGTTCGTCGTCCTCCTGGTGACGGCGCAGCCGATCTACCGCTACTGGGTGACCTGGGTCGACACCAAGCCGGACACCGACCTCATCGAGCCCTACTGGATCACCTGGTTCCTGCTCGCCATGGTCTGGTGGTTCCTGCTGCTGCCCCTGGTCGAACGCTTCCCCAAGACCATGCTGACGCTCTCCATCGCCATCGGCGTCTTCGGTGGCGTGCTCTCCGAGGTCGACTACGCGCTGAGCATCGGACGAGCCATGACCTTCTTCCCCTTCTTCGTGATCGGCAAGCTCTACGGCATGCGCATGCTG
Organism: Candidatus Corynebacterium avicola; assembly: GCA_019114135.1. Lineage (GTDB taxonomy): Bacteria > Actinomycetota > Actinomycetes > Mycobacteriales > Mycobacteriaceae > Corynebacterium > Corynebacterium avicola. Next base: position 8,446 of record DXGC01000027.1, read on the forward strand.
CGCTGGGCCGGTGGGCTGTCAATCCCGAAGAAGCTGGGGCTGAGCGTGCTGAGCGTCCTGCCCATCGTCGCCTTCTTCGTCAACGAGATGCACCACCGGTGGCTCTACGGCGCGCAGGGCTTCGAGTTCTTCGACGTCTCCGTGCCCCTCGGTGCCGCAATCCGGGTCTGCCTCCTGGGAAGCGCCCTGATGACCACCATCGCGCTGCTGTCCTGGTCGCAGCACCTGCCGGGGTTCCTCATCGTGGTCGGGCAGCGCAGCCTGGCGATCTACCTGCTGCACGGGCTGGTCGTGTGGGGTGTGGACGATCCGCTCAACAACTTCCGCGACGCCTTCGGCGAGGTTCCCGCCGTGCTGGCCTGCATCGTCGCCTCCGCGGTCCTCACCGCGGTGCTGTCGTGGGGACGCTTCGACTGGGCGATCCGCACGTACAGCACCATCCTGTCCGGGTGGATCGCGACGGCGCTGCGTGCGCCCTTCCCGGAGCGCGGCCTACGCCCGAAGTCGGACGGCGCGGATACGCACCAACGCGATGCCCAGAACGCCGACGACCGCGGCGAGCAGCCACATCATCGTCCAGTGCTCCACATGCGTCGCGGCGATGTCCGCCCAACCCCAGTAGGCGCTGTACCAGAGCGCGGTGTCCGCGAGGGCGTCCCCGCTGACCCCCAGGCTCCACACCGCGGCGACCACGTTGACCACCAGGGCGGTGGCCACACCTCCTAGCGCCGCGAGGGCGTAGGACGCTCCGGCGATGAGGAACGCCACCAGCGGCATGACGAAGAGCGAGTAGACGCCCCGGAACTCCGGGATCTCCACACCGGGACCGGGGATCCCGAGCTCGCCGGAGTTGCCGACGTAGGTGATCACCGCGGCGACCGTGAGGGCGGTCAGGGTGAACAGCCCCGCGCAGAACGCCGAGGCCACCGGTAGGCGGACACCCGAGCTCCGGGACATCACCCCGCGCCATCCCGGGGAGCCGGAGGTCCACATCATGATCCCGACGACCGCCGCGGTCACCGGGACCGCCGCGAGACTGAACAGGCGTGGCGCGTAGTCGTCCGGGAAGATCACCCGGGTCAGGGCCATGATCACCCACAGCGCGACTGCGAGCGCGGACCAGATCCGCCACGGCAGCAGGCGCCATGCCGCCGCCAGGACGGAGGAGCGGGCGGAGGTGGGGACCTTCACCGGGGTGGCCACGGGGAGTGCGGCCTCGTCTCGCGCCGGGGCGGGCGCTGCAGTCGGCACTGGAGCCGGCTCGGCTGCGGTCACTGCGTCCGACCGCTGCGATGCGCGCGCACCGCGCGGGCGGAGCGTCCTACGCCCACCCCGTGGGCCCAGCACCACGGCGACAACCACAAGCACCACCGTGACCGCCGCGCACAGCACGAACCCGGAGGTCACCGACCAGTCCCAGATCGGGGATCCCGGCTCCAGCGGCACACTGTTGCCGTGGGTGCCCACCAGCGGCAGGGCGGTGCGCGGCATCCAGGTCCACGGTTCGGCGAGCCACCCCGGCTCCTCGGCGCGAATCGCACCGCCGAGCGACCAGCACATCGCGAGGACGGGGGCGATGCCCAGTGCGGCCGCACCGGTCAGGCGGTGGAGGATGCGTCCGGACGCCGTCGCCCCGGTCATGCTGATCCACAGCAACATGGTCAGCCCGATGATGCGTCCCCACGGGGCGTCGGGTGCCCCGCGCAGTGCCGCGTCCGCGAGAATGGCGCCTGCGAGGACGACCAGCGCCAGCAGGATCCACGCGGACTCCACGACGGTGCGCGCCGCAGAGGCCCACCGTGGGGAGGTGGAGCGCCACCACGCGCCACCGCCTCGCCAGCGGACGTCCCGGGACTCCGCGAGCGCGCCGGTGAGGGCGGCGACGGGCAGGGCGAAGAGGAAGGGGAACATCGACAGCCAGGCCAGGACGCCGCCGTTCCAGTCCGAGGACGCCGACAGCGTCGTCAAATGCGAGATGCGGATCGCCCACAGGCCGAAGAGCACCACGATGACGGGCATGGCCTGGGTGAAGGTCCAGCGGACGCGGAGGCTCTCCGCGCGCAGCAGGGCTATGGGCCGCGTGGTCCGGACTGCCGTACTCATGACGCAGCCCCCGTCGCCAGGTCCATGAAGGCGCGCTCCAGGGACTCTCCGTCCTCGGTCAGCCCGGTCAGCGGTCCCTCGTAGACGATGCGTCCGCCGGCGAGCACGCCGATGTCGTCGGCCATGCGGGCGACCTCGCTGAGCTGGTGGCTGGAGATGATCACCGACTTGCCCTCGTCGGCGAGACGGCGGATCAGCTCGCGCAGGTAACTGATGCCCTGCGGGTCGAGCCCGTTCTGCGGTTCGTCCAGCAGCAGCACCGGTGGGTCGGTGAGCAGGGCGATGGCCAGGGCCAGACGCACCTTCATGCCGGTGGAGAAGGAGCGGGCGTGCTTGCGTCCGGTGTGGGCCAGGCCGACCTCCTCGAGCAGCCCCGGGATCACCGAGGGGTCGGTGCCGGTGAGGCGGGCGTGGACCAGGAGGTTATTGGTGGCCGAGAGCTGCGGGTACAGCGCCGGGCCGTTCACGCTGGCGCCGATGTCGTCGAGACAGGCGCGGTCCCAGTCGCGTCCCTGTACGCGGATGCGTCCGTCGTCCGGCTTGACCAGCCCGAGGACGGCGTTGAACAGGGTGGATTTACCGGCGCCGTTGAGGCCCAGCAGGGCGTAGACCCGTCCGGGTCGGGCGCGGAGGCTGATGTTGTCGAGGACCCGGTGGCGGCGGAAACTGACGGTGAGGTCGTCGACGACCAGGCCCGCGGTGGGGGCCGGTGCGGTGGTGTTGTGTGACATGCCGCTGAAGGTAGGTGGCGCGCGCGTCGGTGTGATCCTCCACAAGGAGGAGGACCGCGGAAGTTCATCCTTTAGGAGGAGACTGCTAATCCTCCGGGGATTCCCCGGTGTACACCGCCAGCTCGACACGGTTCCGGCAGCCGGTCTTGTCCAGCATGTTCGCGACGTGGGTCTTCACCGTGGTCTCGGCGATCACCAGGGCCTTGGCGATGTCCCGGTTGCTCTTGCCCACCCGCAGCAGCTCCAGGATCTCCGCCTCGCGCCGGGTGAAGCCTGGTGTGGGGGCGGGCGCGGTGGATGTCTCGGAGGCGGGACGCCGGTTGAAGGCGCGCAGCACCAGGGGAGTGACCGCCGGGTCGAGGAAGCCCTCGCCGGCGGCCAGCGACCGGATCGCGCCGAGCAGGGTCTGCGGGTCGGAGTCCTTGAGCAGGAAACCGTCCGCCCCGGCCTCGATCGCGCGGAGCACCAGGTCCTCCTCGCGGAAGGTGGTCAGGATCAGCACCCGCGCCGGGCACTTCTGCTTGATCTCCCGGGTGGCCTCGATGCCGTCCTTGCGGGGCATCCGGATGTCCATCAGCACGATGTCCGCTCCCGCCGCGAGTGCGACACCGTCCACCCCGTCGGCCGCCTCACCGACGCAGTCCATGTCCTGCTGTGCGCCGATCAGTGCGGCGAAAGCACTTCTGACCAGCGACTGGTCGTCGACGACGGCGACGCGGACGCTCACCTTGCCTCCTGGGGGTCAGTCGGGGCGGTCGGTTCTGAGGGGACTGGGAACCAGACGTCGAGGACGAACTGCCCCTCGCTGATCTGGTGGTCGAGTGTACCGCCGAGCTCGTCGACCCTCTCCCGGATCCCGATGAGGCCGTGACCGCCGTTGCTAACGTGAGCCGGTGCGTCCTGAACGACCTGACAGGCGTTGCTGGTCCTGATGGTGCAGGCCCCGCCACCAACCGCAACGTGCAGTTCCGCGGTGCCGGCGCTGTGCCGCACGATGTTGGTCAGCGCTTCGGTGATGACGCGGATGAACACCAGCCGGGTGGGCAGCGGCCAGTCCGCGGTCGCGTCCTCGAGTTCCTTCGGGGAGGGGACCGAGGTGGTCAGCTCGATGCCGTTGCCGCGGGTCTCCTCGATGAGCTCGAAGAGGCGGGAGGGTTCGGCGACGAGGGGGAGGGACTCGTCCTCCCGGAGCCTGCTGACCATCGAGCGGACGTCGTCCAGCGAAGTGGTGGACGCGGTGATGACGGCGTCGAGTGCCTGCTCGGCGGCCTCCGGGGTGCCGATGGCTTTCGCCGTCTGGGCCTGGATCTTCACCGCCGTCAGGCCGTGGCCGACGAGGTCGTGCAGCTCCCGGGAGATCCGGAGCCGGTCCTCCGCCACGGCGGTCCGGATCTCGGAGACCTGCTTCTCGGCGCGCCCGCGCAGCTGGACGGCGATGGCGTAGCTGAGGGTGACGACGATGACCGAGGCGACAACGGCGGTGACCGACCAGGACGGGGTGTTCCCGGAGGGGGTCGGGGTGGTGGGGTAGGTCGAGTTCGTGAGTCCGTGGATCGCGACCGGATTGGCGAGGCTGCCGACCAGCGCGGCCGCCAGCGTGGCCGCACCCCAGCCCCAGTGCGGGACCCACCGGGCGGCGGCGAAGACCGAGGCCGGCGCGGAGATGATGATCAGGCTGATGCCGAGGTTAACCGGGGACAGCGCGACGAGCACCGCGTAGGCCGCGAGCATCACCCCGGTGGCGATCAGGGACGTCCGGGCGCGGACGCGGCGGAACAGCTGCGCGACGGTCAGGCCTACGTGAAGCAGGACGTTGAGGGCGTAGCTCAGCGACCAGCCGTACTCCAGCGGGAGGGTGAGGGCGATGACCGTGGCGAAGAGGAAGAACGCGGCGAAGCAGAGGTCGACCACCGGGACGGTGAGTCCCCGGACCGTCCAGGTGCGGCACCGGGTGCGCCAGTTCAACGCCTCGGGCACGGCGGGCGTCCTTTCCTCGGATCGGGGGATCTACTGGGCACTGAGGGTACCTGCTGTGCGGTGTGGAAACTCGGCGTCCTTTACGGGGAACATCACGAACGGAGCGCAATTTCTCGCAGTGCGGTGCGAACCTTGCCGGCGAACCGCGGACAGTTGGCATCCTCTAAGGCGGTGTAGAGGGGCTTACTGTCCGGTTTCTTCCGCCAGAACTTCCATTGGGAAAGAGTTGCGGGCAGCAGACTCGAGGGGTGCATATCGACGACGAACATGAAGAAGTCGTCGGGAGCGATAATCTCGTACGGTTCAGAATCTGGGGTCGACGTGAAGTCTGATGGGTCGTTGCTGGTCAGGATCATGTCCGCTCCGGCGCCTATCGCCGCAGCATGGACGTGGTAATCGTCGACGTCCTCGCCGCTGAAGGGAAGGTCTCCCGGGAAGTCGTCGAGAACCTCGTCGACACACGCTCTGATCATCGTGAGGCGGCGAGTGATGAGATTGCCGGAGGCCGTTGGACGGTTCCTTCTCACAGCCTTCAGCGCCTCGGCGAAGATGTCCTCCGTCGAATGGACCTGAAACACTCCGTCGCTGTTCTGTCGCAGATGAAAGAGCCAGTCAAACTGAGTCTTGCTGACGATCACGTTTGCATCGACCAGAACCCTTGTCCCCATGGGGGAAGATTACCTGCCACGCGGATGCGGCGAGACCGCTTTGGGCCTAAACCTCGAAGAGGTCGGAGTGCTCCTCGTCGAAAGCGCGAAGCTCGTCGAAGGCCGCCTGGCGCTCGTCGCTGCGCTGCTTCTGCAGCGCGAATACGTCCTCGCGTTTGAAACGAGTGTGGGAGCCGGTTTTGAAGGAGTCGATCTTCCCTGTCTTCACCCACTTCATCAGGGTGGTTCGGGATACGCCGAGCATGTCGGCCGCAACTGTGCTCGTGACTTCTTCGGGTATCCGACGGATGGAGACTTCGCCGTTGGTGGCGACAGAGGTGAGGGCCTCCAGGAGAAGCCGCTGGATGCTCTCCGGAACCGGTACCGAACCACCCTCCTGAGTCTGGATCGACAAGGCCGTGGCTCGCGACTCGACGATGAGCTTGGCATCGCCGACGACGTCATCACTGATGGTGATTTTGTTCGCCGGGGTTGTGGCGGCGGTCATGCCGACTCCTCTCGTCGCGGTCTTGTTGGTGTCCTTGCGCCGGTGAGGCCGATCCTACGGGGTGTCACTTACAACTGCAACCCCGTCCGCGAAGGTTGGCGTGTCGGCGGCGTTCCGGCGTCCGTCTCAGGGGCGTCCGAAATGATGAATGTTCTCGCCGTATCCCGGGCGGCCACCACAGATTGCGAAACGTGGAATTCACACCGGAATCACGTCGCGGGCGCCACAATCAGACGACCACTGTGATGAACGACACTGGGCGAATAGCAGGTCACCGGGGGTAATGATGTAATTCAGCGATCTGCATCGGTCAAGGAGCGGAATCATCCGTCGCTGGAGGTTCTCTGTATGCCATACGCTCGGACTCTGGAACCTGCTGTGACCGGCATCTCAGCAGTGATTGTTCTACAATCTGGGCGTGTTCCGCGTCACAGTCGGGGGTGAATTGGTTCGACGCGAAATTGAGCACTAGCTGTACTTCCCGGGGAGGTTGTGAACGTTCCTCCGGGATGACGTAAAAGGAAGACCTCCGGTAACCGTGGTGGGTGAATCACTACTCACGACGAGCAACCAGGAGGTCTTCCGTGTCCCACCGTAACGCACCACTGACCGCTACCGGCAGGGCCAGGATGGTGGCGCTGGTCATC
>DXGC01000028.1 GCA_019114135.1 Candidatus Corynebacterium avicola
GACACCATCTGCAACATCTGCTTCACCTCCTCCGACGTCGGCTTCGACGGCTCCACCTGTGGAGTCAACATCGCCATCGGCGAGCAGTCCCCGGAGATCGGCGACGGCGTGGACACCTCCCACGAGGTGCGCAGCGCCGGCGAGGGCCAGGAGCACGAGGAATTCGACAAGGCCGGTGCCGGTGACCAGGGTCTGATGTTCGGCTACGCCACGGACGAGACCCCGGAACTGATGCCGCTGCCGATCGCCACGGCCCACCGCCTGTCCCGTCGGCTGACCCAGGTCCGCAAGGAAGGCATCGTCGACCGGCTGCGTCCCGACGGCAAGACCCAGGTCACCTTCGCCTACGACGCAGAGGGCCGCCCCTCGCACCTCGACACCGTCGTGATCTCCACCCAGCACGACGAGGGCTTCGACCAGGACGACCTGGCCGCCGAACTGCGCACCCACGTCATCGACTGGGTCATCGAGGACGCCGGTCTCGAGAGCTTCGTCACCGACGAGCTCACCGTGCTGATCAACCCGTCCGGTTCCTTCATCCTCGGCGGCCCGATGGGCGACGCCGGACTGACCGGCCGCAAGATCATCGTCGACACCTACGGCGGCATGGCCCGCCACGGCGGCTGTGCCTTCTCCGGCAAGGACCCGAGCAAGGTGGACCGCTCTGCGGCCTACGCCATGCGCTGGGTGGCCAAGAACATCGTCGCCGCCGGTCTCGCCGCCAGGGCCGAGGTCCAGGTGGCCTACGCCATCGGCCGTGCCCGCCCGGTCGGCCTCTACGTCGAGACCTTCGGCACCGCCACCGACGGCCGCACCGACGAGCAGATCCAGCAGGCCGTCTCCGAGGTCTTCGACCTCCGACCCGGCGCCATCATCCGCGACCTGGACCTGCTGCGTCCGATCTACGCCCAGACCGCGGCCTACGGCCACTTCGGACGTACCGACATCGACCTGCCGTGGGAGAACACCGACCGCGCCGAGGCTCTGCGCGAGGCCGCCGGGAAGGCCGGGGTCCCGGTCGCCCAGTAGTGCTGCTCCGGTAGACACGCCGGTAGGATCGGAGGGCGTGACCAACCCCGTTGCCCGGGTGCTCCCACTGCTGGGGATGCCCCACCTCGACCGACTCTTCGACTACGCCGTGCCGGAGAAGTGGGACGCCGAGGCACAGCCGGGGGTCAAGGTACGTGTCCGCTTCGCAGGACGCCTGGTGGACGCCCTCCTGGTCGAACGGCGTCGTACCACCGACCACGTCGGTGACCTGTCGCCGCTGAACCGGGTGATCAGCCCGGTGCAGATCGTCCCGCCGCACCTGTGGGAGCTGGTCAACCGCCTCGCAAACCGCTACGCCGGCACCCGCTCCGACGTGATCCGGGCGATCATCCCGTCCAGGCACGCGACGGCGGAGAAGTCCGGGCTCTTCGGCGGCGGGGCGTCATGGGAGGACCTCTACGGCTCCCTGGTGGCCCGTGACGACCTCGTGGCCGCACCGCGGGAGGCTGCCGCAGAGGGGTGGGCGGCCTACCGCCACGCCGACAGCTTCCTCGCCGCAGTCCTGGCCGCGCGTCCGGGCAAGCCCGCCCGGGCCTCCTGGCTGTGGACACCGGGGGAGGACTGGGCCGCACGCCTGGCCGAGCTGGCTGCGACCGTGGCATGGGATGGTGGCGGGGTGCTGCTGGTGGCCCCGGACCAGCGGGACGTCGACCGGATCACCACGGCACTGCGGCAATTCCTGTCGGCGGCCCAGATCACCGAGCTCACCTCCCAGGTCGGCCCCGCCGCCCGGTACCGTCGTCACCTCGCGGTACTCGAAGGACAGGGGCGCGTGGTCGTGGGCACCCGTTCGGCGGCCAGCGCTCCGGTCCAGAACCTACGCCTGGCCGTCCTCGTCGGTGACGGGGAGGACGCCCTGGTGGATCCGCGTGCACCCTACCTGCACGCCCGTGACGTCCTGCGGATGCGTTCCGAACTGGAGGAGTGCGCACTGCTGGTCGGCGGGGCGCACCGCAGCGCGGAGATCCAGCAGTGGGTGGAGCAGGGTTTCACCCCGACGCTGCGTCCCGACCCTGAGGTCCTGCGTGAGCGGATGCCGTGGATCCACGCCCTCGACGACATCCACGACGCCCACCAGAACTACTCGCGGATGCCCTCGGCGGGATACAAGGCGATCCGACGGGTGCTGGACGCCGGACATCCGGTGCTCATCCAGGTGCCGCGGCGTGGGTACGCCCCCTCGGTGGCCTGCGCCTCCTGCCGGACGCCGGCACGCTGCCGACGGTGCAACGGGCCACTGGAGATCCCCCGCAGCGGTTCCGGGCAGCCGGACGATGCCCGTGACCCGGCGGCCGCCTCCGCGCCGCACTGCCGGTGGTGCGGGGCGATGGAAGGCAACTTCACCTGCACCAGCTGTGGTGGACACGCCCTGCGCATGACCGTCATCGGCCAGGAGCGCACGGCTGAAGAACTTGGCCGTGCGTTCCCCGGGGTCGGCGTGACCGTCTCCGGCGGAGGGCAGGTCAAGGACGTCATCGCCGACAAACCCCGGCTGGTCGTCGCCACCCCGGGGGCCGAACCGGCGGTGGAGGACGGTCTCTACGGCGCGGCGGTGCTCATGGACAGCTGGTTGAGCCTGGGCCGGGCGGACCTGCGGGCCACCGAGCAGACGCTGCGACAGTGGATGGAGGCGTCCTGCCTGGTGGCCGCGCGGGAGAACGGCGGCGAGGTGGTGCTCGTCGCCCCGACCTCCGAGCCGACCGCCCAGCAGCTGATCCGGTGGGACCCCGAGGGCGCGGCGGCCAATGAACTCGCCACCCGCGTCGAGGCCAGGTTCCCGCCGGCGGTGACGCTCATCGCCGCCGACGGCACCCCGTCCTCCCTCGACCAGCTGCAGGAGGCCTGGACCATTCCCGCCCCCGTCGTCGACGACGGCGGTGTGGAGGTGCTGGGCCCGGTGGAGCTGCCTGCCGGGGTCCGACGTCCGGCCGGTCTGGGTGACACCGAGGCTGAGCTGGCCCGACGACTGATCATCCGGGCGCCGACCGGTCACCAGGAGGAGGTCGGGGCCAGCCTGCGTGCCGCCTTGTCACTGCGGGCGACCCGGCGGCAGAGCGACCCGCTACGGGTCGTCGTGGACCCGGTGCGGGTCGGATAAGATGGGCAGACATGACCGTTCTGAATATCCGCCTGTTCGGGGACCCAGTCCTGCGGACCGCCGCCGAGCCCGTGGCCGATCCCGCGGCTGACCCCACCCTGCGCACCCTCGTCGACGACATGTTGGAGACGATGGACCATGCCGGAGGTGTCGGCCTGGCCGCCAACCAGATCGGGCTGACCCGCCGGGTGTTCGTCTACGACTGCGACGGCGACCGGGGCCACGTCATCAACCCGGAGTGGGAGGCGGTCGGGGAGGACACCCAGACCGGACGCGAAGGCTGCCTGTCCGTGCCGGAGACCGGCGGTGACGTCACCCGCGCCCAGTCGGTGCGGCTGCGTGGCGTCACCGTGGACGGTGAGTCGGTGGACCGCGAGGTCGACGGGCTGATGGCCCGTTGCGTCCAGCACGAGACCGACCACCTGGACGGCGTGATGTTCTTCCAGCGCATGGAACCCGCCGGACGGCGCGCCGTGATGTCCGAGATCCGTGCGAGTGAGTGGTTCAACCGATGAAGATCCTCTTCGCCGGCACCCCGGAACCCGCTGCCGTGACCCTGGAGCACCTGCTGGACGACCCCGCCCACGAGGTCGTCGCCGTGCTCACCCAGCCTGACGCCCGCCGTGGCCGTGGCCGGACGTTGCACCCGTCGAAGGTCGCTGAGGTCGCCGACGCCCACGGGGTACCGGTCCACAAGTTCGCCTCGCTGAAGCCCGGCGCCGAGGACGCCGCCGAGGTCCGCGAGGTGCTGTCCGGCTACGCCGCCGAGGGGGTCGAAGCGGTGGCCGTGGTCGCCTACGGGCAGATCCTGCCGTCCGACGTCCTCGACATCTTCCGTCACGGCTGGATCAACCTGCATTTCTCGCTGCTGCCGCGCTGGCGCGGCGCCGCCCCGGTGCAGGCCGCCATCGCCGCCGGGGACACCACCACCGGTGCTACGACCTTCCGCATCGTCCCCGCCCTCGACGCCGGGCCGGTCACCGGCACGGTCACCGAGGAGATCGGCCTGACGGACACCGCCGACGACCTGCTGACCCGGCTGACCTACGCCGGACGTGAGCTGCTGGCCGAGTCCCTCACCGGCCTGGGCACCGGTGAGATCGTGCCGGAGCCGCAGCCGGAGGAGGGCACGACCTACGCGGCGAAGATCACCTCCGCCGATGCACGGGTGGACTGGACCGGTGACGCTGCCGGGATCCAGCGGGTCACCCGGGCGCACACCCCGGCGCCCGGTCCGTGGACCCTGCTCGACGGGGAACGGTACAAGCTGGGGCTGCTGCGTCCCGTCGACTCCGGTCCGGGGGCTCCGGAGGGACTTGCGCCGGGAGAGCTCACGGCCACCAAGGACGCGCTCTACGTCGGCACGGGTGACGGGGTCCTGCAGATCACCCGGATCCAGCCTCCGGGCAAGAAGATGATGGACGCCGACGCCTGGGTCCGTGGCCGCGGCGACCTCTTCGACGGTCAGGATGCCCCGGTGTTCGAGACTGCCGACACGACACAAGGAGAGCAGTGATGGGTGGATTCCGGTCCCGTTCGACCTCAGGCGACAGGAACGACAGCGGCAAGAAGGGTGGCTCCGGCGGCAAGGCCGACCGTCGCCGCGGCGGTGGCCAGTCCGGCTACCGCCGGCGCAGCGAGAGCCACCGCCAGGAGCACGAGGACGCCCGCAACTCCCGGGGCTCCGGCGACGCCGTCCGTGACCTGGTGCTGTCGGTGCTGCGGCAGGTGTCCTCCGGGGACGCCTACGCCAACCTGGTGCTGCCGAAGGCGCTGACCCGGGCGAAGATGTCCGGGCGGGACGCCGCCTTCGCCACGGAGCTGACCTACGGCACCCTGCGTGCCCAGGGACTGCTGGACGCCGTGATCGCCGAGGCCGCCGGCCGTCCGGTCACCCGGATCGACGAGACGGTGCTGGACGTGCTGCGTCTGGGGTCCTACCAGATCCTGCGCACCCGGGTGGACGACCACGCGGCGGTGAACACCAGCGTGGAGCTGGTGAAGGCCAACGGCGAGGAGAAGGCCGCCGGGTTCACCAACGGCGTCCTGCGGTCCATCACCCGCACCCCGGCGAAGAAGTGGCTGGCGAAGATCACCGAGGACATGGGGGACCCGGTCGAGGAGATCGCGCTGCAGCACTCGCATCCCCGGTGGATCGCCGGTGTCTTCAACACCGCACTGGGCGGTTCCGGGCAGAGCCCGGCCGCCGACCTCGCCGAGGCACTCGCCGCCGACGACGCCCGGCCGCTGGTGCACCTCGCTGCCCGCCCCGGCCAGATGTCGGGGGAGGAGCTTGCCCTGGTCACCGGTGGTGACGAGGGAAAGTGGTCGCCGTACGCGGTCTACCTCTCGGAGGGAAACCCCGGTTCCCTGCCGCCCGTGCAGGACGGTCTGGCCTCGGTGCAGGACGAAGGCTCCCAGCTCATCGCCCTGACGATGACGCGGGCCAAGGTCGACGATGACCAGGGCCGTTGGCTCGACCTGTGCTCCGGACCGGGCGGCAAGACGGCGTTCATCGCCGCCTGGGGCGCCGGCGACGGCATCACCGTGGATGCGGTAGAGCCGGCGACGCACCGGGCCGACCTGGTGCGCAAGGCGACCGAGGGACTGCCGGTGCGGGTGCACGTCGGTGACGGCCGGGAACCGGCGTCCATCGACGGACTGGACGTCCCGGCCGAGGGGTTCGACCGCGTCCTGGTGGACGCCCCGTGCACCGGTTTGGGCGCGCTGCGTCGGCGTCCGGAGGCCCGCTGGCGCAAGACCGCCGATGACGTGGCCCCGCTGGTGTCGCTGCAGCGCGACCTGCTGCGTTCGGCCCTGAACGTGACGAAGCCGGGCGGGGTGGTCGTCTACTCGACGTGTTCACCCCACCCGGCGGAGACCGTGGAGGTCGCTCGGTCGGTGGCGGAGGAGACCGGTGCGGTGGTCGAGGACGCCACCGCACTGTTCCCGGAGCTGGCCGGGGCGGGACTGGATTCCGCGCCGTTCGTCCAGCTGTGGCCGCACCGTCACGGCACCGACGCGATGTTCTTCGCGGTGCTGCGCAAACCCTGAATCAGATGATCGGGGTTCCGCTCTCGCGGGCCTTCCTGGCGTCACGGGCGAAGCCGCGGGCGATGATCGCCATGATCACGGCGACCCCGACGGGCCAGATGAGAAAGTAGGCGGTGAGAAGGATAGGGGACATCGTTCTAGCTCCTGTCGTGGGTGGGATCGAGGTCGGGGTCGTTCGGGGGCTTGTTCACTGAGGTGGAGGGGAACTCCTCGGCCGTGACCTTGGCGACCGTCTCCGGGGTGTCGAAGTCTCCGGTGACCGAGGAGATGGTGGCGAAGTCGAAGTCCATCTTCGACCGCACCGACATGCCCCAGCAGACCAGGAACGAGACCGCGTAGGCCACGAGCGACGCGGAGAGCACCGTGTAATCACGGAAGAGGTCGAAGCCGAACGGCAGCAGAGCGACGGTGGCGATGCCACCGACCCACACCGCGACGGTGCGTCCGAAGAAGCCGAAGGCCATGATGCCCAGAACCACGCCGACACCGATGATGGAGAGGGCCTCGACAACGATCGCCCAAACCCCGGTGACCGGGATGAGCTCGAAGCGCACGGGGAGGAACACGGCCAGGGCCGCGAGCACCGAGACGGTGAAGGCGGCGTTGGTGACCTTCTTCCAGTAGAAGGAGGCGATGACCGGGAAGACCAGGCAGCCCCACAGGGCACCGACGAACACCAGCAGGTCCAGGATGTTGAACCGGGCGGTGGCGAAGTAGAGTGCGGCACCGGTCGCCACGATCATCGTGACCCGGCCCAGAAGCAGCATGGTCTTCGGGTCGGCCTTGCCGCGCCCCTTGGACTGGCCGTAGATGTCGGCCATCACGATGGAGCTCAGGGCGGAGAGGTCCGAATCCGCGGTGGAGGACAGGGAGCCGATGATCATGATGAAGGCGAGAGCCAGCAGGAGGATCGGCAGGAACTCCGCGCTCATCTGCGGCAGCAGGTTGTTGACGTCGCCGTCCGTCGGCTCGATGCCGAGGTAGAGGGCCATGACGCCGACCATGCCGATACCGATGACCGTGGCGCCGTAGCCCAGGGTCGCGGTGACGAAGGTGGGCTTGATCAGGTCCTCACGCACGGCGAAGAGGCGCTGGGCGATGGTCTGGTTGCCGATGGCGTAGGCCAGGACCGCCGCGATGTAGGGCGCACCCTGGTTCATGAAGGCGTCGGAGGAGAAGAAGCTCTCCTGCTGTCCGGTGACGTTGCCCGCGGCGCGTCCGGCCTCGAACATGTCCGGACCACCGGCGGCGAAGAAGATCACCGGGATGATGACCGCTGCAGCACCCATCATGGCCATGACCTGCGCGAAGTCGGTGAGCACCGAGGCGCGGAAGCCGGACCAGAGGGTGTAGAGGAGCACACCGCCGGCGACCATGAGGATGCCGCCGCCGAAGCTGATCGGCGAGAGCATCGAGATGATCGCACCACCGGCGATGAAGTTCGAGGTCAGGGAGATGACCGACCCCAGCACATTCGATCCGGCGAGCATGAGCTGCGAGGACCGTCCGTGGCGGGCGTACATGACCTCGGCAAGGGTGTGTGCCCGGGGCGCGACCTTACGGATGCGCTTGCCGAAGGGGTAGATGAACAGGATCATCAGAGCACCCCACAGGCCGTAGTGGATCGGGCCCGAGATGCCGTAGTTGTAGCCGGCCTCGACCGAGGCGTACATCGAGGACGCCCAGATCCAGGTGGCGGTCATGGATGCGGCCGAGACGCCGAACCCGATCTTGTTGCCGGCTGTCATGTAGCCGTCGGCGTTCTCCTTGCGCTTGGAGATGCGGACTGACATCCACATCGTGCCGCCGTAGAAGATGAGGAGAAGGAGGAGGATCGCCGGGGTGCCCAACTGAGTGAGGGCGGAACCGTCTGCGGCCAACACCATAGGAATTCCATTCGGTAGGGGACGGGGGTACACCGTGCTTCCCGAAGAGAGCGATGCATGCAGGTCATGCGCGTGCCATGAGGGACAGTCCACCCCTTTCAGGAAAACACAAGGTTTATACGATACATCGACATAGTTATCGATATGTCATTTAGGGTGAACTAGGCTTACCACCACAACGCAACCGCCCCCGCCACGGTGTGGCGGGGGCGGTGACGGGGCAGCTGCAGGTCGGAAAACGTCAGTAGACGTCGCGCACGTAGCGCTTCTCCTTCTTCATCGCCGTCAGGTAGTCCTGGGCACCCTCGGCGGAGCATCCGGACTGCTCGGCGATGACGCTGAGCAGAGCGTCCTCGACGTCCTTGGCCATCCGGGAGGCGTCACCACAGACGTAGAAGTACGCGCCGTCCTCGAGCCAGCGGAAGAGCTCGGCGCCCTCCTCCATCATCTTCGTCTGGACGTAGACCTTCTCCGCCTGGTCGCGGGAGAACGCCAGCGACATCTTCGTCAGCACACCGGAGTCCGCCATCTCGGTGAGCTCCTCGGAGTAGATGAAGTCGGAGGAGCGGTGCTGGTCACCGAAGAAGAGCCAGTTCGGGCCCGTCGCACCCGACTGGGTGCGCTCGTGCAGGAAGCCACGGAAGGGCGCGATACCGGTACCCGGGCCGACCATGATCACCGGCTTCTCAGGGTCGGACGGCACACTGAAGGCGGCGTTCGGCTGCGGGTAGATGCCGACCGTCTGGCTGCAGTCCAGGCCGAACTCGAGACGGTCCGAGAGGAAGGTCGAACAGACACCGCCACGGGCACGCGGATCCGCCACGTCGTTCTTCTCCGGACCATCGTGGCGCACGGCCGCAATCGTCAGGTGGATGCTGTCCGGGCTCTGCAGCGGGCTCGAGGAGATCGAGTACTGGCGGGCCTGCAGCGGTCGCATGACCTCGGCCAGCTCTGCTGCGGTGAAGGACACCGACGGTGCCTCGTCCAGCAGGTCGAGGACGTCGCGTCCCCACAGGTAGGAGTCCAGGGCGTCGCGGTCGTCGCGACGGACGACGTCCGACAGGACGCTGTCCGGCTCCACCTCCGAGAGGTGGTTGATGAGTTCCTTGGACGGGGTCCGGATCTCCCACTCGTACTGCAGCAGGTCGGCCAGGGTCCGGCCCTCTGCGTCACTGTCGTCACTGTCGTCGCCGACCACCTCGGCACCGTCGAGCCCCAGGCGGGTCAAAACGGCCGCGACCAGTGCCGGGTCATTGACCGGCATGACGGCCAGGGCGTCGCCGGCGGCGTAGGTGATGCCGGAGTCGCCCAGGTCGAACTCGAAGTGGCGGATCTCCTTGCCGCTGTCCTCGCCCGACAGCAGCCGGTTGACGGTGAGCTTGGAGGGGTAGGGGTTGCTGCGGTTCCACTGGGACCGTTGCGGGGCGGGGGAGGACGGCGCTGCGCCGCCGGCGGGTGCGGCACCACCTGCGGGGGTCAGCGCGCCGAGTGCGGCGGTCACTTCGGCGACCCATGCCTCGGCTGGCTCCTCGAAGTCGACGTCGCAGTCCACCCGGGCAGCCAGGCGGGTCGCCCCCAGCTGCTCCAGGCGCACGTCGATGTCCTTGCCGGCCTGGCAGAAGTCGTCGTAGCCGGAGTCGCCCAGGGCGAGCACGGAGTAGGAGAGGTCCTCCAGGCGGGGCATGTCGGCCGAGGACAGCGACTCCCAGAAGAGCTCGGCGTTGTCGGGCATCTCGCCCTCACCGTAGGTGGAGGTCACCACGAGGACGTGGCCTGCGGTGGCCAGGCCGTCGGTGCCGGCGGAGTCCAGTTCGCTGACGTTCGCTCCCAGACCGACACCCTGCAGGGAGCCGGCGAGCTGGTCGGCGAGGAACTGGGAGTTACCGGTCTGGCTTCCCACCAGGATCTCCACGGTCATGGTGGCCACGGGACCCTGGAAGCGGTCCTTGGCCAGGTCCATGCCGGCGAAGAAGCCGTCCAGCCAGACCTGCTGGTCGGCGGAGAACGGTGCTTCGGCGGGGATGAAACCCAGCGTGGGCTGGGGCGGGAGGGACGGGGTAGCGGGGAGCGTCATGCGTTCACACCTTTCGTCTCGCGCCAGTCGGCGACGAGGTCGTCGAGGGAGGCGGTGGCGATGGCCCGGTCGAAGGCCTCGTGGTCGATCAGTCCGGCGTTCTTGGCGTTCTGGAACATGATCCAGCCGTAGGTTGCCGGTGCGTCGATGCCGCGGACGTTACGGCGGGCCAGCGACTCCTTGTAGTCGTCGAGACGCTTCACCGCGATCATGGCGGCGAGCTGCTCGTCGGGGAAGGAGTCCAGGGCGTCACGCAGGTAGCGCACGACCTTCTGCATCACGAAGAAGTCCTCGGTGAGGATCAGGTTGCGCACCATCTCCTCGATCCGCGGATCGTCCGGACCGACCGCGCCGGTGACCCGCTCGCGGGCGATCTCACGGGCGGCCGAGAGGATCGTGTAGGACGCCAGCAGCGAGAACATGTCCGGGGAACCGGTCTGGCCCGGGGCCCGGCCGTCCAGCAGTAGGCGCTGGTCGCGGAAGTCCAGCTTGAACTCGCGCAGGCGGGAGGACGCGACGGCGGTGGCCAGCTCGTCCAGCAGCTCGCGGCGGGAGGCCGCGCCGAGGATCTCGTCGGCGTCCTGGTAGAGCAGCAGGGCGCGCGGCATACAGCAGACGATGGACTCGCGGGTGGTCTCCCACTCGTCACGCAGGCGGGTGGCGTACACCGAGTCGGTGGCCTCGATGTGCCAGTCGAGCATCTTGCGCACGGCGTCCTCGTGGAAGGGCTCGGCCTCCACGAGCGGGAAGGTGACAAGGGAGTCGGCGCTGACGGTGGCGGCGACGCGGCCGTCCGGGTCGTACTGGTAGAGGAAACCGCCACTCATACCGTTGCCGAGGCCCTTGCCGCAGGCACCGAGGTTCAGCACGGTGCCGTTGGTCATGTACTCGCAGCCGAACTCGCCGAAGCCCTCGACCACGGCGGTGGCACCGGAGTTACGGACGGCGAAGCGGTCGCCGGCCTCGCCCTCGACGAACAGGCGTCCGCCGGTGGCGCCGAACAGGGCGAAGTTACCGATCAGGACGTTCTCACCGGCCTCGATGGAGCCGCCACCGGGGGTGCGGACGACGACCGTTCCGCCACACTGGCTCTTGCCGACGCCGTCGTTGGCGGTGCCGGAGTGGGTCAGGGTGATGCCGTCGTTGCAGAAGACACCGTAGGACTGTCCGGCTGAGCCGGAGGTGTGGACGGTGACCGTGCCGTCGCTGAGGGAGGCGCGGCCGCGGTCGTCACGGGTGGTGGACGGCATCGCGTC
The DNA here is from genome assembly GCA_019114135.1 of Candidatus Corynebacterium avicola. Classification (GTDB taxonomy): domain Bacteria; phylum Actinomycetota; class Actinomycetes; order Mycobacteriales; family Mycobacteriaceae; genus Corynebacterium; species Corynebacterium avicola. The sequence continues at coordinate 11,419 of DXGC01000028.1, forward strand.
GACCACCTCGTCGGAGAGCTCGTGGTTCAGCAGGCGCTCGACGTCGACGGACAGCTGGCCGCCGACCGACTTGTTCCAGTTGACCAGGTCGACCGGGGTGTCTGCACCGATGACGATGTTCTCGGGGCCGTCGGCACCGCCGTCGACCAGGGCGCGGCGGACCTCGGTGAGGAGCTCGTCGTCGACGTCGAAGTTCTTCTCCAGGTACACCGGTTCGGCAACGGTCTTCTCCGGGACGACGGCGAGCATGTCGCGCATGTCCAGGTCACCGACGCTGGCCGGGTGCTCCAGCAGCTGCAGCAGGTCGGTGCGTCCGCGGGCCTCGGGCAGCGAGTGCAGACCCAGACGGGACAGCAGCTCCCGGACGTCGTGGGCGATGTTGAGCAGGTACTGGGCCAGGGCACGTGGATCGCCGTCGAAGGCCTCCGCGTTGGTGGTCAGGCCGGCCGGGCACTTGATGTTGCAGTTCTTCGCCATCACGCAGCGCAGCATCATCAGGGCGGTGGTGCCGAACTCGAAGGAGTCGCCGCCGAGCAGGGCGGAGACCAGGACGTCGCGTCCGGTCTGGTGGGCGCCGGAGCAACGCAGGACGACCTTGTCCCGCAGGCCGTTGGCGAGCAGCGCCTGGTGGACCTCGGAGACGCCGATCTCGGCGGAGCGTCCCGCGTACTTCAGGCTGGTCACCGCCGCGGCACCGGTGCCGCCGGTGTTTCCGGCGACGTTGATGACGTCGGCACCGGCCTTCGCCACGCCGACGGCGATCGTGCCGATGCCCTCGGAGGACACCAGCTTGACGATCACCCGGACACGGGCGGCCTTGCAGTCGTGGATCAGCTGGGCGAGGTCCTCGATGGAGTAGGTGTCGTGGTGCGGTGGCGGGGAGACGAGCTCGATGCCGGGGGTGCCGCCACGGGCGGCGGCGATGTCCACGGTGACCTTCGGTGCGGGCAGCTGGCCACCCTCACCGGGCTTGGCGCCCTGGCCGATCTTGATCTCCAGCTCCTGGAGCTGCGGGTCGGCGAGGTAGCCGGCCCAGATACCGAAGCGTCCGGAGGCGAACTGCTTGATGCGCGAACCGCGGATGGTGCCGGCGCGGGAGAAGTGCTCGCCGCCCTCACCGCAGTTCGACATGCCGCCGACCATGTTGGTGCCGTGGGCGACGGCCTCGTGGGCCGAGGCGACCAGGGCGCCGTGGCTCATCGCGCCGGAGGCCAGGGTGCGGGTGATCTCGTGGGCCGGCTGGATCTCGTCGAGCGGCAGTGCCGGGGGAGCCTCGGTCACCAGGTCGAAGAGGACCGCGGCGCGTCCGGTGGCCCGCAGGCTGACGAACTTCTCGGTGATGCGCAGGTCGTGGATGTCGCGCCCCAGCACGCTTCGGAGCCAGACGACGAACTCGCAGTGGGAGGAGAGGTCGCCGTCGAGCAGGCGGATGGTGGTCGTGCCGTCCTCCTTGGAGAGCCGCAGTCCGCGGATGCACAGGGAGTGGTTGCCGGACAGGGAGAAGCGTTCCAGCTCGCGGGAGAAGTCCTCGGCGGTGCGCATGCCGGTGACGTCCGCCGGTAGGGTCAGCACATCACGCAGGGCGGAGGGACGACGGTGCCGCTCGGCTCGGGTGTTGGAGACGAAGTCCCGGTATCCCGGGGTGATGCGGAAGGCGTCGATCCGGTCGTCGGGGACCGGGCCGAAGCCGGCATTCTGGTAGGCCTCGTCCGTCAGTCCGTAGGAGTCCTCCAGCTGGCCGAGGGTCAGCAGGCGCAGGGCGTCCTTCCCAGCCTTCTTCTCGGCGTCCTTCTCGGCGGTCTTGTCGGTGCCGTTCTCGGTGTTGACCGTGATCTTCTCGTCGGTCAGGCCGGTGAAGCCGCGCACGGCGTTGGTCCCGAAGGAGTGTCCCGCACCCTCCGAGCGCTCCTTGAACAGGCCGAGCAGCGGGATGTCTCCGCTCTCCGAGACGGTGCGGGCGCGAAGATGCCAGTCCGTGGCGGCGCGGGCGATGCGGGTGAAGCCCACACCGCCGACCGGGGCCTTCATGTGCGGGAAGCAGCGGGCGAGACGCGGATCGCGGGTGTCCAGGTAGTTCGGCTCGAAGAACTCGCCGCCGATGTAGCTCTCCACGGTGCACAGGCCCACGCGACCCATGGTCTTGCCGAGCTGCTTCAGGGCGGCCTTGCGGAACTTGTCGAAGGCGCGGTCGGTGTCGGTCTGCTCACCGGCGGGGCCGGCGGGGCTGGGGTACTTCTCCTCGGCGCGCAGTCGGGCGCTGATGCTGTAGACCGCGGCGGCGCCGAAGCCCAGGGCGGAGGCGATGTGGTGCGAGCTGGGCAGCTGGCCGCTGTCGGCGATGACGGAGACCCGCATGCGCAGACCGTCCCGGATCAGCCGCTGGTTCACCGCGGATACGGCCAACAGCAGCGGCACCGGTGCGTGGTCGGTGTCCACGCCGCGGTCGGTGAGGACGACGATGCCGCCCTGTTCCTCGGCGAACTGCGCGACCGTGTCACACAGCTGGTCCAGGGCGTCGGTGACGGCGGCGGCGTTGGCCTCGTCGTCACCCTCGACCGGGGTGTAGAGCAGGTCGGCGTGGGTGACCGGCACCAGGGACTGCTCACGGATCCGGAGCATGTCGAGGTGGCTGAGGATGGGGGAGTCGACCACGATCTGGTGGGTCGGTCCGGTGCCACCGCTGGCCTCCACGGTCTCCTGTCCGTCCGGCTTCGCCCCCAGGGCGACGCGGAAGGTCATGCCGTCGGCCTCACGGATGCTGTCGAGCGGCGGGTTGGTGACCTGGGCGAAACGCTGGGAGAAGTACTTGGCCAGGCCACCCTCCTGGTCGCTCAGGGCGTTGATGGCGTTGCCGTAGCCCATCGCCGTGATGCGCTCGGCCCCCTGGGCGAGCATCGGGTCCATCATGAACCGGAAGCTCTCCTGGTTCAGGGAGTAGGAGACGTAGCGTCCCGACACGGACAGGTCGCCGTCGTAGCCGAGCGTGGAGGTGCCGCGGTCGAGACCGGTGACCGGGATGTCGTCGATGTGGGTGCGGGCACCCGCCAGCAGGCTGGCGTAGTCGCGGGCGGTGGCGAGGTCCTCGAGGGTCTGCCGGGTCTCGCGGATCTGGCCGGTCCGGTGGTCGAGGGTCAGCATGCCACCGGCCTCGATGCGTCCGCGTCGGATGACCTCCTCGGCGGGGGAGCCGAGCTGCCCGGCCTCGGAGGAGACCATGAGGTAGTCCTCGGTCTCCACGGTGCGTAGCGGGCGCAGGCCCAGGCGGTCCAGGCGGGCGCCGACGACGTCGCCGTCGTTGAAGATCAGTGCGGCGGGGCCGTCGTTCTTCTCCTCGTAGAGGGAGAAGTACTCCAGCATGTCCCGGACCGGCTGGGACAGGGTGGTGTCGTTCTCCCAGGCCGGGGGCATCAGTGTGACGACGGCCTCGATGGTGCCCAGTCCGTCGTCGAAGACCCGGCTCTGCAGGGTCTGGTCGAGGCGGCTGGAGTCACTCTGCCCCGGGGGACGCACGATGGTGCGGTCGCGGGCGGCGGCGAAGGCGTCGTCGTTGATGCGGTTCTTGCGGTCGGTGTTGAGCTCACCGTTGTGTGCCATCAGCCGGAAGGGCTGCGCCATGGTCGGGTGCGGTTCGGTGTTGGTGGAGAACCGGGTGTGGAAGTAGAGGGTGCGCACGCTGTGGCGCTCGTCGACCAGGTCACGGAAGTAGGGGATGACCTCGTCGGCATTGAGCCGGCCCTTGAGGACCTGGGTGCGGGTGGACAGCGACAACGGGTAGAGGCCGTTGAGCTCCTCGCTGCGGTAGGCCGTTCCCTCGATGCGCAGCAGGGCGTCGTTCGCCGCCCGGTCGGCCTGCTCCGGAGTCATGCCGGGGGCGGTGAACACCCACTGGGTGATGGGGAACTGGTAGCCGATGGCGGCCGGACGCAGGACGCTGTCGTCGACGGGCACTTCGCGGACGTGGACGATCTCGAGGCCCTCGGCCTCCAGGCCGACCTTGACCAGGTCGCGGGCGGTCTGCTCGTGGGTACGGTCCTCGGGGAGGAAGAAGTTGGCGACGCCGAAGTGACGCTCGGTCAGCTCCAGTCCGGTGACTGCGCTGAAGAACTCGACGGACAGGTCGATGTTGACTCCGGCGCCGTCGCCGACGCCCTCGGAGGACATGCCACCTCGGTGGGGAATGGCGCACAGGGCGTGATGGGCCCTGACGAGGACGTCGTGGGCCGGGTCACCGTCCTTGCGGGTGAGGAAGCCGACGCCGCAGGCGCTGTGCTCTGCGGTCGGGTCATACAATCCGTATGTCGAACTCATGTGCGATAGATCCTAGTAATCTCATGTGCCCACCCCGGCCTGTCGCCGCTTGTGGCGGCAAAATGACAGCGGGTGGGTGATGGGAGGGTCGTTATCAGGTAAGACTAACCGACTCTCGGCTGAGTCACTAATCGAACATCCGCACGATACGCAGGCGAAATGCGTCCGAAATCAGCGTGAAACAAATGCCGCCGGAGGGTGTGACGTACCATGAGGTCCATGACTCGACAGCCGCTGATCGCCCCCTCCATCCTCGCCGCCGACTTCGCCCGTCTCGCCGAGAGCATCGACCGTGTCCCCGGTGCCGACTGGCTGCACATCGACGTGATGGACGGCCACTTCGTGCCGAACCTGAGCTTCGGGCGTCCGGTCGCCGACGCCGTCAGGTCGGTCTCGGAGAAGTTCCTCGACGTGCACCTGATGATCGAGGACCCGGCACGCTGGGCCCCGGACTACGCGGCCTTCGGCAACGTGACCTTCCACCTGGAGGCCGTCGAAGACCGTGGGGACGCCGGTGTCGCTGCTGCGGTCGAACTCGCCGCCACCCTGCGCAAGGCCGGTACCCGCGCCGGAGTGAGCGTGAAGCCGGGTACCCCGGTCGAGCCGCTGCTGGACCACCTCGAGGCCTTCGACCTGATCCTGGTGATGAGTGTGGAGCCGGGCTTCGGTGGGCAGTCCTTCATGCCCGAGGTCCTGGACAAGGTCCGTGCACTGCGGTCCCGCATCGACGCCGACGGGCTGGACACCCTCATCGAGATCGACGGCGGCATCGGGCCGGACACGACCGCCGTCTCCGCCGAGGCGGGCGTGGACGTCTACGTCGCCGGTTCCAGCGTCTTCGGCGCGGACGACCCGGAGGTCCGCGTCAGTGAGCTGCGGGAGCTCGCCGGTGGAGCTTAGCCCGGCGCTGCGGGACGCGGTGGCCGCCGCCGATGCGGCCGGCCACGCGGTGAAGGGGACCACCAGCCCGAACCCTCCGGTGGGCGCGGTGATCCTGGACTCCGGGGGCAATCTCGCGGGTACCGGAGGTACGTGTCCTGCCGGGGGAGCGCACGCGGAGATCGCCGCCCTCGCCGAGGCGGGGGACCGCGCCGCCGGAGGTACGGCGGTGGTCACGTTGGAGCCGTGCAACCACACCGGACGCACCGGCCCCTGCTCCCACGCCCTCGTCGAGGCCGGGGTCGCTTCGGTGGTCTACGTCTTCGCTGACCCGGGCGAACAGGCCGGCGGCGGGGCAGACTACCTACGTCAGCGCGGGGTCGAGGTCACCGGACCACTGGTCACCGCAGACACCGACCTCACCGGGGTCCCCGAGTTCAGTGTCGAGGCCTGGCTGACCGCCCAGCGGCTGGGTCGTCCCAGGGTCACGGTGAAGTACGCCGGCACCCTGGACGGTTTCGCCGCGGCCACGGACGGCACCAGCCAGTGGATCACCGGGGAGGAGGCACGGGCCCGCGTCCACCTCGACCGGTCGCGACGCGACGCCATCCTCGTCGGCACCGGAACGGTGGCCGCGGACAACCCGCGTCTGACCGCCCGGCGTCCGGACGGGTCGCTGTACGACCACCAGCCTCTGCGCGTGGTGGTGGGGCAGACCTCGGTGCCGGAGGATGCGGCGGTGCAACCGGCGCTGCACCTTGCCGACCGAGACGTACCGACGGTGGTGGAGCGACTGTGGGAGCAGGGTGTCGTGGACCTGCTCGTCGAAGGAGGACCGCGATTGACTGCGGCGTTCCTGGCGGCCGGGGTGGTTGATTCGGTGCACAGCTACATCGCCCCGGCACTGCTGGGTTCGGGGATCCCCACCGTCGACCAGCACAGCGGGATGAGCAGCACGATGGCGGACATCACCCGGCTGGTGCGCAGGGACGCCTGCACCCTGGGTAGTGATGTTTTCATCAATTCCACCCGACGGTCCCCGGAGCCAGGGACGTAGCCTAGACTCTTATTCCATGTTCACCGGAATTGTTGAGGAGATCGGCTCGATCGGTGCCGTCGAGCGCACGCCGGATGCCGAGCGCATCAGAGTCACCTGCCGCACCGTCGTCGCCGACGCGGTCCACGGCGCATCCATCGCCGTCAACGGCGTCTGCCTCACCGTCACCGAGTTCGATGAGTCCGGCTTCTGGGCCGATGTCATGAAGGTCACCCTCGACTACACTGCACTCGGCGACGCCGACGTCGACACCCCGGTCAACCTCGAACGGGCGACCGCGGCGGGAGGACGGCTCGGCGGACACATCGTCCAGGGTCACGTGGACGGCACCGCCACCCTGCAGTCGCGCACCGCAGGCAGCGAGTGGGAGGTCTTCCGTTTCGTCCTCGACGATCCTGACCTGGCCCGCTACGTCGCCAAGAAGGGCAGTATCGCAGTCAACGGGACCTCCCTGACCGTGGCTGAGGCCGGTCCGGTGCACGATCCCTGGTTCGAAGTCTCCCTGATCCCCACCACGCTCGCCGAGACCGTCCTGGGAAGCCTGGGTACCGGTGACCGGGTCAACATCGAGTGCGATGTGCTGGCCAAGTACGTGGAGCGTCTCGCTTCAGCAGAGGAGAAGGAACTGTGAGCAACGGGAGCAACGGCAACGCAGCTGAGCAGCCGAAGCGGACCTCCCTGCTGGACCCGGTCGAGGACGCCATCGCCGACATCGCCGCCGGCAAGCCCGTCGTCGTGGTCGACGACGAGGACCGGGAGAACGAGGGTGACATCATCTTCGCCGCCGCCAAGGCCACCCCGGAGACCGTCGCCTTCACCGTGCGCCACTCCTCCGGCTACATCTGCGCCGCAGTGCCCGACAGCGAGGCCGACCGACTCGGCCTGCCGCCGATGGTCGCCCGCAACGAGGACGTCCGCGGCACGGCCTACACCGTCACCGTCGACGCCGCAGAAGGCATCACCACCGGCATCAGCGCCCACGACCGTGCCCACACCCTGCAGTTGCTCGCCGACCCGGGATCGACCCGCGAGAGCTTCAACCGGCCCGGCCACGTCGTCCCGCTGCGCGCCCGCCCCGGTGGCGTGCTGGAACGCGGTGGTCACACCGAGGCCTCCGTCGACCTGGCCCGTGCCGCGGGGCTACCGGCCGCCGGTGTGCTCTGCGAGGTCGTCTCCGAGGAGGACCCCTCGGGCATGGCCCGCCTGCCGGAGCTGCGCCGTTTCTGCGACACCCACGGACTGTCGCTGATCTCCATCGAGCAGCTCGCCGACTGGCGTCGCGTCCACACCCCGGTGGTCAGCCGCAACGTCGAGTCCCGGCTTCCCACCCGCCACGGCGACTTCCACGTCGTGGGCTACACCGGACTGGTCGACGGCGTCGAGCACATCGCCCTGGTGGCCGGTGACGTCGCCGAGGACGACGGTCAGGACGTCCTGGTCCGCGTGCACTCCGAGTGCCTCACCGGTGACATCTTCGGTTCCAAGCGCTGCGACTGCGGCGAACAGCTGTCCACCTCCCTGGACCTCATCGCCGAGGCCGGTCGCGGTGTGCTGGTCTACCTGCGTGGACAGGAGGGACGCGGAATTGGTCTGGTGCCGAAGCTGCGGGCCTACAACCTGCAGGACGAGGGCCTGGACACCGTGGACGCCAACACCGCCCAGGGGCTTCCGGTCGACACCCGGGAGTACAGCGCCGCCGCCCAGATCCTCACCGATCTGGGGGTGACCTCCGTGGCCCTGATGTCCAACAACCCGGAAAAGAGGCTCGGCCTGGAACGTCACGGCATCCCCGTCGTCCGACGGATCCCGGTGGAGCTGCCGTCCAACCCGGAGAACGAGGTCTACCTTCGGACCAAGCGTGACAGGATGGGCCACCAGCTCGACTCGTTGAGCGCCACCAACTGATCTGACACGACAGAGGAGCACCACATGCCCGCCGAAGGACTCGCCGACATCACCATCGCCCCGGGATCCGGGGCAGGACTGCGCATCGCCGTGATCTCCGCGTCCTGGAACCCGGAGATCACCGACCGGCTCCACGAGCATGCCGTCGCCGCGCTGACCGAGGCCGGGGTACTGGTCAAGCAGTGGCGCGTCGCCGGTGCGGTGGAGCTGCCCGTCGTCGCCGCCGAAGCAGCGAGGACCTTCGACGCCGTGGTCGCCAACGGATGCGTCATCCGGGGCGAGACCGCCCACTTCGACTACGTCTGTGAGGCGGTGACCTACGGACTGACCCGGGTGTCGCTGGACTCCGGCAAGCCCGTAGGCAACGGTGTGCTCACCGTGGAGAACCAGCAGCAGGCCGTCGACCGCTCCGGTGCCGAGGGTGCCGTGGAGGACAAGGGCCGCGACGCCGCCAACGCCGCCCTGCACACCCTGCTGGTGCTCAAGGACGTCCGCTCCCGCGGGTGACCCCGCGTCGTTTAACTACCCGGGGGTCAGGGAGGTAGACTGGGTACCCGTGAGCAGCTCTGAACAGGCGACCGACACCACCTCGACGACACCCCGCGACCCCGCCAACCGTGGCGGAGGCAGCGGCGGTGGCGACGGATGGCTGCTGACCGTGACCTCGCCCGCGCTGAAGCGGTGGGCCTGGATCGGTGCACTCGCCGTCCTGCTCGTGCACATCTTCATGGCGGTCGTCTCCGGTATCGGCGACACCGGTGCCACGGTCTCCATCGTCGACCAGGTCTCCTTCCTCGGCCTGGGCCTGATCTTCTCCGCCTGCGTCCTGTGCCTGCTGCGCCCCCGCGTGCGGGTCAACGAGGCCGGGGTGGAGGTCCGCAACATCTTCGGCGCCCAGTTCTACCGGTGGAGCATCATCCACGGGCTGTCCTTCCCCCGGAACGCCCGCTGGGCCCGCCTGGAGCTCCCGGACTTCGAGTTCGTCTCCATGATGGCCTTCCAGCTCGCCGACAAGGCCACGATCGCCCGCACCGTCGAGGACTTCCGGGTGCTCGAGGACCGCTACATGCCCGCCGAGTAGACGACGGTGCACCTGCACATACTGGACTCCCATGGCTGACCCCGCGAGTTACCGCCCCGCCCCCGGTTCGATCCCCACGAACCCGGGGGTCTACACGTTCCGCGACAGTGACGACCGGGTCCTCTACGTCGGCAAGGCGAAGAACCTGCGGTCGCGTCTGTCCAACTACTTCCAGGACCCCGTCCACCTGGAGCCGCGGATCCGGACGATGGTCCACACCGCCGACCACGTGCAGTGGACCGTGGTCGGCAGTGAGCTGGAGGCCCTGAACCTCGAGTACACGTGGATCAAGAAGTTCGCACCCCGGTTCAACGTCATGTACCGGGACGACAAGACCTACCCGATGCTCGCGGTCAGCGTGAAAGAGCAGTTCCCCAGGGCGTTCCTCTACCGGGGACCGCGCAAGAAGGGTGTACGCTACTTCGGCCCGTACCCCAAGGCCTGGGCGATCCGGGACACCCTCGAGTCACTGACCAGGGTCTTCCCGGTGCGCACCTGTACCGCCGGGGTCTACCGCCGGCACGAGCAGCTCGGCCGTCCCTGCCTGCTCGGCTACATCGACCGCTGCTCGGCACCGTGTGTCGGCAAGGTCAGCCCCTCCGAACACATGGAACTGGTCGACGGGCTGTGCTCCTTCCTCGCCGGCGGCAACACCGACCGGGTCATGCGGGACGTCCGCCACGAGATGCAGGACGCCGCGGAGAACCTCGACTTCGAGCGCGCCGCCTCGCTGCGTGACCAGATCGCCGCGATGGACAAGGCCATGGAGAAGCAGGCGGTGGTGTTCTCCGACTCCACCGACGCAGACGTCGTCGCCGTCGACAGCGACGAGCTCGAGGCTGCCGTCCAGATCTTCCATGTCCGCGGTGGACGCATCCGCGGCCAGCGCGGCTGGGTCGTCGAACGGCAGGCGTCCAGCGAGGACGGCGACGACACCGGCGACGGCAGCGCCGCCCTGTCCGTCCTGCTCGAGGACTTCCTCACCCAGTTCTACGGTGACACCGCCGCTCTCGAGAGCGCCACCGAGTCCGCCGTCGGCGGCAACTCCAAGGTGGGCGACGGAGTCACCCTGGAGCCGGTGCCCCGGGAGATCCTCGTCCCGGAACAGCCCGCCAACGCCGGCCGCCTCACCGAATGGCTCGAGGGACTGCGCGGCGGCAAGGTCCAGCTGCGCGTTCCCCAGCGTGGCGACAAGAAGGCACTGATGGAGACCGCGACGGCGAACGCCACCCAGGCGTTGGCCCAGCACAAGGTCGCCCGTGCCGGCGACCTCACCACCCGTTCGGCGGCCCTGCGCGACCTCCAGGAGGCGCTGTGGATGGAGGACTCGCCGCTGCGCATCGAGTGCACCGACATCTCCCACATCCAGGGCACCGACGTCGTCGCCAGTCTCGTGGTCTTCGAGGACGGACTGCCCCGCAAGTCCGACTACCGGCGCTACCGCATCCGCGAGGCAGCGGGGGAGGGCCACTCCGACGATGTCGCCTCGATCGCCGAGGTCGTCCGGCGCCGGTTCAAGCGCCACGGCCAGGACAAGCTGGCGGTGCCCGCCGGCGACGACGGGGGAGACCTGCTGGACGGTGAGGTGACCGTGGAGCAGGCCGAGGCGTCCTCGAAGAAGTTCGCCTACCCGCCGCAGCTGTTCATCGTCGACGGCGGCCAGCCCCAGGTCAACGCCGCCCAGGAGGTGCTCGACGAGCTCGGCGTCACCGACGTGACCCTCGTGGGCGTGGCCAAGCGGCTGGAGGAACTCTGGATCCCCGGTGACGAGTTCCCGGTGATCCTGCCGCGCAACTCCCAGGCGCTGTACCTGATCCAGCAGATCCGCGACGAGGCCCACCGGTTCGCCATCACCTTCCACCGGGCCAGCCGCGGCAAGCGCATGACCCGCTCCGCCCTCGACGACGTCCGCGGACTGGGACCGACCCGGCGTGCCCAGCTGGTCAAGGCCTTCGGGTCCGTCGCGAAGGTCCGTGAGGCCGGGGCGGAGGGGATCGCCGAACTTCCGGGATTCGGACGCACCCTGGCAGAGGCCGTGATGGAGGCCCTGACGCCCCCGGAGACGCCAGAGGAGTCGGACGGAGATTCCGGCTAGGGATTCCAGCTAGACTCGGGCGGTATGAACACCCCTGAGACTCCGCGCGAATCCCAGCAGGAGGCGTCCCTGGTACTGATCACCGGGATGTCCGGTGCAGGGCGCAAGGAAGCGGCCACGGTCCTCGAGGAGATGGGCTGGTATGTCGCCGACAACCTCCCCCCGGAGCTGATCATGAGGATGGTCGAGCTCAGCTTCGAGTCCGACTCTCCGGTGGAACGTCTCGCCGTGGTCACCGACGTCCGGTCCCGGGACTTCGTCGGTTCACTGACCGACGTCCTCACCAGCCTGCACGACTCCGGCCGTCGGCCCTTCGTGCTCTACCTCGACGCCGACGACCGCACCCTGATCCGGCGCTACGGTCAGCTGCGCCGCGTCCACCCCCTGCAGGGTGACGAGACGCTGCAGGCCGGCATCGACCGGGAACGTGCCTCGATGGAGGGCATCCGGCAGCGCGCCGACGTGGTCATCGACACCACCGGCACCAGCGTCCACGACCTTCGCCGAACCCTGGAAGGCTACTTCGCCGCCATCAGTGACCGCCGGGAGCACATCACCGTGCAGTCCTTCGGTTTCAAGCACGGCACTCCACGGGACATCGACCTGCTGCTGGACGCCCGGTTCCTGCCCAACCCCTTCTGGGAACCCGAACTACGTGATTCCAGCGGTCTGGACGCACCGGTGGCCGACTTCGTGCTCTCCCGTCCGGAGGCGGCCGCCTACCTCGACAACGCCGTCCAGCTGATCTCCACGGCTCTGCCCGGGTACCGCCGGGAAGGCAAGCACTTCATCACCGTGGCGGTGGGCTGTACCGGTGGGCAGCACCGGAGTCCGGCGCTCGTCGAGGCCCTGGCCGAGCGGCTGCGGAGCGTGTCCGACCTGGATGTGCGAACCATGCACCGTGACCTGGTGAGAGGGGAGTCGGCATGACCGGGAAGAGACTGGAGAAGATCACCTCCCTCGGCGGCGGGCACGGCCTGTTCGCCACCCTCCGCGCGGCCCGTGAGGCCGCCGAGTACGTCAGCGCGGTCGTCACCGTCGCCGATGACGGTGGATCGTCCGGACGCATGCGCCGCGAACTCGGCTGCCTGCCGCCCGGCGACCTGCGCATGGCGCTGGCCGCCCTGGTCCACGACTCACCGCGCGGCCACCTCTGGGAGACGACCCTGCAGCACCGCTTCTCCGGACACGGTGCACTTGCCGGCCACGCCGTCGGCAACCTCGTGCTGACCGGCCTCTCCGAGGTGATGGGCGACAGTATCGCCGCCCTCGATGAACTCGGCACGCTGCTGGGTGTCCAGGGACGGGTGCTGCCCATGTCCCCGGAACCGCTGGACCTGGAGGCCGAGGTCCAGGGACTCGGTGACGACCCGCGCGAGGTCAACGCCGTGCGCGGCCAGGTCGCCGTCGCCTCGACCCTGGGACAGGTCCGCCGCGTCCGGCTGATCCCGCAGAAGCCGGAGGCCTCCCCGGAGGCGGTCCAGGCCATCCTCGACGCCGACCTGGTGACCCTGGGGCCCGGATCCTGGTTCTCCTCGGTCATCCCGCACCTGCTCATGCCCGGCATCGTCGAGGCACTGCAGGAGACGACGGCGACCCGTGTGGTGATCATGAACCTGGTCGCAGAACCGGGGGAGACCAGTGGTTTCTCCATGGAACGGCACATCCACATGCTGCTGCAGCACTGCCCCGACCTCACGGTGGACGTCGTGGTGGTGGACACCTCGACGCTGCTGCCGGGCAATGAACGCCGCCACCTGGAACGCGCCGCCGAACGGCTCGGCGCCGAGGTCGTCTTCCGCAACGTCCGGCAGGACGACGACCGCGGACGCTGGACCGACCGGCACTCCTCGGAGAAGATGGCGGAGGTGTTGAGGGATCTCGCGGACTGGGAGCCGGTAGGATCAACGGGGTCCGAGAGCGGTACTGAGGAAGGGAGCGGCAACGACAGTGGCACTGACAGCTGAGGTGAAGGACGAACTCGCCCGGGTCACGGTGACCCGGCCGGAGGAGATGACCGCCGAGATCGCCGGTCTGCTGCGGTACAGCGCAGGTCTCCACCTGGTTGCCGGACGCATCGTCGTCGAGGCCGAGGTCGACAGCGGGGCAACTGCCCGCAGGGTCTCCCAGGCCGTCGACGAACTCTTCGACCTCACCGCCGAGATGCAGGTCGTCGGGGGAGGGAACCTACGCACCTCCGCCCGCTACGTCCTGCGCTGGAGCGAGGGCGGCACCGACCTGGCCCGCCGCACCGGCCTGATCGACCGTGCCGGACGTCCCGTCCGTGGACTTCCGCCGTTCATCATCGGCGGTACCGCCGAGCAGTGCGTCGCCGCCTGGCGTGGTGCCTTCCTGGCCCGCGGTTCGCTCACCGAGCCGGGGCGGTCCTCCGCACTGGAGGTCACCACCCCGGGCAACGAGGCCGCCCTGGCGTTGGTCGGTGCGGCACGGCGCATCGGGGTCACCGCGAAGAGCAAGGAGACCCGTGGGGTGATGCGCGTCGTCATCCGGGACGGGGAGACCATCGGCGACCTCCTCACCCGGATGGGGGCACAGCGCACCAAGCTTCAGTGGGAGGAGCAACGCATGCGCCGCGAGGTGCGTGCCACGGCCAACCGTCTGGCCAACTTCGACGACGCCAACCTGCGCCGATCTGCACGTGCCGCGGTGGTCGCCGCCGCCCGCGTCGCCCGTGCCCTGGAGATCCTCGGTGAGGACGTCCCGGACCACCTCGTGGAGGCCGGAACCCTGCGTGTCCAGCACCGTCAGGCCTCCCTGGAGGAGCTCGGCCAGCTCGCCGACCCGCCGATGACCAAGGACGCGGTGGCCGGCCGGGTGCGTCGACTGCTGACGATGGCGGACCGCCGGGCCGCTGAGCTGGGGATACCGGACACCAGCGCCGCGGTCACCGACGACATCTTCGACATCGAGGACCCGGTGGACGAGCCCGGTAACTGAGCCGGGGGACCGGTTCCGCCTCCGGACGGGAAATCGGTTCCGGCGGCGGCGCTGAAGCCTCTGTAGTCTGGTGTGTGGACATACCGCCCCATAACTCGACCACAGGAGCACCACAGTGACCGTACGAGTAGGAATCAACGGCTTCGGCCGCATCGGCCGTAACTTCTTCCGCGCGCTGCAGGAGAGCGACGCGGACCTTGAGATCGTGGCCTTCAACGACCTCACCGACAACAAGACCCTCGCGAACCTGCTGAAGTACGACTCCATCCTCGGTCGACTCGACGCAGAGGTCAGCTACGACGATGAGTCGATCACCGTCGACGGCAAGCGGATCGCGGTCACCGCCGAGCGCGACCCGAAGAACCTCAACTGGGGTGAGCTGGGTGTGGACATCGTCATCGAGTCCACCGGCTTCTTCACCGACGCCGACGCCGCACGTGCGCACATCGACGCCGGTGCCAAGAAGGTCATCATCTCCGCCCCGGGCAAGAACGAGGACGCCAGCTTCGTCGTCGGAGTCAACCACACCGACTATGACCCGGAGAACCACCACATCGTCTCCAACGCGTCCTGCACCACCAACTGTCTGGCCCCGCTGGCCAAGGTGCTCGACGAGGAGTTCGGCATCGTCCGCGGCCTGATGACCACGGTCCACGCCTACACCGGTGACCAGCGCCTGCACGACGCCCCGCACAAGGACCTGCGCCGTGCCCGTGCCGCCGCCCTGAACGTCGTCCCGACCTCCACCGGTGCGGCCAAGGCCGTCTCCATGGT
>DXGC01000029.1 GCA_019114135.1 Candidatus Corynebacterium avicola
TGGTCGCCGGTTCCCGTTACCGCGGTGACTTCGAGGAGCGCCTGAAGAAGGTGCTCAAGGAGATCAACCAGCGCGGTGACATCATCCAGTTCATCGACGAGATCCACACCCTGGTCGGCGCCGGTGCCGCAGAGGGTGCGATCGACGCCGCCAGCATCCTGAAGCCGAAGCTGGCCCGCGGTGAGCTGCAGACCATCGGTGCCACCACCCTGGACGAGTACCGCATGCACATCGAGAAGGACGCCGCCCTCGAGCGTCGTTTCCAGCCGGTGCAGGTTCCCGAGCCCTCCGCGGAGATGAGCATCGAGATCCTCAAGGGTCTGCGTGACCGCTACGAGGCGCACCACCGCGTGTCCATCACCGACGGTGCCCTGGCCGCGGCCGCCCGACTGGCAGACCGGTACATCAACGACCGCTTCCTGCCGGACAAGGCCGTCGACCTCATCGACGAGGCCGGCGCCCGCATGCGCATCAAGCGGATGACCGCCCCGAAGGCCATCCAGGACGTCGACGACAAGATCGCCGAGGTGCGCCGCACCAAGGAAGCCGCGATCGACAACCAGGACTTCGAGAAGGCGGCGTCGCTCCGCGACGACGAGCGCAAGCTCACCGAGGAGCGTGCCGAGAAGGAGAAGCAGTGGCGCGCCGGTGAGCTCGACGACGTCGCCGAGGTCGGCGAGGAGCAGATCGCCGAGGTGCTCGGCTCCTGGACCGGTATCCCGGTCGTCCGCCTCACCGAGGAGGAGTCCTCCCGCCTGCTGCACATGGAAGACGAACTGCACAAGCGGATCATCGGCCAGGACGACGCCGTCAAGGCCGTGTCCCGTGCGATCCGTCGTACCCGTGCAGGCCTGAAGGACCCGAAGCGTCCCAGTGGTTCGTTCATCTTCGCCGGCCCGTCCGGTGTGGGTAAGACCGAGCTGTCGAAGGCGCTGGCGGAGTTCCTCTTCGGCGACGACGACTCGCTGATCCAGATCGACATGGGCGAGTTCCACGACAAGTTCACCGCGTCCCGCCTGTTCGGTGCACCTCCGGGATACGTCGGTTACGACGAGGGCGGCCAGCTGACCGAGAAGGTCCGCCGCAAGCCGTTCTCCGTGGTGCTCTTCGACGAGATCGAGAAGGCACACAACGAGATCTACAACACCCTGCTGCAGGTCCTGGAGGACGGTCGCCTGACCGACGGCCAGGGGCGTGTCGTGGACTTCAAGAACACGGTGCTGATCTTCACCTCGAACCTGGGTACCAGGGACATCTCCAAGGCCGTGGGCATGGGCTTCTCCGGATCCGGTGCCGACGACGAGGACGGTCAGTACGAGCGGATGAAGCGCAAGGTCGACGAGGAGCTCAAGAAGCACTTCCGTCCTGAGTTCCTCAACCGTATCGACGACATCGTGGTCTTCCACCAGCTGACCCGCGACCAGATCGTCCAGATGGTCGACCTGCTCACCGGTCGTGTGCGCAACGCACTGCTGGAGAAGGACATGGACATCGAGCTCACCGAGAAGGCCAAGAACCTGCTGGCCGTCCGCGGTTTCGACCCGGTGCTCGGCGCCCGTCCGCTGCGTCGTACGATCCAGTCCCAGATCGAGGACCACCTGTCCGAGAAGATTCTCTTCGGCGAGATCGGTGCCGGCGAGATCGTCACCGTCGACGTCGAGAACTGGGACGGCGAAGGCAAGGGCGAGGACGCGAAGTTCGTCTTCGGCTCCAAGCCGAAGCCGCTGCCGGAGATCGCCGCCGACTCCCTCGAGGGCCCGTCTGCCGATGAGGCGCAGGACGCCGTCGTCGACGCCGCCGAGGAGGACGAGGTGCCGGAGACGCAGGATGTCGCCGCCGGCGAGACCCGGGAGTAGTTCCCGGTAGGTCGCCGGGGAGGTTACCCCGGGGCTTGACCGCCGCATGTCAGACAGGTGGGATCATCTGCTGGTTTTCTTCGTGAAAAGCAGCAGATGATCCCACCTTTCTGACGTTGTAGTGGGGGAGGGGGATACCTCAGCGCGGGAGGCGGTAGGACGACTCTGTCGACTCTGCCGGGCCGTCGATCTTCTCCACCAGGCCGTCTGCCACCAGCGACTCCAGGGCACGGGTGCGCTGGGCGGCGTCCTCGCTGGTGCCGTCGAAGTCCGCGGCGGTCGCGGTGACGGGCGTGGTGCCCTCCCCACCGCGCAGGATCGCCATGATCCGGCCACGAACCTGACGGTCGGTGCCCTCGAACTTCTGCACCCGCTTCTTCGCTGCCGCAGACTCGGCGGCACTGGGCTCGGGGCGTCCCAAGGCCACCCAACGGCACCGGGAGACCACGGGGCACTCGGAGCACTTCGGCGAGCGGGCGGTACACACCGTGGCACCCAGCTCCATAAGGGAGGAGCACATCCCCAACGCCACCTGCCGGGCGCCCCGGTCATGGCGGGGATTGTCGTAGCCGCGGCGTGCGAGGGCGGGGTCCTCGTCCACCCACGGCATCAGGTCGGCGACGTCGACGAGATCGGCGGCCGACGCCGGGCCCTGCAGGTACTGACCGCGGGCCAGTCGCCGCTGCACCCGGCGCACATTGGTGTCCACGACGGGGACGGCGAGCCCGAAGGCGAATGCCGCGACGGCACGGGCGGTGTACTCGCCGATGCCGGGCAGGGCCAGCAACTCGGCGACGGTGGACGGCACTGTCCCGTCGTGCTTCTCGACGATGGCCCGGGCACACTCGCGCAGCCGGAGCGCACGACGTGGGTAACCCAGGTTCGCCCAGGCACGCAGGATCTCGTCGGTGGGGGCGTCGGCCAGGTCGGCCGGGGTGGGCCACTTCTCCAACCACTGTTCCCACAGCGGGATCACGCGAACCACCGGGGTCTGCTGGGACATGATCTCGCTGAGCAGGATCGCCCAGGCACTGGTACCCGGGTCCCGCCAGGGAAGGTCGCGGGCGTTGACGCGGTACCAGTCGTTGAGTACCTCACCCAGCGGGCGGGCTGCGGTGGCGTTGTGAGTTGTCGTGGTCATGTCATGTTCCACTGTGCCGTACCCCGGCAGGACCGGCAAAAACGTAACGTGGACGATACACCTCGCGCTGCGCCCGCACTGATCGGTGGCAGAATGGACCCATGACTGATCACTTCACCCCGCAGCGGGCACTCGAGGCACTCATCGGGGGCAACGCTCGTTTCATGGCCGAGGACTCCTACCATCCCCGACAGGACGGCGCCCGGCGCCAGCTGTTGACCACAGGCCAGAACCCCCGCGCAGTCGTCCTGGCGTGCTCCGACTCGCGCGTCCCGGTTGAGATCATCTTCGACCAGGGCATCGGCGATCTCTTCGTCATCCGAACCGCCGGCGAGATCACCGACCTCTCGGTGCTGGCGTCCCTGGAGTTCGCCGTGGTGTCCCTGGGCGTCCCGCTGGTCGTCGTGCTGGGCCACGAGAGCTGCGGAGCGGTCGGCGCCGCACAGTCCGCGCTGACCACCGGCAGCATGCCTCCGGGATTCCAGCGGGTGCTGGTGGAGAAGGTCACCCCGTCGCTGTTGGCCGCCCGTGCGCTGGGTGGCGACACCAGTGAGGACTTCGAGAAGCACCACGTGGTCGAGATCGCCAACCACATCGTGGACCGCTCGCCGGGCATCCTGGAGAAGCTGCGCGACGGGGAGTGCGGCGTGGTCGGCATGCGCTACCGGCTGTCGGACGGCCTGGCTGAGCCGGTCGTCACCTACGGTGTCGACGCCGACGGTGTCGAGAAGGCGAGCTTCCCGGAGTAGGTTTTTCCGGGTGTCATGCAGCGTTCGGCCCGTAACTGCTGGTTACACTGGCTGTTGTGAGCCAGAGCAACAATTCCCGACCGCTTCCGCCGGAGATCTACCGTCGTCGCCGCATCACTGCGGTGGTCGTTCTCGTCGTGGTCGTTGCCTTGCTGTGGTGGATCGTCAGTTCGCTGGTCGGCGGGGGAGACGACACCGAGACGACCGCGGAGACCTCCACGTCCGCACCGCTGGAACCGACGTCGGACTCCTCTGAGGTGCCGTCGGAGTCGGAGGACGCCTCGGCATCCGAGTCCGAGTCCGAGGCCGAGAGTTCTGAGAGCGCCGCGCCGTCCGAGTCGGAGGAGCCCGAGGAGTCGGAGTCCGAGGAGGCCGATGCTCTGGCGAACCAGACCACCTGTGACGTGGATGACCTGCAGCTGAAGGTCCGCCCGGGCGAGAACACGTTCAGTGGTGACCAGCAGCCGAACTTCTTCCTCACCGTCACCAACCCCACCGGCGGCGACTGCGAGATCGACCTGTCGGAGGAGGAGCTGAAGTTCGAGGTCTTCACCCTCGGCTCCAGCTACGACCGGGTGTGGGGTGACACCGACTGCAACCGTCCGACCTCCTCCTCCAGCCTGGACCTGGAGGCCGGTGACAGCCGGACCTACGAGATGACCGCCTGGTCCCGGACCACCTCCGCGCCGGACTCCTGCGACAACCGCGAGCCGGTCGGCGCAGGCGCCTACATGGTCTACGGCCACATCGGCGACAACACCTCCGAGCCGCAGACCTTCAACCTCGCTTAAGCCCGAGCGCACTCACCGCCTCGGCGACCGTGCTCACCGGGACCAGACGCAGTCCCTTCGGAGGGGTGACCCGGTCGGCGCCACGGGTGGCCTCGGGAACCACCGCCGAGGTGAACCCCAGTCGGCGGGCCTCCGACAGTCGCAACCGCAGGTCCGGCACCCGTCGGACTTCACCGCCCAGACCGACCTCACCCACGGCCACCAGTCCGGTGGGGAGAGGCTTCTCAGCGGCGGTCGAGGCCAATGCGAGAGCCAGGGCCAGATCGGCGCTGGGTTCCGAGATCTTCATCCCGCCGACGGTGGCGGCGTAGGCCTCGTGCTTCATCAGGTCGATCCCTGCCCGGCTGGCCAGCACCGCCAGCACCACCGCGACCCGGCTCGCGTCGATACCGGTGACCACCCGCCGCGGATTGTGCATCTCGGTGCTCAACGCCAGGGTCTGGATCTCCCCGAGCATCGCGCGGCGCCCGTCCATCAGTACGGTCACCGCCGTTCCGGCGACAGGATCGTCCCGGTGGTGCAGGAAGAGCCCGGACGGGTCGGCGACCTCACGGATCCCCTCGGAGGTCTGCTCGAAGCAGCCGACCTCGTCCGTGGCGCCGAAACGGTTCTTCTGCCCACGCAGGAAACGCAGTGCGCTGTGCCGGTCACCCTCGAAGTTCAGCACGACGTCCACCAGGTGCTCCACGGTGCGAGGGCCGGCCACCGCACCGTCCTTGGTGACGTGGCCGACCAGGAACACCGGGAGGCCGGTGGACTTCGCGAGGGTGGTGAGCGTGGCCGCCACCGCACGGGTCTGTGCCACACCGCCGGCCACACCCTCCACCCCGGAGGCGTTGAGGGTCTGCAGGGAGTCGACGATGACCAGTTCCGGCTGGACCGCGTCGATCTGCCCCAGGGCGGTCTCGAGGTCATGCTCGGACGCCAGGAAGAGAGTGGGGGAGAGTGCCCCGGTGCGCTCGGCGCGGTGGCGCACCTGGCCGACGGACTCTTCGGCGGTGAGGTAGAGGACGCTGCGTCCCTGGGCGGCCCACCGGTGGGCGACCTCCAGCAGCAGTGTGGATTTACCGGCGCCCGGTTCGCCGGCGAGGAGGACGGCACTGCCCGGGACGATCCCGCCTCCGAGCACCCGGTCGAGCTCACCGATCCCGCTGGGACGGTGGTCGGCGGTCGTCGGGTCGATGTCGGTGACCGCACGCGCCGGCGCGGTGGGGGTCAGCCCACCCGTGGCGACGCTGCGTCCCGCCCCTGCGCCTCCCCCTGACGCTGTCCCTGCCGCAGTCAGGGAAACGGCTTCCATCGATCCCCACTCCTGGCAGGAGGGGCACCGCCCCACCCATTTGGTCACCTGGTGACCGCAGGAGGAGCAGCGGAAGGCACTGCGGTTCTTTGTTTTCGTCGCCATGGTCGACAACCTTAGTCGTCGGTCCGGACACGAAATCCTCTAGTGGATCGGGGTGCCCTCGGAGTGGCCGCTGACGTTGTCCTCGCCCTCGCGGGTGACGCCGTCCTGGTGGCGGAAGGTCTTGCCGGCTTCCTCGTACCAGGCGGTGACCGGTGCGTTGATCTCGATGGTGTTCTCGCCGGAGAAGTCCTCGCCGGAGAACTCGAAGGTCACGATGCGGGCGGCGCCGGTGTAGAAGTTCTCGCCGTCGACGACGGTCGCGACGTACTCGTTGCAGCCGCTGCCGGCACCCTCCGGGGTCATCTCGTCGATGGCGTCCTCGGAGTCGGCGACCAGGGTGCAGTCCGGGCTCAGGGTCGTCGGGGTGTCGACGTCGACCTCGGCGTCCTGGACCTTGACGCTCTCCAGGGTGATGTCATTGCCCTGGATGCCGGTGTTGGAGGCGTTGAACTTCAGGGCGACGGAGTTGTCTTCCTGGGTGATGAGGCTGACGTCACGCACGGCAGCATCCCCCAGGTCACCGTTGGTGCCGTTGACCGCGGCGACCTGGTTGGCGGTCTGGGAGATCTGACCTGCGGAGCAGGCAGTCATTGCCAGTGCCGCGCAACCGGCGGCGACGGCGAGCGCGCGCCGGGTGGCGGACTTCCGGGTCTTCACAGTGTTGTCCTCCAACGTTCTTCTCCAACTGCTGAGTAATCGTCGCTGTCCACACTATCCTGTGCGACGGTCCGACACCTATTCACCCGCGCGATGGATCTCATCCGGTCCACCCGATCGGGGCGACCGGTACAGGGTGGGCGACGGCGTGGGAGGTGGTGGTATCCTGGATCGCCATGGAGTTCAATATCGGGGATGTCGTCGTTTACCCCCACCACGGTGCCGCAGTGATCGAAGGGATCGAGCAGCGGGTCTTCAAGGGGGAACCGGTGGATTACCTGGTTCTGCGGGTCAGCCAGGGTGACCTGCAGGTGCGCGTGCCCGCCGCCAACGCCGAGACCGTCGGCGTGCGTGACGTGGTCGGCGAGGAAGGCCTGCAGAAGGTCTTCTCCATGCTGCGTGAGACCGATGTCGAGGAGGCGGGCAACTGGTCCCGCCGCTACAAGGCGAACCAGGAGCGTCTGGCCTCCGGCGACGTCAACCGGGTCGCCGAGGTCGTCCGCGACCTGTGGCGTCGTGACCAGGACCGCGGCCTGTCCGCCGGTGAGAAGCGCATGCTCGCCAAGGCCCGCCTGGTGCTGGTCGGCGAGCTCGCCCTCGCCGAAGGTGTCGACGACAAGAAGGCCGACGAGACCGTGCAGCGCATGGAGGAGACCATCGTCCGTCACCGTGAGGAAGCCGCCGCAAGGCGCGCCGCCGGTGTGACCGAGGACGACGCTCCGCGGTCGATCGACCTCGACGACGAGCTCGGCGAGGACGACGAGTAGGACGCCTTACTCGATGGCCGCCGACACCGTGACCGTGTACGCGGTGGTGGCCGCGGCCGGCAGCGGTCGGCGGTTGGGGGAGGGGAAGCCGACGGCGTTCGTGGGGATCGCCGGACGCACCATCCTGGAACGTTGCCTGGACGGTCTGTCCGCCTCGCATGCGGTGGACCGTGCCCTACTGTCGGTGCCGGGGGATATTCTGGAGGAGGCCGAGGCGCTGCTGTCGGCACAGGCCGTGCAGTGGGCGCCGATGACGGTGACCGTCGTCGCCGGAGGGGCGGAACGGGTTGATTCGGTGCTCGCGGGACTCGAGCAGATCGAGCGCGAGACGGACCCGGCAGGTGGGGAAGGCGAGACAGGACGCTCTGGCGACCGGGTTCTCGTCGCCGTGCACGACGTCGTCCGGTGCCTGACTCCGCCGAGCGCCATCGCCGGACTGGTCCGTACCGCCCGGGAGGGAGTGGAGAACAACGCCTGGACCGGGGTGGTCCCGGTGATCCCGGTGACCGACACGGTCAAGATCGTCGAGGTGGCCCACGGTGGTGCCGCGGACGGTGCGGAGGTCATCCGCTCCACACCGTCCCCCGGCGGACTACGTGTAGCCCAGACTCCCCAGGTGTTCGACTTCGACCGGCTGCTGGCGGCGAACCGGATGCAGCAGGCGCGGGAGGAACTGGATTCGGCCCATCCCACCGGTGAGCCGCCCTCCGCGCACGCGCCGATCGAGGTTGCCGACGACTCCTCACTGATGGAGATGGCCGGGGAGACCGTGGTGGTCGTCCCCGGATCCGACCGGGCGTTCGCGATCGTTGGCCCGGAGGACCTGGTGCGTGCGGAACGCCTGGTCGGCGATGAGTCTGACTAGCTGAACTAGCTGGCGAAGGTGACCGGCAGATCGGCGACGTCACCGAAGCCTGCCTGGTGGTCACCGAAGAGCTTCAGGACGCACTCGTCGGTGGTGCAGTCCAGGGAACCGTCCTCACTGGTGGAGGCGACGTTGAGCTCGACCTCGGCGTTGCCCTCGGCATCGTAGTGGTCGGTGGCGCGCTGCTCATCCTCGGCGGCGACCCAGGCGGAGTCATCGCGGGCACCGGTGCAGCTGGGCGGGCCGCCGGCTGCGCCTTCGGCGGCGCAGATGCCCAGGTAGTAGCCCTGCTCGGTGTCCAGGTCGCTGAGGGTCACGGTGATGGTGTCGCCGTCGGAGAGGTCGTCGGTCTTGTCTGCAGACAGGCCGTCGGCCCCCTCGGCACCCTCGGAATCGTCGGCGGCATCCGCGTCCTCAGAGTCGTCGGCGGGCTGCTCGACCGCGGTGTCGTCGGCGTCGTCGCCGTCCGAATCATCGTCGTCACCGCAGGCGGCCACTCCGAGGGTGAGAACTGCGGCGGCGGCCAGGGCAGAGGCGCGGCGCATGGGGCGGGTGGCGCCGGTGGCGCGGGTGAGGCGAATGCTCATGGGGTCAACTCCGGTCTCTCAGGACTGTCTTCACAGACTCTCGAACGTACTGAGCCGAGCCTACCAAAACATGAGGTATTCAGATCCGAATCGTGGACTCCACGGCGCCCAGTCCGTCGACCTCGATACGCACCACGTCACCGTCGGCGAGGAAGCGGTCCGAGCCTGCCCCCACGCCCTCCGGGGTGCCGGTCACGATCACGTCACCGGGCTCCAGCGAGGCGAAGTTCGCGATGTAACGCACCAGCTCCACCGGCGGGAAGACCAGGTCGGCGGTGCTGTGTTCCTGGCGCAGCTCCCCGTTGACCCAGGTCCGGAGCACAGCCCCGGCCTCGACCGGGTCGTAGTGGTCGGCCAGGGTCAGCCACGGGCCGAAGCCGGAGGAGGCGTCCAGGTTCTTTCCCTGCAGCCACTGCTGGGTGCGGTACTGCCAGTCCCGCTGGGAGAAGTCGTTCATGACCGCGTAACCGGCGATCGCCGCGCGGGCCTCCTCGGCCGAGACGTCGTCGCGTCCTCCGGCGACCCGCGTGCCGATGACCACCGCGAGCTCACCCTCGTAGTCGGCCTTCGCCGACAGGGCTGGCGGGACGGTCACCTCGGCGTAGGGCGAGGTCACCGCGGAGGGGTACTTCACGAACAGGGTGGGGTGGTCGGGCACCGGGTGGCCCATCTCCACGATGTGCTCCCGGTAGTTCAGGCCCACGCAGAAGATCTTCTCCGGACGCCGCACCACCGGTGCGAGCTCGTCCAGGGACACCGTGATCGGGTCGCCGTCACGCCGCAGGCCGGACTCCACCGCGGCCCGCAGACCGGTGGCGTTGCCGCGGAGCAGATCACCGATGCTGCGGCGGTCGGCCACGCGTCCGGACATGGTGTGGGCCTCGTAGTCCACGTCCTCCACCAGCACGGTGCACTTGATCCCGCTGATCGGTACCGTCGCAAGTTTCATCTTTCATCTCCCAGTTAGACTGTCTGTTGTGACTCTGCGATTCTTCGACACCGCGACCCGTGAACTCCACGACTTCGTCCCCCTGCGGGAGGGACATGCGAGCGTGTACCTGTGTGGTGCGACCGTGCAGTCGATCCCGCACATCGGACACGTGCGCTCCGGCGTGGCGTTCGACGTCCTGCGTAACTGGCTCGAGGCCAAGGGGCTGGACGTGGCGTTCGTGCGCAATGTTACAGACATCGACGACAAGATCCTGACCAAGTCGGCCGAGCATGGCCGTCCGTGGTGGGAGTGGGCCGCCACCCACGAGCGCGCCTTCACCCGCGCCTACGACCTGCTCGGCGTGACCCCGCCGTCGATCGAGCCGCGCGCGACCGGGCATATCCCGGAGATGATCGCCTACATCCAGCGCATCATCGACAACGGATTGGCATACGCCACCGAGGACGGCTCGGTGTACTGCCGCACCGCGAAGGTGCCGGAGTACGGCTTCCTGTCCCATCAGAAGCTCGACGAGCTGGACCAGGGCGAGGACGCCGCACCGGGCAAGGAGGACCCGCGCGACTTCGCGATGTGGAAGGCCGCCAAGCCGGGCGAGCCCGGCTGGGACACCCCGTGGGGATACGGACGTCCCGGCTGGCACATCGAGTGCTCCGCGATGTCCCGGAAGTACCTCGGCGAGACTTTCGACATCCACGCTGGTGGCATGGACCTGCAGTTCCCGCACCACGAGAACGAGGCCGCCCAGGCGCACGCCGCCGGTGACGGTTTCGCGAAGCTGTGGATGCACAACGGCTGGGTGACGATGTCCGGCGAGAAGATGTCGAAGTCGCTGGGCAACGTGCTCTCGGTGCCGAACGTGCTGACACAGGTGCGTCCCGTCGAGCTGCGCTACTACCTCGGCTCGGCGCACTACCGCTCCATGCTGGAGTACTCCGAGGACGCCCTGCAGGAGGCCGCCGCCGGTTTCCGACGGATCGAGAAGTTCCTGACCCGTGCCGTGGAACTGGCAGGCGAGGTTCCGGTCACCGAGTGGCTGCCGGAGTTCGAGGAGTGCCTGGACAACGACCTCGCTGTCCCGCAGGCGCTGGCGGTCATCCATGAGGCCGTGCGTGAGGGTAACAAGGCGCTGGACGCCGGGAACCGCGAGGAGGTCGTCCGCGTTGCTGGCACGGTGCGCGCGATGATGGGCGTCCTCGGCGTCGACCCGCTGTCGGAGACCTGGGCCGGTGCGGATTCCCGTGGCCGTGGACAGGGCATCGGTGCAGGGGAAGGGTCGGACGATGCGCTCGCCGCCTTGGACGTCCTGGTCACCGCCGAGCTCGAGCAGCGTGCCGAGGCCAAGGCCTCGAAGGACTACGCCACCGCCGATGCGGTGCGTGACCGGCTCAAGGCCGCCGGCATCTCCGTCGCCGACTCCGCGGACGGGGCGACCTGGTCGCTGGGGTAGCGACGTCCGACCGCCTGCATGTGAGATAGGTGGGGTGAATCGCTGCGATCCGGCCGGAAAACCAGCGATTCACCCCACCTATCTGACATTGGTAGGCATGGCGGCGAAAGGTGTCAGCGCTTCACTGGTCCGTGGATGACGGCGTCGATCAGTGCAGGAACTGGTTCCTCCAACAGGTCGAGGCCACGATGGCTGGCGAGCTCGGCCAGCCCGAGTATCCCGGCGAACGCGGCGATGGCGGACGTCCTGGTGCCGTGCGGTATGGCATCGAGGTATGCGGCTATCCAGGAGTCGATCAAAGGGAGGGTCTGGCTTCGCAGGTTCAGTCCGCTGCCTTCGAGAAGGTCGTGGCGGGTCAGGAGCGAGAAGCGGTTCGGGTGGGACTCGGCGTAAGCGATGACGTTCTGTGCCATGTCTGGGGCGTTCAGTTCGGCGACCGTGTCGGTGAGGTCCGAGGTGCAGTGCTGCGCTACGGCAGCGAGGAGCTGACTCCTGCTGGTGAAGTAGCGGCGTGGTGCGCCATGGGAGACGGCCGCCCGGCGGGCCACCTCCCGGATGGTGACCGCGTCGACGCCGTCGTTGTCGAGAAGGTACAGAGCTTCCTCCGTCAGCCTCTTCTCCAGTCCCGGGTTCTCCGACAGTGAGCCATCCATGGTGGGAATGCTACTGCACTGCGCCAACTGTAGACAGTGTCTACCTGTTCATGGCATCGTGTAGACACTGTCTACTCCAGCTGTTGAACGGTGGTATATGGCTCTGGGACTACTACTGGGATCTGCCGTGCTTCATTCGTTGTGGAACGCGGTGGTGAAGCGGGACGGTGGAGCGACCACCAGATCAGGGCTCGCCTTCCTGTGGTTCTACTCGACGTTGTCGTCATTGGTCGCCGCGATCTACCTGACGTGGATGGAAACAGGTATCGCCATTCCATGCGTGGTGAGTGCCCTGGTGCACACCGGATACGTTGTCTGCCTTCAGCCTGCGTACCGGGCTGGTGCGCTGTCGATGGTCCTACCGGTTGTCCGTGGCGGGGCACCTGCCCTTCTGTGTCTCGGGGCGGTGTTGACGAGTGGGTCGATTGCGCCGTCAGTGGTTGCAGGAACCGGTGTCGTGGTCGTCGGCATCGTCATCGCGGCCAGGGCCGAAGACTCCTCCGGTCGCCTCATCGTTTCTCTGTGTTGGGCCGTCGCTGCTGCATTGTTCTCAGCCGGGTACACCGCGTGGGATGCCTTCGCGGTGACATCTCTCGAGGTGGAGAGTCTTGACTTCCTGGCAGGATCGACGATCTGCCAGTGGTTTATCGTGAGTGTTCCGCTGGCGTTCTCGTGGATGCGAGAAGGTCGCTTTCCGCTGCATCGAGATGACTTTCCTCCGCGGAGGATCGGTGCAGCGGCCACAGTTGCCGTCCTGGCGCCTGCCAGTTACGGGCTGACGATTCTCGCAATGACGATGGCGTCCGCGGATGTCGTCGCGGTCGGGAAGACGTTGACTGTGTTGTGCGCAGGGATCACAGGGGCGCTGTTCTTCCGGGAGCGACCCGCGTGGGGCGGGTTGATTCTCATCGCCGGGGGAGTGTGGCTCGCAGCAGTGTGACGCTACTTCTCCAGGAGCCGCGTCCCCTTCAGCTCCGGCAGCGCCAGGGCCGCCAGAGCGGCGACCGCGAAGGCGATGCCGAAGAGGGCGAACAGGATCGGCAACCCGCCGAAGACCAGCAGCGGCGGCACGATCAGCGGCGCGATAATGGACGCCAGGCGTCCGAAACCGGTCGCAGCACCGGTACCGCGGGCACGCATGGTCGTCGGGTAGAGCTCCGGACCGATCGCGTACAGGGCACCCCAGGCGCCCAGGTTGAAGAAGGACAGCAGGCAGCCTGCCGCGATGATCTGCCATTCCTGGCCAGCCAGACCGTACATTCCGGCGGCCACCGCGGAACCCGCGAGGAAGGCCGCCAGCGTGGCGCGGCGTCCCCACCGCTCGATGAGGAACGCGGCCACGGCGTACCCCGGCAGCTGTGCCAGGGTGATGATCAGCGTGAAGGTGAAGGACTTCACGAGGGAGAAGCCCTGGTCCACCAGAATCGAGGGGATCCAGGTGAAGGCCCCGTAGTAGCTCAGGTTGATGCAGAACCAGATGGTCCACAGGGCCGCGGTCCGCCGCCGCAGCGGCGAGGCCCAGATGCTGGTGACCGGGGTGTCCCCGCCGAGGATCGCGGCGTCCTTCTGCTTCTCGTCCAGCACCGGGGAGGCGTCGGACGCCGCACCCGTGCTCTCCGCCTGGAACTTCAGGCGGGTCGGTTCGGAGGCCTCGAACTCCGCGACGATCTCCTCGGCCTCCTTGTGGCGTCCCTTCGACTCCAGGAAACGCACCGACTCCGGCAGCTTCATCCGCACGTACAGCGCGTAGAACGCCGGCACCATGCCGAGCGCCAGCGCCCAGCGCCAACCGTTCTCACCGACCGGCACCACGAAAGCACCGATCACCGCGGCGGCCAGCCACCCCACCGCCCAGAAGGCCTCGAGGATGACCACCATGCGTCCGCGGACCTTGCGTGGGGCGTACTCCGAGATGAGGGTGGAGGCCACCGGAAGTTCGGAGCCCAGCCCCAGTCCCACCACGAAACGCAGGGCGATCAGGACGGCCAACCCGCCTGCCAAAGCGGAGGCTCCGGTGGCCAGACCGTAGACCAGTAGCGTGGCGGCGAATACATTGCGGCGTCCGAACCGGTCGGCCAGCAGACCGCCGAAGGTCGCACCCAGGGCCATGCCGATGAAACCGGCGGAGGCCAGCCATGAGGTCTCGGTGTGGGACAGCCCCCAGTGGGTGGTCAGCGCGGCCATGATGAAGCCGATCAGGCCGACGTCCACCGCATCGAGCGCCCACCCGATGCCGGAGCCGCCGAGCAGCTTCGTGTGACGCCGCGTGACCGGCAGCCGGTCGAGGCGCTCGGTGCGGGTCAGCTGGGTGGAGGTGGCCGTACGGGACTCTTGCGTCATGAGAATAGAACTGTAGCGTGCGTCACCACAGTTTTGAACAGGGGGAATCAGGGGGTGAGCAGGTAGGGTGGTGTCCATGGCAGGAAACGACAAGCGCCGCGGCGCAGTACGCAAGACCGAGCGCAAGGGGTCCTCGAAGGGCTCCGGGGGAACGCGTCGACGGGGACTCGCCGGCAAGGGACCGACCCCGAAGGCCGAGGACCGCGTCTACCACGCGAAGCACAAGGCGAAGAAGCAGCAGGAGCGCCGGGACTCCGGACGCCACGACCCGCGCGACCGCGCCGAGCAGCCGGAGCTCGTCGTCGGCCGTAACCCGGTCATCGAGTGCCTCCACGCCAATGCCCCCGCGACCGCGCTCTACGTCGCTGTCGGTACCGGCAACGACGACCGGCTGTCCGAGGCCGTGCACACCTGTGCCGAGCGTCGCATCGCCGTGCTCGAGGTCAGCCGCGACGAACTGGACCGGATGACCGGCAACGGCATGCACCAGGGCATCGGCCTGCAGGTGCCGCCGTACAAGTACTCCCAGGTCGAGGACCTGATCGAGGGGGCACAGGGTTCGGGACGCCCCGGCCTGATCGTCGCCCTCGACAACATCACCGACCCCCGTAACCTCGGCGCGGTCATCCGCTCGGTCGCTGCCTTCGGCGGACACGGCGTGATCATCCCGGAGCGCCGCTCTGCCTCGGTGACCGCGGTGGCGTGGCGGACCTCCGCCGGTACCGCTGCCCGCCTGCCCGTGGCCCGGGCGACGAACCTGGTGCGCTCGCTGAAGCAGCTGCAGCAGTCCGGTTACCAGGTCGTCGGCCTGGACGCCGGTGGTCAGCACACCCTGGACACCTACGACGGCACCACCCCGGTGGTCGTGGTCGTCGGTTCCGAGGGCAAGGGCCTGTCCCGTCTGGTCCGCGAGACCTGCGACGACGTCCTGTCGATCCCGATGTCTGCGGCCGTGGAGTCGCTCAACGCCTCCGTCGCCGCCGGTGTGGTGCTCAGCGAGTTCGCCCGCCAGCGTCGAGTGCGCGGGTAGGACGCCCACCCTCCCTGGAGTCCCCCGGGAATCGAGGCCGTACCCCGTGCGTTGCACCCCGGTATGAGCCATCTCCTCTTCACCCCGGTCACCTTGCCCACCCCGGACCAGAACGGTCTGGAGGTGGGCAACCGTGCTTTCGTCGCCCCCATGTGCCAGTACGCCGTGGACGCCACCGACGGCGTGCCCACCGACTGGCATCTGTCCCATCTCGGCGCCCTGGCCGCCGGTGGCTTCGGTCTCGTGGTCGCCGAGGCGACCGGTGTCGAGGCCCGTGGCCGGATCTCCCCGCAGGACCTCGGCCTGTGGGACGACGGTCAGGTGGACGCCCACGCTCGCCTCGTCGACTTCATCCACGGCCAGGGCCGGGTGGCCGGCGTCCAGCTCGCCCACGCCGGCGGGAAGGCGTCCACCTGGCCGATGCTCCCCGGTTTCGACGACGCCACCGTGCCCGCGGACGAGGGCGGCTGGGAGACGGTCAGCGCCGTCGACGGTCCGGTGATGCCGAACCTCGACCCGGCGGTCGGCCTGACGCAGGAGGGCATCGACCAGGTCGTGGCGTCCTTCGTGGACGCGGCGCGCCGGGCGGACGCCGCCGGGTACGACGTGGTGCAGATCCACGCCGCCCACGGGTATCTGATCCACCAGTTCCTCTCCCCGCTGACGAACACCCGCACCGACAGCTACGGCGGTGACCTGGCCGGACGGTCCCGGTTGCTGCGGGAGGTCGTCGCCGCGGTGCGCGAGGAGTGGCCGGACGCGAAGCCACTGGGAATCCGCGTCTCCGGCACTGACTGGGTTGATGACGGGCTGCAGGTCAGTGAAGTGGCGTCCGTGCTTCGGGACCTGGTGTCCGAAGGGCAGATCAGCTGGATCGACGTCTCCTCCGGCGGTCTCACCGACGGTTCCACCATCCCGGTCGGCCCCGGCTACCAGGTGCCTCTGGCCGTTGCGGTGACGAACACCCTCGCCGAGGCGGGTTTCGGGGAGGATGCTGCGGTCGTCTCTGCCGTCGGACTCATCGAGGAGGCCCGGCAGGCGGAGACCGTGCTGGCCAGCGGGCAGGCCCACGCGGTCTCGATCGGGCGTCCGGCCCTGGTCAACCCGCACTGGGCAGCACAAGCTGCTGCGGAACTGCGGGTGCCGCGCGAGGAGCTGCCGCATGCGCCCCAGTTCTTCCGCGCCAACTTCTGAGGGCGCTGACGGCCCGACGGACGTGACGTTCGGGGACGGTTGGGCGATGGAGTCGTTAAGAGTGACTTGCCCACCAGCCCGAGGAGGCTGTCATGTTCACCAGGTCGACGATGAAGAAGCTGTCCGCGGTGGCAGCCACGGTCGTACTCGGGGTGGGGGTGGCGTCCTGTTCAGGTGACGGGGACGACTCCGGCTCCGGGACGACGCCGAGCGCAGCGACAACCACGACCACCACCACGGTGGCCGCCGGAAGTCCAGGTGGAAACACCGAGGACATCGCCGTCGGTGAGCCCGCGCCTGGTGGGGGAGGCGGAGGAAACGACGGTGGCGGCGCCGGAGGCGGCGACAACGGCGGCGGGGAGAGTCCCGGCGACGACCGCTGCACCGAAGACGCGCTCCGTCAGGCCTACGGTGACGGTCCCGGTGAGTTCGTCGGGGTGCTGTACTGCGACGGCGACTGGGCCGTCTCCGAGGGGCCGGACGTCTTCCAGAACCGGATTTTCATGCACCGCGACCACGGCTGGGTCGGCTTCGCCGCCGACGGAGTGCGCGAGGTCGACGGCAACGCCTGCTACACCGAGGAACTGCTGCTGCAGCTTGGCGGCACCCCCGATGCGCTCGGCTACCTGACCTGGTGCGATGGAGGACAGCCGCCCGAGGTCTGCAGTCTTGAATCGCTGCACGAGTCAACGGGGCTGGAGATGCTCGACGTCCTGATGTACTGCGACGGGGCGTGGATGCGCGCCGGCCAGTACGCCACCGACCACGTCCGGAACTTCTCCTGGAGCGGGACCATGTGGGTCGAGTACGTCGCCGACGGGCGCTCCGAGCCCACCGGCTACCCGTGCTACTCCTGGGGCCGGTTGATCGCCGACGGTGTCCCGCCCGCGCTGCGCGACCAGCTCACTGTGTGTACGTGACCGACTCCGCGTGGCAGTGGTCGTGGCCGGCGTCCCGGGCCTGGGTGTCGCGTTGGACGCGCCGGTCACGGGCCCAGCCGATGACCCGGCACACCAGGTAGATCGCGAAACTGATCGAGGTCACGAAGGGGCTGACCGGCAGTCCGGGCTCCAGTGACAGCACCAGTCCACCGACGGCGGACACGACGGCGAACGTCGCCGACAGTGCCACCGCCACCAGAGGGTTCGAGGTCACCCGCACCGCCGCGGCACCCGGGGTGATCAGCAGCGCGAGCAGCAGCAGGGCACCCACGATCTGCACACCCTGGGACGCCACCACACCGATCAGCACGGCGAAGACCGCGGCCAGCAGCTTCACCGGGACACCGGAGGCCGCGGCCATCACCGGGTCGACGGTGGCGAACAGCAGCGGACGCCACAGCAGGACCACCACCGCCACGACGAGCACAGTCAGTACCGCCAGCACCCCGAGCGATGCCCCGGAGACTCCGACGATCTGCCCGGTGAGCAACGCATAGGCCTCCGAGGTGCGTCCCGGGTAGAGGTAGATGAACAGCACGGACAGGCCCATGCCGAAGGCCAGGACCACGCCGACCGTGGCGTCCTGCTCCTTCAACCCGAGCAACGCGAGGACGACGGCGGCGAGGATCGCCCCGACGATCGCGCCGGTGGTCACACTCACCCCGATCAGCAGAGCCGCTGCGGCGCCCATCAGCGCCAGTTCGCCCGTCGCATGAGCGGCGAAGCTCATCTTCCGCATGACGATCAGCGGGGCCAGCGCACCGGAGACCACGCCGAGCATCAGTGACGCCCACACGGCGTTCTGGACGAAGTCGACCTGCAGCAGCTCCCAGGTCACGGAACTCATCATGTCCATCCTCACACCACCACCAGTCGTCCGTTGACTTCGGCGACGGTGACCTCCGTGCCGTAGAGCCGGGACAGCACCGGTCCCGTCATCACCTCGTCCACCGTGCCGGTGACGTGGCCGTCGGGCCCCAGGTAGAGCACCCGGTCAGTGACCTCGAGCACCGGGTTGATGCCGTGGGTGACGAAGATGACCGCGGTGTCGTGCTCGTGGCGTCGTCGGTCGAGCAACTCGACGGTGCTCCGCTGGGCGGCGTAGTCCAGGCTGAGCAGCGGCTCATCGCAGAGCAGCAGGTCCGGGTCGCTCGCCAGGGCCTGGGCCTGCCGGACACGCTGCTGCTGGCCGCCGGACAGGGTGCCGACGCGGCGGGACGCCAGGCCGGACGCACCGACCTCGGCGAGGGCGGCGTCGACGGTGGTGCGGGAGGGTCGACGGCTCTTCAGGGTGCCGTGGCCGATGGACAGGCCCACCAGGTCCCGAACCCGGATCGGCAGGTCCGGGTCGAACATGCGCTGCTGGGGGATGAACCCCACCCGTCCGTTGCCACCGACCGTGACCTCGCCGGCCGACAGCCGACGGGTCCCCAGGATGACGTTGAGCAGGGTGGACTTGCCCACCCCGTTGGGGCCGAGCACGGTGAGGAACTCGCCGGGCGCGACGGACAGGTCGAGGTCGCGCCACAGTGGGTCGACGGCCGCCCGGGTGGCGGTGAGGACGCTCATCTAGGCGAGGGCCTCCTCGAGATCGCTGATCAGGGTGTCGACGTAGCCCTCGTAGTCCTGGTCGGTGTCGGGTGTCTCGTTGACGTTGACCACCGGAACATCGGCGTCCTCGGCGGCGTCGGAGAGACGCTCGCTGGACTGTGACTCGGACTGACGGTTGGTGATCAGGGCGTCCGCCTCGCCGCCGGTGACCAGGTCCCGGGTGGAGGAGAGGTCGGCGACCGAGGGCTCGCCCTCGTTGAGGACGGAGCGGGCGAAGCCTTCGGGAGTCACGTCGTGGACCTCGGAGCCGTCGAGCAGCTTCGCCGCGACGGACTCGGTGAGAATCACGTGGGCGTGCGGCAGGGCCTGGATCCGCTCGGTGAAGCCCTCGGCCATCTCGGTCACGCCGGTGGCCTCGGCGGGGATGGACTCGTCGAGGGTGTTCAGGTGGGCGGCGAGAGAGTCGGCGAAGCCGGTGACGACGTCCATGTCCAGCCAGACGTGCGGGTTCTCCTCACCGGCGAGGAGGCTGTCACCGTGGTCGTGGCCGTCGGATTCGTCGGACGCGTCGTCCTCCGCGTGGTCGTGCGCCTCTTCTTCGCCTTCCTCGCCGTCTTCACCGTCCTCGTGACTGTGGTCGTGGGCCTCGGCCAGGGGAGCGGCGGTGATCACCTCGGAGTCGTCTCCGGCGTTGTCGGTGAGCCAGTTGTCGTAGCCGGCGCCGTTGCCGACCACCACGTCGGCGTCGCGGATCGTGGCGATGTCACGCGCGGTGGCCTCGTAGGCGTGAGGGTCGTCGTCGGTCCCGGACAGGATGGTGTCCACCGTGATGTCCAGGTCGGTCCCCGATTCCTCCTCGGCGTCGTCGACGACCTGCTGTGCGAGGTCGCCCCACGTGGAGGTGGACGCGACGATGCGGATGCCGCCGTTGTCGGCGGAGGAGTCGTCGGATCCCCCGGCACAGGAGGTGAGGCTGAGGGCGAGGGCACCGGCACCGGTGAGTGCCGTGATGCCGCGGAGGTGACGGGTCAGACGGATCATGGAGCCCAACTTTAACCCTTGTTGACAACGGTAGTCAATTGCAGTTGCGCCCGTCCGGAGGTGACGTCCATCCCACCGGCTACGATGGTCACCGTGAACCGTCCCAGCTCCCCCCGTCGACAGAACCCCGCCGGTCGGCCCGCCCGCCGGGGCACGCTGGCGTCCATAGCCGCCGAGCTCGGGGTGTCCCGGACCACCGTCTCCAACGCCTACAACCGCCCCGAGCAGCTCTCCGTGGAACTGCGCGAGAAGATCATGCGCACCGCCGAGCGGATGGGTTACGCCGGACCGGACCCCATGGCCCGGTCGTTGCGTACCCGCCGCGCCGGGGCGATCGGCGTCCTGCTCACCGACGACATGACCTATGCCTTCGAGGACCAGGCCTCCCTGGAGTTCATGTCCGGGGTCTCCGAGGCCTGCGTGGGCATGGACACCTCCATGCTGCTGATCCCCGCCGGCGCGGAGACCAGTGAGGAGGACCGTCCCGCCGCCCTGGTCAACCAGGCGGTCGTCGACGGCTTCATCGTCTACTCCGTCGCCGCCGACGACCCCTTCCTCGCCTCGGTCAGGGCCCGCCAGATCCCCACGGTCGTCTGCGACCAGCCGGCGGACGACCACGGCCTCAACTTCGTCGGCATCGACGACGCCGAGGCGATCCGTCCCGCCGCCCAGGCCCTGGTCGATGCCGGCCACCGGCGTATCGGGGTGCTGTGCATCCGTCTGGACCGCACCCCCAACAACGGTCCGGTCAGTGCCGGGCGACTGGCAGGGGCCCAGATGCACGTCCAGAAGGGCCGCGTCACCGGGATTCTCGAGGTGCTCGAGGACTCCGGGGTCGACAAGGCGGACGTTCCGGTGGTGGAGCGTCACATCAACAACCCGGAGACCGCCCGGGACGCCGCCGCCGAACTGCTGGAGAACAATCCGGGACTAACCGCC
The DNA here is from genome assembly GCA_019114135.1 of Candidatus Corynebacterium avicola. Lineage (GTDB taxonomy): Bacteria > Actinomycetota > Actinomycetes > Mycobacteriales > Mycobacteriaceae > Corynebacterium > Corynebacterium avicola. The sequence continues at coordinate 20,907 of DXGC01000029.1, forward strand.
GTGGTCTGCACGACCGACAGTCAGGCGCTCGGTGTGCTCGACTACGCCGAGGCCAATGGCCTGGACGTCCCCGGGGACCTGTCGGTGGTGGGTTTCGACGGCATCCCGCGTGCCCGTGCCTGTGGACTCTCCACCGTGGAGCAGCCCAACCGGGAGAAGGGGTTCACCAGCGGCAACGTCCTCGCCGCCCTGATCGGACGGAACTCCGAGACCACCCGCCGTAGCGAGGTCCGCGGTGCGGCGACGATGCAGTGGGCCGAGCCGGAGCAGAGGATCATCCTGCCGACCCGCTACCTGCCGGGATCTACCGTCGGGCCCGTGCCTCGCTGAGCTCGGTGAGGAACGCGGCCACCGCCGTCGGGTCCGCCACGCGTCGGTGGGCCAGCGTCTCACCGTCGCCGACCCGCACCCCGACATCGGGACGCGCCGTGTAGGCGTCTCCCTGGTTCAGGACGGCCTGGGCGGTCTCGTCGGTGACGTCGTCGCCGATGAACAGTACGGCGTCCTGAGGGTACTGCTCGGCGTAGGCCTTCAGGTACCCGCCCTTGGAGGCCGAGGACACCGCAACCTCCACGATGTCCTTGCCCGCGGTGACCGTGGTGCCGTCGAGTTCGTCGGCGGCCTCCGCGAAGTCCGCGTAGGTCTGCTCCCCGGTCTGCCGGTCCTGCGCCCCGCGGATGTGCAGCCCCACCGCGAAGGGCTTGTACTCGACCGAGAGTCCCGGATCCCGGGTGGCGAAGGACTCGGCGAGCTCACCGAGGGTCTCCAGCAGCACCCGCTGCTCTTCCGTCAGTTCGCCGGAGGCCCCGAGGGAGGTGTCGGCGGGTTCAGCGCCGTGGCTGCCGACCAGCCGGACGTCGTCGGGGCCGGGGTCGCTGACGGCGTCGATGCCGGCGACCGGCTGCAACATGTCGAGGTTGCGTCCCGACACCAGCATCACCGTCGTGCCGGGGCAGCCCGCCAGACGGTCGATGCTCTCGCGGGCGCCGGGGACCATCCCGACCTCCATCGGAGAGGTGTTGAATTCCGCAAGGGTGCCGTCGAAGTCCAGGGCGACCAGCAGTTCCGGTGCCCCGGCCAGGTGCTCGACGTCATCGGTGCTGACGTCGGGGATGCCGGTGTTGTTGTCCATGGTGACCAGGGTAGCCGGACGCCGGGGTCAGTAGGTGGCGATGAACTCGACGAAGCGCTTGGTCTGCCAGTCGGCGACCTTGTCGTCCTTGCGGGTCAGCCGCATTTCCTCGTCACTGGGGGTCGACCAGGTCAGCTCGGCGTCGTCGAGGACCTCGATGAGACGGTCGGCCAGCGCCTCGTCGTTCGGCATGCAGTCCGTCCCGTCCTCCTCGGAGGCGTCGCGGGCCTTAAGGTCCTCGAAGTGGACCTTCTCGTCCTCCATCCACTCGATCGAGCCGCTCAGCGCCATGCAGCCGATGGCGCCGGTGAAGGAGGTGTTTCCGCCGAGTGCGATCCAGGAGCGGGTCTGGTCGGTCTGGGACAGGCCGTTGGCGACCGCGGTGCCGGACTCCTCGGCCGGGGCGTCCTCGATCCGGGTGATCTGCCAGCGGACGTCGACGAGCTCGGCGGGTGCGTCGGAGCCACAGGCGACGAGAGCGGCCGCCGTGCCGATGACGGTGGCGACGGCGGCTGCCGTGCGTCCCCGCCGCATCCCCCGCCTGGTACGGGAGCGGGTCATTCAGCCACCGCCTGGGGGTCGAGGACCTCGAGGAACCTGCGGGCCCAGCCGTGGACGTCGTGGGCGGCGACCTCTTCGCCCATCGTCCGCATCCGTGCGCGACGGTCATTCTCCGGGGCGTTGACCGCCTGCATGATCGCCGCCGCGGTGGACTCCACGTCGTAGGGGTTGCACAGGTAGGCGTCCGGCAGCTGGGTCGCGGCGCCGGTGAACTCACTGAGGACCAGGGCGCCGGAGCCGTCCGAGTGGCAGGCCACGTACTCCTTGGCCACCAGGTTCATGCCGTCCTTCAGAGCGGTGACCAGCATGACGTCGGCCGCCGAGTACAGCGCCAACAGCTGGGCGAAGGGCATGTTCGCGTGTGAGTAGTGCACCACGGTGTGCCCCAGGCTGCCGTAGGAGCCGTTGATCCGGGAGACCGTGCGCTCCACGTCCTCACGGGTGCGTGCGTAGGACTCCAGACGCTCGCGCGAGGGGGTGGCGACCTGCACCAGGCAGACGTCGTCCGGGTTGAGGTCGCCCCGGGAGAACAACGTCTCCAGTGCCTTGAGGCGCTGGTGGATGCCCTTGGTGTAGTCCAGACGGTCCACGCCGGCGAGGAGGATCTTCGGGGAGCCGACCCGGCGACGCAGGGCGGTCGACGCGGCGATCGTCTCCGGGGAGGTGGCCGTGGCAGTCACCCCGGCCGAGTCGATGGAGATCGGGAAGACACCCACCTTGACCTCGCGGCCGTCGGGGGTGCGCACCGTACCGGCCACGGCATCGCGTCGCGGCAGGCGGGCGCCGCGGATGTAGGAGACGCCCTCCTCGTCGGTGCCGGCGGCACCGTCCGGCCCCTCGGTTCCGTCGGTCCCGCAGGCATCACCGGTGCCGACCTTGCTGAAGGTCACGTCGGCGCCCAGTGCGCGCAGGGTGTACAGGAAATTCCAGGCGGAATCGGGCGTGTGCAGGCCGATGAGGTCGGCACCCAGGGTCCCCTGCAGGATGTCCCAGCGCCACGGAGCCTGGCGGAACAGCTCCGGGGCGGGGAAGGGGATGTGCAGGAAGAAGCCGATCTTCAGGTCGGGTCGCAGCTCGCGCAGCATGCCGGGGACCAGGTGCAGCTGGTAGTCCTGGACCCACACCGTCGCGCCCTCGGCGGCGACCCTGGCGGCGGCCTCGGCGAACCGCTGGTTCACCGCGCGGTAGGCGCGCCACCAGGAACGGTGGAACTCCGGGTGCACGATGAGGTCGTGGTACAGGGGCCACAGCGTGGCGTTGGAGAACCCCTCGTAATAGGTGTTGAACTCGGCGGTGGACAGGTTCACCGGCACGAGGTTCACCCCGCCCTCCAGGTCCGGCAGGTCGGCCTCGGTGACCTCGTCCTCCGGCGAGTCGGCGGAGACACCCGGCCAGCCGACCCAGGACCCCTGGCTGGACTCCAGCACCGGGCGCAGGGCGGTGACCAGGCCACCGGGGCTGGTGGCCCAGTAGCTGTTCCCCTCGGCGTCGGTGGCAGGGTTCACGGGCAGTCGGTTGGCGACCACCACCATGTCACTGCGGTCATCGGTCGTTCCTGTCGTGGTCGGCTCGCTGGTCGGCTCGCTAGTCACCGTGACCTCAATCCCTTTCCGTCCGCCGTGGAGGATCTACTCCCCGGTCGCCTTCTTTGCTGCGGTCTTCTTCGCCGTCGTCTTCTTGGCGGTGGTCTTCTTCGCCGCCTTCTTCGCCGGAGCCTTCTTCGTGGTCTTCTTG
>DXGC01000030.1 GCA_019114135.1 Candidatus Corynebacterium avicola
CCACGGCGAGCCGATGATCCCGCTGTACATCTTCTACTCGATGTTCGGCTTCCAGCGCACCGGCGACGGCATCTGGGCCGCCGCCGACCAGATGGCCCGCGGTTTCCTCATCGGCGCGACCGCCGGACGTACCACCCTGACCGGTGAGGGCCTGCAGCACATGGACGGCCACTCCCACCTGCTGGCCGCCACCAACCCGGCCGTCGTCGCCTGGGACCCCGCCTTCGGCTACGAGATCGCCTACATCGTGCGTGACGGTATCCAGCGGATGTACGGCGAGGGCTCCGGCGGCGAGGGCAGCCCCGGCGAGAACGTCATCTACTACCTCACCGCCTACAACGAGCCGGTGCACCAGCCTGCGGCGCCGGAGGACCTGGATGTCGAGGGCCTGCTCAAGGGCATCTACCTCTACTCCCCGGCCGACAAGCTGATCGGCACCGGTGGGAACACCGCGGGTGCCGTCGGCGACGCCCCAGAGTCCGAGCTCGAGGCGAACATCCTGGCGTCCGGCGTGGGCGTCACAGAGGCGATCCGTGCCAAGGAGATCCTGCAGGACCGCTTCGGTGTGCGCACGGCGCTGTACTCGGTGACCTCCTGGACCGAACTCGCCCGTGAGGGTGCCGCCCAGGCGAAGGAGGAGCTGCGCCACCCCGACGGCGTGATCCCGAAGCCCTTCGTGACCCACCTGCTGGACGACGCCACCGGCCCGTTCATCGGTGTCTCGGACTTCGCCACCGACCTGCCGGAGCAGATCCGGGCCTACGTCCCCGGTGAGTACACCACCTTGGGCACCGACGGCTTCGGTTTCTCCGACACCCGCGCCGCGGCCCGGCGTTACTTCAACTCCGATGCCGAGTCCATCGTGGTGGCCGTGCTCTCCTCACTGGCCCGCGCCCATCAGTTCTCCTGGAACGACGTGCGCGCCGTCGCCGAGGAGTTCAACCTCACCGACCCGACGAAGGCCTAGGTCCGGCACTGCTAGAGTGGGTCATTGAAACCCTGACCCACTCACCGGCACCCCATGACCCCCTCGGTGCCGGCGGTAGACGCGAAAGGCCGTAGAAGCGTTGGAGATCTCCCCCGAGGCACAGCAGAAGCTGGCCGGTAAACTCTCTGGTTCCGACAAGGCCGGATCTTCGGCCGGCTCCTCGGCCTCGACCGGGCTGAGCTCCCGGGACGCCCGCAACACCGAGATGGACACCGCGACCCGTGTCGCGGTGATCATCGAGGAGTCCACCGGCGTAGATGTCGAGGAGATCGAGATCGACAGCCACATCACCGACGATCTCCACATCGACTCGGTGTCGCGCATCGACATCGCCATCCGCATCGAGGACGCCTTCCACGTGCGCATCGAGGAAGAGGACATCGACGCCGCCCGGACGGTCAAGGACATCGTGCGCTTCATCGACGCCCGTACCAGCCCCAAGGAGTGACCTCCGTGTCCGCCGACTCCGCTGGCACTTCTGACACACTGTCCGGCGTCCTCGCCGAGGTGGACGAGTGGCCCGTCGGCACCGCGGGGGCGGCGGTCGTCACGGCTGGGGCAGAACCCGTCCTGCACGGTGACACCGGGCGACTGTTCGCGCTCACCAGTGTCTCCAAGCTCATCACCTGCTACAGCGTGCTCATCGCCGTGGAGGAAGGCGCCTTCGAGCTGGACGACACGGTCGCGGACATCGTTGCCGAGTACGGAACGGCCGTGGAGGCACCGCAGGATGTCACGGTCCGGGAACTGCTGAGCCACGCCTCCGGCGTCGGGATGAACTCCCGGGAGCAGGAGAAGCCCGCCCGCAGTCGCAGGATCTACTCCTCCGCCGGTTTCGACATCCTCGCCGACTTGGTCTCCTCGACCGGCATCCCCTTCTTCACCTACGTCCGCGAGGGGCTCTGTGAGCCGCTCGGGATCGACCTGCACCTGTCGGGTTCGGCGGGGCACGGATTCGGTGCCCGACTGGGTGACCTTGCTGTGCTCGCGGGTGAGTTCCTCTCCCCCACGTTGATCTCCGAAAAACTGTGGGACGAGGCACTCACGCCGCAGTTCCCCGACCTCAACGGCGTGGTTCCCGGCTACGGACCCCAACGCCCCTGCCCGTGGGGCCTGGGGATGGAGCTGCACGGCGAGAAGTCACCGCACTGGCTGTCGGAGGACATGCCTGCTGACGTCGCCGGCCACTTCGGTCAGGCCGGCACCTTCCTGTGGTTCCACCGGACCACAGGAAGCGCCGCGGTGGCACTCACCGACCGTCCCTTCGGCGACTGGGCGAAGGAGCGGTGGGACGGCTTCAACGACCGCCTCTGGGCTGTTCTCTGACGCCTACACGCCAGTTTCTCACCCCACGCCGGAGCCGCTGGCAACCAAGCAAAGAAGAACCCCGGTGCGGAGATCTTCTGAATCTCCGCACCGGGGCCTGTGCTGCTCCCCCAACTGGATTCGAACCAGTAACCTTCCGATTAACAGTCGGATGCTCTGCCGTTGAGCTATGAGGGAATATCTCTGCTGTCCGGGAGACTCTCCCTCGCAACGAGGACATACTCTACCCAGACACCCGAGTTCTATCAAATCAGCAGGTGAGAGCGCAGAAATGATCGTTCCCGGTAGCGCCGAGGCAACGCCCCGAACTACACGGTCGCGATTCACCTTCCCGTTGTCGTCCCCGAAGCCCCGGACCACTCTCCGGAGGACCGACACCCCTGTGCTTTAATGAGCCCATGGGGCTATAGCTCAGTTGGTTAGAGCCGCGGACTCATAATCCGCTGGTCGCGGGTTCAAGCCCCGCTGGCCCCACCAAACCTCCCCCGTAAGCGCTGGTCGACTTGCACTTTACGGACTCCGCCCACAACTCCTGTGCGACGAGACATGCAACAGCCGATCAGTTTGTTTCGCAAACCACACATGGCGCCAACGCCCACACCATAAACTCCCCTCCAACGGACGGATAACGCCGTTCACCAAACCAGGGAGTTAGACATGCAGGATGGAATCGGCGCACAGTTGTTGCCTCTCGGCCTCGCTGTGATCATGGTGGGCATCGGCCTCACCCTCACCCCCACCCAGTTCAGGCGCAGCGTGAACTCCACAGCCACCGTCACCTGGGGACTTATCGGTCAGGTGGTGGTCGTCCCGCTCATCGCACTGGCGTTGGCGTTCATCCTCAACCTCTCCCCCGTCCTGGCCGTCGGCCTGATGCTGCTCGCCGCAGCACCGGGCGGCGTCACCACGAACCTCTTCGCGCACCTGGCCAAGGGCAATGTGCCACTGTCGATCGTGCTGACCGTGATCACCTCGATCCTGATGATGGCCACCCTGCCGCTGTGGGTGTGGGTCACCGTGCGACTGTTCGAGGACGTCACCGGCGACGTCGGCGCGGTCACCGTTCCGCCGGGTGAGGCGATCGGCCTGGTCGTCGGCGTCGTCGGTGTTCCGGTGATTATCGGCATGATGATCCGGGCGAAGTCGGAGCGCATCGCGGCGAAACTGGAGAAGATCATCGCGATCGTCGGCGTGGTCGTCCTGGTTGGCGTTTTCGCCTTCCTGGCGATCGACCTCGGTGACGAGCTGGGCCCGCTCCTGCGAGAGGTCGGTCTCGCCGTCATCATCTTCAATGCCCTGGTAATGGTCGCCGGATGGGCCATCGGTGCGATCCTGAAGCGCCCGGTGGAGGACAAGGTCACGCTCGCGGTCGAGTTCGGCCTGCGCAATTCGACGATGTCGATGGTGATCGCGCTGTCGGTCATCGGCTCCACCGAGATCGCCGCCCCGGCCATGCTCTTCAGCGTGACCATGTACATCTTCGGTGTCGGCCTGCTGGTCTGGCGCCGCACGGCCTCGAAAAAGCAGACGTCGGACGCACCGACCGCCGCCGCGGAGGGTGCCGGCGTCACTGTCCCCCAGGTGTGACGAGACCCGACTCGTAGGCCAGGACGACCAGCTGGGAACGGTCACGGGCGTGCAACTTCGACAGCAGCCGGCTGACGTAGGTCCGGGCCGTCGCCGGGCTTATGTACAGGTGTGCGCCGATCTCGGCGTTGGCCTCACCGTGCCCCACCCGTTCCAGGACCTCCCGCTCCCGGTCGGTCAGTCCCTCCAGCAGTTCCGGACGCGTCGAGGACGCACCGACTTCCCCGAGTCGTGCCAGGATCGTGGGCATGATAGACGGCGAGAGTGAACCGTCACCGGCAGCGACCGAGCGGATCGCTGCCCGCAGGTCACCCGGGGAGACGTCTTTGAGCAGGTAGCCGGACGCTCCGGCCTGTACCGCAGCGAGGACGTCATGGTCCTCGTCGAAAGTGGTCAGCACCAGGACCCGTACCGCGTCCAACGACGGGTCCGCGGAGATCCGGCGGGTGGCGGCAATGCCATCGAGCCGGGGCATGCGGATGTCCATCAGTACCACGTCCGGCTTGTGTTGCCGGATCAGGCTCAGGCCGGCTTCCCCGTCTACCGCTTCGGCGACGACCTCGATGTCGCCGTCACGCTGGGCCAGTTGCCGCAGTCCAGCGCGGACGAGCTCCTGGTCGTCGACGAGCACGATGCGGATCATGACCCCAACCTAGCCGGAATCCGGGCGATCACGGTGAATCCGCCGTCACTGTCCACGGTGAACGTCCCACCAAGAACCCGGACCCGCTCTGCCATCCCTGTCAGCCCGTGGCCGGTCGACGTTTCAGCACCGGCACCGGTCCCGTCATCTGCCACTGTGACCACCACCGTGCCCTCCTGAAGGACGACCGACACCCGCACCCGGGTGGCGTGGGAATGGCGCAGCACATTGGTGAGCGACTCCTGGACGATGCGGTACACCGCCGCGTCAACCGTCGACGAAAGGTCGGCGGAGGTGGCGTCGACATCAGCGTCCACGTCGATGCCGACGGCCTCAACGTCGGCGATGAGCGCTCCGACGTCGTCGACGGACAGGACGCTACGCTCGCCGTCGGCGTCACGTTCCCGCAGCAGACGGAGCATGGTGCGCAGTTGGTTCAGGGTACCTGAGGCCTGGTTTCTGATCTGGTCGAGCGGATCGGCCGCCGGATGATCATCGGCGACCTCTTCTCGGGCGACCGCGGCGTGCAGGGAGATCACCGACAGTCCGTGGCCGACGGAGTCGTGGAGTTCACGGGAGATGTGCTCCCGTTCGACCTGTTCGGCGAGCTGGGTGATGCGTCGTTGTTGGGCGAGGTGTCGTCGTCGGGCGTGGACACCGTGGCCGAGGGAAATCGCCGCGGCGATCAGTGCCAGTGTCGACACCGACTCGGTGCCGAGCAGGTAGCCGACAGGTTGGGGGTCGTCGCGCAGCCGGAAGTACAGGGAAACGACGAAGACCGCTGCTCCACCTCCGACGGCCCACCGAAGCCGGCCCCGTTCGGCGGTGGAGAAGAGCGCTCCGGCGACCGGGAGTGCAACACCGATCGGCGGGTACTGCAGGACGTAATAGGCGAACGTGCCGAGCACACTGACTGTCAACACCACTCTCGGCAGTTGCCGGCGCACCAGCAACACCAGCCCGAAGGTGGCGACGTAGAGGTAGGACGCCAGGGTCGGCTTATGCTCCGCACCGACCTGGGACAGCGCGACCACACTGATGAGCACCGTCGCCACGGCCACGGCCATGGTGACGTCGACGACCCACGGTGGGACGTTCGGGGTGCCACGTTCGGTGTCGGTCACGCTCTCGAGCCTATCGTCCGGAGGAGCCGTGCAGCGATGGCCGCGACCGCACCGGTGACCACTCCGACCACTGCACCGGTGACCAGACTCGAGAGCCCGGAGAATACGCGCAGGATCACGTCCTCGATGACCGGGTCAATGTCACTGAGGTTCCCGCCGAGTGCGGGTGGGTCACCGCCGAATGCGGAGTCCCAGAAGATCTGGTGGCCCAGCAGCAGGAACGCTCCGTAAAGAACACCGACGACAATGTTGGTGAGAAATGGACGTGGAATCCGGGCAGCGACCGTCGCGATGATCCAGATCAGCGGTGGGACGAAGACAAACAGGGAGTTGAGGAAAGTCCCCTCATGGATCACGTCGAGGTCGTGGAGAACCACCCTCGGTGCGCCGAGTGCGGCGAGGAGAACGAGGACGGGAACAGAGAACCCGAGGGGCGTGCTCTGGTCGATGGTGCTGTTGTTCATGTGTGCCGACGCTAGGGGGCGGTCCCGTCCTGCACATCCGCCCACCGACGACTTCCGGTGTCGCTTCTCGACGTATTCCAGGGTCGTCGGTCTACGTCCGGAGACACGGCGATGTCGAGAGTTCAGGCGGATGTGCTTTCCATGCTTCCGAAATAGCGTTCTGACCATGACTTCTTCCCCCGCTTCCCCCGGTTCCCCGTCCTACTCCCCCAACTCCTCCGCGCCGAACGTCTCCGCCTCAACAGGCTCCGTGAACTGGTTGCTGGCGTGCGCCCTCGGCGTCATCGCCCTGGTGCGTCCAGTGGTGCGCATCCTCGCCACCCAGACCGGCTACGAACTGACCCCGGCAGTTCCCGCCCTACTCACCCTGGGAATCACCGTGGTGTGGGTGGTGGCGGTAGCCTCCTCCCGATCCACCGCTCCAGTACTGACCCTGGTTGTCGCCGGGCTGGTGTACGCGGTGCTGGCCATGGCAATGAGCGGTGTGCTCTCCCCCATCCTCGATGGCGAACTGTCCGGCCCGCTGGCGAACCCGGTGGCGATCCTGCCGACGCTCCTGGTCAACGCCGGGTGGGGACTCATCGCTGGCACGATCTCCCTGATCTTCCGGCGACGGGTGTCCCCGTTGGTCTGAAGGGAGGTTCCGGATGCGTACTTTTCGCCCGGAACGTACTACGTTTCTCATCAAACACTGTGAGACGACAGTTACTGGGATGCCCAGGGGAAACGAGGAGAGAATTGACCACACGGACCACACTTCGCCGGACACTGATCGCGCTAGCGGCCACAGGGGCGCTCGCCGTAGCGGGGTGCTCTTCTGAGCAGTCGGAGGACGAGACCACGACCGCCGTGTCGACCTCGAGCTCTACGACAGAGTCGACCACATCCGAAGAAAGCACGACCCCCTCCGAATCAACTGAGACGGAGACTGCACCCACACTGACGGACCCCAAGACGGAAGTAGCGCCGGAACCTGTGGCACCGGCAGAGCAGGTCCCGGAACCCGAGGCACCCGCAGAACAGGCCCCCGAGTCTGAAATCCCTGCTCCCGCCGTCGAGGACCCTGTTATCGGATTCACCGGAGCTCCGGGCGTTGATCAGCCCCGAGTCTTGGATAAAGAAATCGCCAGCTGCGGTGACTCGAGCATCCACGAGATCGGCACAACCTTCTTCACTGACGGCACCTCGGGCTGGACCGAGACCTGCGCCGCTCAAATGGGTTAAACGCGCAACCCCTACCGAACCAGACGTGCGACGGCGGCGGAGACCTCGTCGAGCTTCTCCACCGCCTCTTCCTCGCCCTGTTGGGCGGCGTGCAATACACAGTGCTGCATGTGGTCGTCGAGCAGGGCCAGTGCCACACTCTTCAGCGCCGACTGCACGGCGGTGACCTGAGTCAGGACGTCGATGCAGTAGGTGTCCTCATCGACCATGCGATGCAGCCCCCGGACCTGCCCCTCGATCCGCTTCAGTCGGGCGAGGTAGCGCTTCTTGTCCGGGGTGTAACCGTGCTCCTCGGCCGCCGAACTTGAGCCGCAACCACAGGACGCTCCGGCTTCATCCGTAGCAAGCAGGTTGTCGTTCTGAATCTCTTCACTCATGCTTTCTCCTGTCCGCACGTGACATCACCCACGGACGATACCCCTACAGGGTATCTACCACAAGTAGTGTCACCCGAAGTGGGATGCCCTGCGGCCGGTTCAGTAGCCGCGGGCGATCCACTCCTCCAGATGCGGAGCCTCCGCACCAATCGAGGTGACATCACCATGCCCGGTGTACACCTCGGTCTCCCCCGGCAACGTCAACACCTTCTCCCGGATCGAGTCAATGATCGTGTCGAAATCACTGAACGACCGACCCGTCGCACCCGGACCACCAGCAAACAACGTATCCCCACTGACCAGCACCTTCGCCTCCGGCAGATACAGACAACACGACCCCGGCGAATGCCCCGGCGTATTCACCACCCGCAACCGCGTGCCGGCAATGTCGAACACCTGCCCATCCGACAGATCCTCATGCCCGACACCAGGATGCGTCTGGTTCCACAGCATCTGATCGCCCGGATGCACGAACACCCGGGTATCCAACCGCTCGGACAACTCCGGAGCCACAGTGATGTG
>DXGC01000031.1 GCA_019114135.1 Candidatus Corynebacterium avicola
GCCGCCATCACCGCACACCTGCGTTCGCAGGGTGACGGGGATGGCGGTTCGTCGTATGACGTGGTCGTCGGCACCAAGGACTGGCACATCGCCCCGGAGGGGCATTTCGCGCCCGAAGGCACCGAGCCCGACTTCGAGGAGACCTGGCCGGTGCACTGCGTGGTCGGCAGTCCGGGCGCGGAGGTCCATGAGGGGTTGGACGCCTCGCTGATCGACGCCTGGTTCCTCAAGGGGGAGTACACGGCGGCCTACTCCGGCTTCGAGGGGCACCTGGAGGGGACGGGTGACTCCGAGGATACCCAGCCCGTCCTGCTGGCCGACTGGTTGCGCGAGCGGGGCATCACCGAAGTGGCGGTCTGTGGCATCGCCACGGACTTCTGCGTGCGTGCCACGGCGCTGGACGCGGTGGCCGAGGGTTTTCAGGTGGAGCTGCTCAGCGAGCTGTGCTCCCCGGTGTCCGTCACCGGTGCGGCGGTGGCCATCGACCAGATGGCGTATGTCGGCGTGGAGGTGCGCTGACAGCGATAGAGTCGGTGGTCATGAGCCCCTCGAGTCTTGTTGACATTCACACCGACCAGGGTGTCCGGACCATCACCTTCAACCGTCCGGACGCCTACAACTCCCTCAACCGTGAACTGCGCCTCGCACTCCGCGACGCCTTCGCCGAAGCGGCGACCGACTCCGCTGCCGGCGGTGAGGTGCGCGCCGTCGTCCTGGTGGCGTCCGGAAAGGCCTTCTGCTCTGGGCAGGATCTCAAGGAGCAGCTCACGGAGGCTAAACAGACCTCCGGGTACGACAAGGTCAGGGAAGAGTACAACCCGATGATGGCCGCGCTGCTGTCCATCCCGGTTCCGGTCATTGCCGGCATCCAGGGGCCGGCGGCCGGAGCGGGCTGGGGCATCGCCATGGGTTGTGACTTCCGGGTGATGTCCTCTGCCGCGAGCCTCAAGGGGGCGTTCAGCGGCGTGGGGCTGGCCTCGGACTGCGGACTGTCCCGGTCGCTGACCGATGCGGTGGGCCAGGCGAAGGCTTTGGAGCTGTTGCTGTTCGACGAGAAGATCCCGGCGTCCGACGCCCTCGCTCTCGGAATCGTCACCTCCGTCGTGGAGCCCGAGGAACTGGGGGACACCGTGGCGGCGTTGGCGGCCCGTTTCGCGGGCGGACCCACCTCGTCCTACCGGGAGATCAAGGCGCTCGTGCGGGACGCTCAGGCGGTCAATGAGCGCGCCGCGGAGGAAGGGGAGGCGCAGGGGCGCCTGTTCCAGACCGCCGACCACGTCGAGGCGATGCAGGCCTTCCTGGAGAAGCGCGCCCCGCAGTTCCGCGGGGAGTAGGCGCGGCGCCTGCGGGGTGCTTGACGCACCAGGAGGTCCGGGAGGTCCGGGAGGTCCGGGAGGACGCAGAACGACCCGAACCGAGCGTAGATCCCGCGAATCCTCGGATTCAGCGGAACTGTGCTCGGTTCGGGTCGTTGTGCTGTAGCTGGGGCGTGACCCTGAAGGCGGTGACCGCCTCAGGTGCTACTTCAGGCCCTTCGCCAGCTTGCGGGAGATGATCTCCAGCATGATCTCGTTCGGGCCACCGTAGATCGGCTGGACGCGGGAGTCCAGGTAGTGGGTGGAGATCGGGTACTCGAGCATGAAGCCGTAGCCACCGTGCATCTGCAGGGCCTGGTTGACGACCTTGATCTGCAGCTCGGTGGTCAGGTACTTGGCCATCGATGCGGTGGTCTCGTCCAGCTCGCCCTTTACCTTGGCCTCGACGGCGGCGTCGACGAAGGACTGTGCGGACTGGATCTCGGTGGCCATCTTGGCCAGCTCCCAGCGGTAGGCCTGGTGGTCGACCAGGCGGTTGCCGAAGGTCTTGCGCTCCTGGGAGTGCTTGTAGACCAGGTCGAAGGCGCGACGCGAGGTGGCGATGGAACCGACGGCGATGGAGACGCGCTCCTGGGCCAGGTTGGTGCGCAGGTAGCCGAAGCCGGCACCCTCTTCACCCAGCAGGTTCTCGGCCGGGACCTTGACGTCCTCGAAGGACAGCTCGGCGGTGTCCTGGGCCTTCAGGCCGACCTTCTTCAGCGGGGCGGCCTTGGTGTAGCCCTCCATGCCCTCCTCGACGATGAGCAGGGAGACACCGGCACGGCCCTGGGACGGGTCGGTGATGGCGACGACGATGGTGAAGTCGGCCTGGATGCCGTTGGAGATGAAGGTCTTGGAGCCGTTGAGGACGTAGTTGCCGTCGGCGTCCTTGATGGCGGTGGAGCGGATGCCGGCCAGGTCGGCACCGGCGCCCGGCTCGGTCATCGCGATGGCGGCGATCTTGTCACCGGCGCACAGCGGACGCAGGAAGCGCTCCTTCTGCTCGTCGTTGGCGAAGCGCTCCAGGTAGGGGATGACCAGGTCGTTGATCACCTGGATGGAGACGATGACCGAACCACAGTCGGCCTCGGCGAGCTCCTCGGAGAGGATGGCGTTGAAGCGGTAGTCGGGCATGCCGCCGCCGCCGAACTCCTCGTCGGAGGTGATGCCCAGCAGGCCCAGCTCGCCGGCTGCCTTGAACATGGAACGGTCGCTGTAACCCTGCTCGTGCCACCGGTCGACGTTCGGACGGACCTCAGTCTCGACGAAACCCTTGCAGGTGTCGCGGAACATGTCGTGCTCTTCTTCGAAGATGGTGCGGGGGAGGAAGTTCTTCATGGTGTCCTTCTTGATAATCGTGGCCTCGGCAGTGATGAGACTTGAGACAAGTGTCTCATCCAGGGCCGTCCTGTGGGGTGGAACGACAGGAAGTGGGGCGATGTGACCCACGTCTCTTGCTTGTTACATTTTCATACTAACTGCGGGGTGTCGGGGTAGTCCAACCCTGAAGGGGGAATCGTGGCGCTTTTCTCCCGGCCTCACAGCAACCGCCGACGTAGGCGCGGTGCGCGGGGGAGGGGTGCGGGGGTGGTAGATGATGTGGTGATGTTGTCAAAAATATCTGCAGGTCACGGCCTTAACCGGGTCCCTGTGGGTGAATAAAGAAACACCGGTGTTGCGTAATTGTTGACACCGAGGTTTAGGTCTCGCTAACCTCATGGACGTGTCGAAGGCTAGTCACCTCGACGCACTGCAGTTGTGGATCAGTCGCAACAGCAGGTGAAACCCAGGGTTCGGCCCGAACCCGACAGATTCCGGCTTCCTCTTCTCACCGGACCTGCTCGAGTAGGGCTGCGGCACCTCCAACGCGCTGCCCTGGACTGCAGTTCATCTGCTGATTTGTGACACAACGGAAGGATTCCGTTCCGCCGGACTCGTCACCCGGTCGGTTCGCCTTCCACCAGAGGCCCCGTCCCCGGTTCGTCACCCGGAAGGCGGGGCCTCTAACTGTTTGCCTGGAGTCGCCGGCGTCGACTCTGGCCGTCACACGATCAGGGGATCACCTGCTCAGGAGTTGCGGTTCTCCGCCAGGGAGGTGCGTGCGGTACGGAGCCACTCCGGCTGGTCGGCCAGCAGCTCCTTGATCTCAGCGGTGGTCAACGGCTTGTCCATGTCATTGGCCTTCAACGCTGTGATGGTGATCCCCAGCTTGCGGGCGACCTCCGGACGCGGGTGCGGCCCCTCACGGCGCAGCGTCTGCAGCCACTCCGGGGGATCGTTCTGCAGGGCGACGAAGTCAGCGTGGCTCAGGGGCGTCTCCTGGAACTCCTGCGGTGCCGCCGGGAGGTAGATGTTCAGCTTCTTCGCCGCGGTCTGGGGCTTCATCAAGTCACTCATGGCGTCTGAGTTTATCCCGTGTCTATCCCGTGTCCAGCTCGTGGTGGCCGCCGGGAAGGTAGGGGAGAGGGGCGCCGATAGGATGGTGGCCATGAATCATCTCAAGGTCGTCTTCGCGCCCGGTGTGGTGCCGGGTAAGTGGTTGGGTCGTTTCGATGAGCGGGTCAACGGGTGGCTGGCGGCGGCCGCGCAGTCGGACGATCCGCTGGCGCATGTGCTGGCGGGACGGGCCGACCTTGCCATCCTCCGCCTTCCAGGGGGGTGGAAGGGGATGGACGGTCATCGGATCGACGAGGAGGCGATGCGGCGACTGGGCTTGCACCGGGTCGTCCTGTACGAGGAGCAGGCCGGCGTCGCCGCTCCGAAGGACCATGCCCTTGAGGCGGTCGGTGAGAATGAGATGGTGCGTCCGGAGGATCTCGAGGACGAGATGGTGCTCTACAGCGGGGTCGACCCGGCCATGGTGCGGGAGAACCTCGAGGTCGTCGCCGCCAATGTCGGCGTCGTGGTCGCGCCCCGTCCACTGTTGCGGTCGGTGAACCGCCGTGGGGTCGTGCACCGGTCCCTGGTGACGGGGCCCGGTGCTCATGGCACTCCTGACGTTTCTGACGCTCCTGATACTCCTGCGGCATCACGAATCGCCCTGGTGTGGAAGAAATCCGAGGATAACGAGGTGATTCAGCAGTTTGTGGGCATCTGCCGAGGTCGAAGGGCCTCCAGTAGCCGGTAAATGATATTTATTCATGTGTGGTCAAACCGCAGATTTTATCAAACCGTGACCTTAATCACACATGGAGTCCTGAAAATCTGCTAGACATGTCGTTGCACGATACCCGCATGCCTCCACATGAAAGGTCTCATTCTGATGAGTATCTCGTTGCTCAAACGTTCCGCCGCCGCACTCGCTGCCGGTGGTCTCCTGCTCGGCGCCGCAGCCTGCAGCGATGACGAGGACAGCTCGACCGACTCGACCAGCTCGGCCGACGCATCCTCCGGTGCGGACGCCTCCGGTTCCGCCGACGCCTCCGATGCTGCAGGCGCCTCGGACTCCGCTTCGGAGTCTGACTCCGAGTCCGCCGACTCCTCCGAGGGGGCAGATGCCTCTGAGGGTGCAGACGCCTCCGAGGGTGCCGAGGGTGAGGGCGCCGACGGCGAGCTCTCCGAGAGCCTGCAGGCTGCCTACGACGAGGCTGGTGGCGAGACCGGTGAGCTGGGTGCTCTCCAGAACGTCGAGTCCGGCGATGCCGGCACTCTCGCGACCTTCGACAACGGCTGGCTGACCGAGTCCGCCGACGGCACCGTCACCCCGCTGATCGGCGAGATCGGCAACTCCTGGGTCAACGACGGTGGCCTGGAGAACGAGCTCGGCCTGCCTACTGCACCGGAGACCGGCGACGCCGCCAACGGTTGGGAGCAGACCTTCGAGAACGGCACCCTGGCCTGGGTCAACGACGGTTCGGGCAACTGGTCCGCCGACGTCCAGACCGGTCAGTAGTCCGGAAACGGTAGGCCTCGCGTGAGTTTACCCAGAGTTCATCTGACACCCATGTGATTTCCACGTCGGCGGCCTACCGTCGGCACCATGACCAACACCACGACACCACACCACGGCGCCGACACTGCGGGCCACACCGGGACTCCCGGTGTGGTCCGTACTTATGTGGTCGACACCTCCGTCCTCCTGTCCGACCCCTGGGCGCTGCTCAAGTTCGCAGAGCACAACGTCGTCCTGCCCATCGTCGTCATCAACGAGCTGGAGGGGAAGCGGCAGCACCCCGAACTTGGATGGTTCGCCCGCCAGGCCCTCGGCCTGCTGGAGGACTTCCGCCGAACCAGCGGACGCCTCGACGAAGAGATCGAGGTGACCCCCGAGGGCGGGACGCTCCGGGTCGAGCTCAACCACATCGACGATTCCGTCCTGCCCGCGGGGCTCCGCGACCGCCCCACCGACGGCACCGACAACGACCGCCGCATCCTCGCCACCGCCATCAACCTCCGCTCCGAAGGCCATCACGTCACCCTGGTCACCAAGGACGTCCCGCTCCGCGTCAAGGCAGGCTCCGTCGGCCTCGACGCCGACGAGTACCGTGCGCAGGACGTCGTGCTCACCGGCTACGAGGGCATGGTCTCCGCCGATGTCACCGGTGACGTGATCGACGAACTCTTCGCCGAAGGGGCCGTCGACGGTGCCGGAGCCGTCGAGGACGTCATGGACCTCCCGGTGCACTGCGGCGTGCAGCTCAGCGCCGGCAGCCAGTCCGCCCTGGCCCGGGTCGCCCAGCACGGGGTCCTCCGCCAGGTCTCGCCCGACCAGGAGGCCTTCGGACTGCGGGGACGCAGCGCCCGTCAACGCGTCGCTCTGGACCTGCTGCTCGACGAGGACGTCGGAATCGTCTCCCTCGGCGGCTCGGCCGGCACCGGTAAGTCGGCGCTGGCACTGTGCGCCGGCCTCGAGGCGGTGCTGGAGCGGGGAAGCCACCGTCGCATCGTGGTCTTCCGTCCGCTGTATGCCGTCGGCGGCCAGGACCTCGGCTACCTCCCCGGTGACGAGAACGAGAAGATGAACCCGTGGACCCAGGCGGTCTACGACACCCTCGACGGTCTGGTCAGTGAGAACGTCCTCGACGAGATCGACGACCGAGGCCTGCTGGAGGTGCTGCCGCTGACCCACATCCGCGGCCGCAGCCTGAATGACAGCTTCGTCATCGTCGACGAGGCCCAGTCGTTGGAACGCAACGTCCTGCTGACCGTCCTGTCCCGTATGGGACGCAACTCGCGGGTCGTGCTGACCCACGACGTCGCACAGCGCGACAACCTCCGGGTCGGACGCCATGACGGCATCCAGGCGGTCATCGAGAAGCTCAAGGGAAACCCGCTGTTCGCCCACGTCACGCTGACCCGTTCGGAGCGCTCCGCCATCGCCGAACTGGTCACCAACCTGCTGGAAAACGGGTGACACGACGCGTCGGGCGATCCCGGTCTACAATTTCCTCATGACTTTCACGATTCGTCCCATGCGGGAGGACGACTACGACCAGGTCGCGGAGATCCAGCTTTCGGGCATGAACACCGGCCACGCGACGTATGAAGGCCAGATCCAGCCGTGGGAGGACTTCGTCGCCCACAAGTTCCTGGACCTCATGTTCGTTGCCGACGAAGACGGGAAGATCCTCGGTTGGGTGACCGCCTCGAAATACTCCTACCGCGAGGTCTTCAGCGGCGTGGTCGAGGACTCCGTCTACGTCGCCCCGGATGCCGGCGGTCGGGGAGTGGCAGGATCCCTGCTGGACCGTCTCATCGCCGAGGCCACCGCGAAGGGTTGCTGGTCGATGCACTCGACGATCTTCCCTGAGAACGAGGGTTCCCTGAAGTTGCACAAGTCCCGTGGCTTCACCGAGATCGGCGTGGCCCGGACCATGGCCCGGATGAACTACGGCCCGATGGAGGGCCGCTGGCGCGACATCGTGATGCTGCAGAAGGTCCTGGAGGGTGGTCCTGCCCACCCCGAGTACCGCGAGCGCGTCGCGGATTAATTCCTGACACATGAAACCCCGGTGCCCTTCGGCACCGGGGTTTACTTGTGGACTGTCTCGGGGGTTTACCCGGGATCTGCGGCTGTTACTCCACGGTCTCCTTGAGCTTCTCCTCCCGGTTGAACAGCAGGATCACGGCGGCTATGACTGCCAGCGGGGCCAGGACGGTGAAGATCGGGACGAGAGCGTCGTTGTAGCTGGTGATCACGGCCTCGTGCAGGACCTCGGGCAGGTGGACGACCGTGTCGGGGGTCAGACTGGCCGAACCGGAACCGGAGAAGGTGTCGGCGTACTCCGCAGCATCAGGACCCATCTCCTGGAGGGCACCCGGAACCCGGTCACCCATGTTCTGGGACAGGCGGGAGGTGAACACCGAACCGACGACCGCGGAACCGATCGACATACCGATCTGACGGAAGAAGTTGTTGGATGCTGTCGCGGTACCCACCATCGACACCGGGAAGGCGTTCTGCACGATGAGGACCAGCAGCTGCATCACGCAGCCGAGACCGAAGCCGAAGATGTAGAGCACGATGCCGAGGTGGACCAGGCTGTCGTGGGTCTCCAGCTGGCCGAGCAGGAAGAGGCCCACCGCGGAGATGGCCATGCCGATGACCGGGTACCACTTGTAGCGGCCGGTGCGGCTGACCACGATGCCCAGGACGACGGAGGTCGGCATCATGCCCAGCACCATCGGGATCATGAGCAGACCGGCCTTGGTGGGGCTCATGCCGTGGACCATCTGGATGTAGGTCGGCATGTAGGAGAGGGTGCCCAGCATCATCACTCCGACGAGCAGGCCGGCGAGGGTGCACAGCACGAAGTTCCGGTTGCGGAAGAGCTCCATCGGAATCAGTGGCTGGTCGGCCTTCAGCTCCACGAGGACGAAGACGACCGCGCAGGCCACGCAAGCGATGAGCAGGCCGATGATGGTCGGGGAGCCCCACTCGTAGTCGTTGCCACCCCAGGTGATCGCCAGGATCAGGGAGGTGGCGAAGCCGGCCATGAAGACCGTGCCCCAGATGTCCAGCCGGGCCTTACCGGAGCCGCGGGCAGGAAGGTGCATGGAGACCACCGCGATGATGATGGCGACCAGGGCCAGCGGGACATTGAACCACAGGGCCCAGCGCCAGCCGGGGCCGTCGGTGAAGAAGCCACCGAGCAGCGGGCCGAGCACGGAGGAGAACCCGAAGACCGAGCCGATCAGTCCCATGTACTTGCCGCGCTGACGGGCGGGGACGATGTCGGCGATGATGGCCTGGGAGAGCACCATCATGCCGCCGCCACCGAGGCCCTGGACGGCGCGGGCGGCGATGATCATCCAGATGCTCTGGCCGAGTGCGCCGATGACGGAGCCGACCAGGTACATGCTCAGGGCGAAGATGAACAGGGGCTTGCGGCCGATCTGGTCGCCGAGCTTGCCGTAGATCGGCAGGCCGATCGTCTGGGCGAGCAGGAAGGCCGTGATGACCCAGCTCTGCTGGTCCACGCCGCCGAGCTCGCCGACGACGGTCGGCAGTGCGGTGGCGAAGATGGTCTGCCCCAACGACACCAGCAGCATGCCGAGCATCAGGCTGGTGAAGACCAGTGGGACGTTGTTCTTCGATTTCGGCTCCGTATTCACGGAGGCGGGGCCGTCAAGTTTCTCAAGTGGGGCCATCGTGACTGGTGTCCTCTTTTCTGGTGTCGTCGTGGACACGTCGTTGTGGATAGTTACTTCGGATCGTGAGGGGAACGTGAGGGGAAGCGGGATGGTCAATCCCAGTCGGAGGCGTATGCCCCGGCGAGGGCAGTCAACCGTCGGCCGGTGCGGGAGACGATCTCCTGCTTGGACAACTCCGGGTCCTGCCGGTGCAGCAGGCTCGAGACGGCGATGGACTCACGGATCAGCGCGGTGAGTAGTGCCGCCTCGTGCTCCAACGGGATGTCGGGCAGATGCCTTCTGTCCGGGAAGTTGGTGAGGTGACCGGTGAGGCAGTCCAGGATGACCCCGGCGAAAGCGTCGAACCGGCGCATGTTGCCGGCGCTGAGCAGCGGTGTCTGGCTGACAATCTCGCGGCGCCGTGCCCGGACGACGAGGCTGAGCTCGCGATCGGGGGACAGGTCCAGCGAGGAGGTCGGGTCGTTGTCGAGGGTGACGGCGACGAGGTGCAGGATATCCCGCACGATGTTGTCGGAGTCCCGGGTGACGTATTTCTCGAGTACTTCCTCCGGGATCGGCGGGATGCCGCGGCCGGCAGCGACCTGGTCCTTGGAGTCGAAGTAGTTGAAGAAGCTGCGGCGGCTGATGCCCGCTTCTTCGCAGATCTCGTCGATGGTGACCTGGTCGAAACCGCGCTCGAGGATGAGCTTGGTTCCGCAGTCCTCGATACGCAGCCGGGTCTCCCGGAGTTTGCGCTCGCGGAGACCGCATTCATCGGCTTTCAGTGCCGGGGCGATGTCCGCATCATGTCCTGTCTCAGTCACCAGATCGTTCTACACCCGGTGAAAAGTTGCACGCAATGCAACGATATTTACTTTACCCCCTTATGGGGTTGTGGACGCTCCGACGGCCGAGGTCAGCTGACCTGCGTCACCTGGTGGTGGCGGAGCGTCGGCTCGCCGGAGGTCGTCAGCCACAGCGAGGAGCGGGCCGTCCTGCCGTAGGGGCCCGTGGTGGTCGAGGTGACCAGGACGACGCCGGGGGAGACCTCGTCGGCGACCACGTCGCCGACCTCGACCTTGTTGAAGCCGCGCAACGGGGCCAGTGCTGCCAGGAATCCGGCCCGGTCGAGCACCTCGCCGTTCGCTTCGGTGGCCCGTAGCTCCGGATGCAGTAGCGCACCGGCCTTGTCGTGGTCGCCACGCACCTCGTCGGTGTAGAGGGCGATCTCCCTGTCGGCGCAGCGCGATGCGAGATCGCTGGCACCGGTGTTGTCGTTGTCGTTGTCGTTGTCGTTGTCGGTGTCGGTGTCGGTGTCGGAATCGGATGGACTCTCCGCCGCGGCGGCAGCGCCGGACGCTGCAGCGACCCGTCCGTCGCCGAGTCCGGGGCCGGCGTCCGGCGAGGTACCCTGCGAGTGGGCCGTGGCCGCTGCATTGGCGCGGCTGTCCGCCGCCTCGTTCATCGGGTGTCCGGCATGGCCCTTCACCCACTGGAACGTGACATCGCGGCCAGTCAGGGCTGCGTCGATGGCCTTCATCAGGTCCACATTCTGGACCGGCTTACCGTCCCGCTTCTTCCAGCCCTTCTTCTTCCAGCCGTGCATCCATTTGGTGACCGAGTTGATCACGTACTGGGAGTCGCAGAGCACCACCAGAGGCTCGTCGGTGGTGGCAGGGTCGGCGCCGGTGGTCTCCAACAGGTCGAGGACGGCTTTGAGCTCGCCCATGTTGTTGGTTCCGTGCGGCCATCCGCCGGCACGCCAGGTGTCGTCGTCGATGTACCAGGCCCACCCGGCAGGGCCCGGGTTGCCGAGAGCTGAGCCGTCAGCGGCTGCGGTGATCGTCATGGGATCCAACGGTACAGGTGTCGGTGTCGTGGTCTGGTCAGCCAGGTGGCGCAGGGGTATGTTCTGAGAGGAAAGTAGATTATCTA
>DXGC01000032.1 GCA_019114135.1 Candidatus Corynebacterium avicola
CTCCACGATGGTGGTGCACACCAGCACATCGAACTCGCGGTCCCAGAAGCCCTGCACCGTGGTCTCCAGCTGCTCCTCACTCATCTGGCCGTGGGCGACGACCACCCGGGCCTCCGGGACGAGCTGCCGGATGTTCGCCGCCGCGTCCTCGATGGTCTTCACCTTGTTGTGGACGTAGAACACCTGCCCGTCCCGGAGCAGTTCGCGCCGGATCGCCGCGGCGACGTGCTTGTCGTCCTGGGTGCCGACGTAGGTCAACACCGGGTGCCGGTCCTGCGGCGGGGTGAGGATGGTCGACATCTCGCGGATGCCGGCCATGGACATCTCCAGGGTGCGCGGGATCGGGGTGGCCGACATGGTCAGGACGTCCACGTGGGTGCGCAGCGACTTGATGTGCTCCTTGTGCTCCACACCGAAGCGCTGCTCCTCGTCGACGACGATCAGCCCGAGGTTCTTCCACTGGACACCGGTGGCCAGCAGGCGGTGCGTGCCGATGACGATGTCGACCGTGCCCTCGGCCATGCCCTTCAGCGTCTCCTGCGACTCCGCCGGGGAGGTGAAGCGGGACAGCTCACGCACCGTGGTCGGGAAGTCCTGCATCCGGTCGACGAAGGTGCGGTAGTGCTGCTGGGCCAGCAGCGTGGTCGGCACCAGTACGGCGACCTGCTTGCCGGCCTGCACAGCCTTGAAGGCGGCGCGCACGGCGACCTCGGTCTTGCCGTAGCCGACGTCGCCGACGATCACCCGGTCCATGGGCACCGGCTTCTCCATGTCGGACTTGACCGCCTCGATGGCGTTGTACTGGTCCTCGGTCTCGGTGAAGGGGAATGCCTCCTCCATCTGACGCTGCCACGGGGTGTCCGGGTCGAAGGCGTAGCCGGGGGCGGCCTGGCGGGCGGCGTAGAGCTGCACCAGTTCCCCGGCGATCTCCCGGACCGCACCGCGGGCCTTCTTCTTCGTGTT
Organism: Candidatus Corynebacterium avicola; assembly: GCA_019114135.1. GTDB lineage: Bacteria > Actinomycetota > Actinomycetes > Mycobacteriales > Mycobacteriaceae > Corynebacterium > Corynebacterium avicola. The sequence continues at coordinate 964 of DXGC01000032.1, forward strand.
CTTCCAGTCCGAGCCGCCCATCTTCGACAGAGCCGGACGCTCCCCGCCGACGTAGCGGGACAACAGGTCCAGCTGGTCCATCGGCACGTAGAGCTGGTCACCGGGACCTCCGCGCTTGGAGGGGGCGTACTCCAGCACCAGGTACTCCCGGCGCGAGGCGTCCTCACCACGGCCGATGGTGCGCTCGGTCATCTTCACGAACTTGCCGATTCCGTGCTGGTCGTGAACCACCAGGTCCCCGGCCTCCAGGGCCAACGGGTCGACCCGGTTGCGCTTCTTGGCGGCCTTGCGTTTGCCGGTCGCCGAGGCCTCGACTCGGTTACCGGTGACGTCGGTCTCGGTGATGAACAGGACGTCACGGGTGTCCAGACCACCGTGGGCGATGGCCTGGTAGATACTCACCGTGCCTGCGGCCGGCGGGGCGTCCGGACTGTTCTTCGACCGACGCATACGGCCTTGGCCGGTGATCCCGTCCAGGTCCACACCGACGGCCTCGGCGGCGATGCCCGCCTCGCGGAAGCGGCGCAGCATCCTGGCCACGATCGCCGGGGACGGCGCGGCGTAGGCCACCCGGCCTCCTTCCTCGACCCGGGCACGCACCGTCGACATCATGTGGCCGATGGCCTCCAGATCACCGTGCGGGGCGGGTGCCAGATCGAAGTCCAGCAGCAGCGGCTCGGCAGACCCGCCCTCTTCACTGTCGTCGAGTTCGTAGTCGGCGATGCCGGTCGGCGAGACCGTCCACCACGGCCGCCCCAGGGTGTCCTGCGTCTTCGCCAGCGACGCCAGGCTGCGGTAGCCGGCCCGGTCCACCTGCTCCTCCGGCGCGTCCTCCGCACTGTTCGCCGCGATGGCGGCGACATCCACCGGGGCGGCCGCGCCCATCGCGGCGACCTCCCACCCGGCTTCGAGGAATTCTCGGCCGGTGGCCACCAGGTCCTCGGCACGACGCTGCACCGCCGCCGGGGTGAGCACAACGGTGTGCGACCCCTCCGGCATCAGCTCGGGCAGGACCTGCATCGGCCCGTCGTAGAGCACCGGGATCAGCGACTCCATGCCCTGCACCGGGGTGTGCTGGCTGATCTTGTCGAAGACTTCGGCCAGCTCCGGGTTTCCGGCGTTCTCCCGGGCCAGGCGTCCGGCACGCTCGGCCACCTCGTCGGTGATCAGCAGTTCGCGCACGGGGTGCACCAGCACCTCGTCCGGCACCGCGGAAGGTATGGTGCGCTGGTCACCGACCGAGAAGACGCGGACCTCGCTGATCTCGTCGCCCCAGAAGTCGACACGTACCGGCATCTCGGCGGTGGCCGGGAAGATGTCGAGCAGACCGCCACGGGTGGCGAACTCGCCGCGGCGACCGACCACGTCGGAGTGGGTGTAGCCGAACTGCACCAGGCGTTCCTGCAGCTCGCCGAACTCCAGCTCCGCGCCCTCGACAAGGCGCACCGGCTCGACGTCACCGATCCCGGCCATCACCGGCTGCACCACCGAACGGGTCGGTGCCACCAGCACCTTCACCTCACCGCGGGCGAGCCGGTACAGCGCCGCCCGACGCTGGGCGACCGTCTCCACGCCGGGCGACAGCCGCTCGTGCGGCAGGGTCTCCCAGGACGGCATCATGGCCACGACGTCCCCCAGCATCGCGGTGAGCTCCGAAGTGAGGTCCTCGGCCTGACGTCCGGTCGCGGTGACGACCAGCACCGGAGCCTCGCGGGCCAGGGTGGCCAGCGCGAACGGCCAGGAGGCGTCGGGGCCCTGGACATGCAGGCGGGACTCCCCCACGTGCGTCAGCAGCCCGACGAGTTTCGGGTCGGATGCGACGGTGTCGAGGACACCTGACAGGGATGCGGGACTCGTGACGCTCATGGGTACCCATCGTAGTGGGACACCCGGACAGGAACCCCTTCACCCGTGCGGTAGAGTAACCCGCAGTCCCCCATGGTGTAATCGGCAACACTACGGTTTTTGGTACCGTCATTCCAGGTTCGAGTCCTGGTGGGGGAGCTGCACGGGAAGCAGTGGGGACGCACCGGGGCTTCATCCGGCCCGCACCGGGGACAACACACGGGCCGCGGGGTGTGCCACATGTTCAGCACCGCCCCCACTACACTGTCACTGCACAACGCTCGACCTTCGGCTCGACTTCTGCCGAGCACCGTAGAGGATTAAGGACACCACTTATCGTGACTTCCCACACCGCGTCCGGCCGCTCCCCGGTGGCCGTCATCGTGCTCGCCGCCGGGGCAGGTACCCGCATGAAGTCGGCGACGCAGAAGACCCTGCACTCGATCGGCGGCAGGACACTTCTCGCCCACAGCCTGCACGCCGCCGACACCGTGAACCCGGACCGCGTCGTCGCCGTCATCGGCCACGGTCGCGACCAGGTCGGACCGGCCGCCGAGACCATCGCCGAGGACCTCACATCCCCGCTCAGCCTCGCCATCCAGGAGGAGCAGCTGGGCACCGGGCACGCCGTGCAGTGCGGCATGAGCGCACTGGAGGACTTCGACGGCACCGTCATCGTCACCAACGCCGACGTCCCCCTGCTCACCGGGGACACCCTCTCCCACCTCCACGCCGCGCACACCGAGGTCCCCACCGCGGTGACCGTGCTGACCACCATGCTGGACGAGCCCTTCGGTTACGGCCGGATCATCCGCAACGAGGAGGGCGAGGTCACCGCCATCGTCGAGGAGAAGGACGCCTCGACCGAGGAGAAGGCGGTCCGCGAGATCAACTCCGGTGTCTTCGCCTTCGACGCGACGATCCTGCGGGACGCCCTGACCCGCCTGCGTTCCGACAACTCCCAGGGCGAGCTGTACCTCACCGACGTTCTCGGCATCGCCCGCCACGACGGCCACCCGGTCCGCGCCCACCGTTCCGACGACCCCCGTGAGCTCGCGGGTGTCAACGACCGCGTCCAGCTCGCCGCGGCCGGTGCCGAGCTCAACCGCCGCACCGTGGAGGCCGCTATGCGCGGCGGGGCGACGATCGTCGACCCCACGACCACCTGGATCGACGTGGAGGTCACCGTCGGCAGCGACGTGACCGTCCTACCGGGCACCCAGCTCAAGGGCACCACGGCCATCGCCGACAACGTCACCGTCGGACCGGACTCCACCCTGGAGAACGTCACCGTCGGCGAGGCGTCCTCCGTGGTGCGTACCCACGCCATCGACTCGGTCATCGGTGCCCACGCCGAGGTCGGCCACTTCACCTACCTGCGCCCCGGAACCAACCTCGGTGACCACGGCAAGCTCGGCGGCTTCGTCGAGTCCAAGAACGCCACCATCGGCACCGGCTCGAAGGTCCCCCACCTCACCTACGTCGGCGACGCCACCATCGGCGAGCACTCCAACATCGGCGCGTCCAGCGTCTTCGTCAACTACGACGGCGTCAACAAGCACCACACCACCGTCGGCTCCCACGTGCGCACCGGCTCGGACACCATGTTCATCGCCCCGGTCACCGTCGGCGACGGTGCGTACTCCGGCGCCGGCACCGTCATCAAGGACGACGTCCCCGCCGGCGCACTCGCGATCACCGAGGGGCGCCAGCGCAACATCGAGGGCTGGGTCGCCCGCAAGCGCCCGGGGACCCCGGCCGCCGAGGCTGCTGAGGCTGCAGGTGCTGCTGACGCTGGTGAGTCCACAGAGACTCCCGGGAACCCCGGCGAATAGCCCTGATTGGGTTCAGGCAAAGTCCGCACCCTAAACTCATTTCAGCGATAAGCTCTGAAGGCTCTGAAAGCTCTGAGACTCCTAACCGCGTAGGAAAGGTCATAGAACCCGTGTCCCACTGGATCGACAACCAGAAGAACCTGATGCTCTTCTCCGGTCGTGCTCACCCCGAGCTTGGCGAGGCCGTCGCCCGCGAACTCGGGATCGAGCTGACCCCCACCACCGCCCACGATTTCGCCAACGGCGAGATCTTCGTGCGGTTCGAGGAGTCGGTCCGTGGCTCCGACGCCTTCGTGCTGCAGGCCCACCCGCAGCCGCTGAACAAGTGGGTCATGGAACAGCTCATCATGATCGACGCCCTGAAGCGCGGCTCCGCCAAGCGCATCACCGCGATCCTGCCGTTCTACCCCTACGCCCGCCAGGACAAGAAGCACCGCGGCCGTGAGCCGATCTCCGCCCGTCTGATCGCCGACATGCTCAAGACCGCCGGCGCGGACCGCATCGTCTCGGTGGACCTGCACACCGACCAGATCCAGGGCTACTTCGACGGCCCGGTCGACCACATGCACGCCATGCCGATCCTCACCGACTACATCATCGACAAGTACGGCATGGACAACCTCTGCGTGGTCTCCCCGGACGCCGGTCGCGTGAAGGTCGCCGAGAAGTGGTCCAACGTCTTCGACGGCGCCCCGCTGGCCTTCGTCCACAAGACCCGCGACGTCGACGTCGCCAACAAGGTCACCGCGAACCGCGTCGTCGGTGACGTCGAGGGACGCACCTGCATCCTGCTCGACGACATGATCGACACCGGCGGAACCATCGCCGGCGCGGTGAAGGTCCTGCGCGAGGCCGGCGCCGGCGACGTCATCATCGCCACCACCCACGGTGTCTTCTCCGGTCCCGCCCGCGAGCGTCTCAACGACTGCGGCGCCCGCGAGGTCATCACCACCGACACCCTGCCCCAGGACACCGAGGGCTGGGACAACCTCACCGTCCTGCCGATCGCCCCGCTGGTCGCCAAGACCGTGCACGAGATCTTCGAGAACGGTTCGGTCACCACACTCTTCGAGTGATACACTGTCCCTCGTCTCGGCGAGGGCTGGTGGAAACCGGCCGTTATCGGCGCGAAGAAGTTCCATGGTGTTCCCCTGGGACTGCTCGTACGAACTTTTCAGCCGCAGCCTGTCTGCGGCTTTTTTCGTGAGATAGCACAGTTGAACGTCAATCCCCAGCACTCAGGAGGACACCATGTCCAAGAGCAACATCATCCGCATCAGCGGCCTGCCCCGTACCGAGTTCGGCAAGGGTGCCGCCCGTCGCCTGCGTCGCGACTGGCGCGTCCCGGCCGTCCTCTACGGTTCCTTCCACGAGCCGGTCCACGTGAGCTTCGACCTGCTCGAGTTCCAGGGCATCGTCCGTAACAACGGCGTCAACGCCATCCTCGAGGTCGAGATCGACGGCGAGGACAACCTCTGCATGATCAAGGCCGTGGACCAGAACGTCCTGACCTTGGACATCGACCACGCCGACCTCCTCTCCGTGAAGCGCGGCGAGAAGGTCGAGGTCGACGTGCCGGTCGTCTCCGAGGGCGAGGCCGCCGCCGGTACCCAGGTCATCCAGGACGCCGACGTCGTCACCGTCGAGGCCGACGTGCTCTCCATCCCCGAGGAGATCACCTTCTCCATCGAGGGCAAGGAGATCGGCGACCAGGTCCTGGCCGGCGACCTGCAGATGCCGGGCAACACCACCCTGGTCTCCGACCCGGAGACCCTCATCGTCAACGTCATCGAGCCCGAGGTCGCACCGGAGCCCGAGGAGGGCGACGAGGCCGAGGCTTCCGCCGAGGGCGAGGGCGACGAGGCCGAGGCTTCCGCCGAGGGCGAGTCCGAGGGCGACTCCGAGGAGTAGTCGGAGGAGTAATCCTCACCGCAGTCCCCCGGGGCCTGTGTGGGAGACTGGAGCAGTGAACAACACTGCCCAGTCTCCCTTTCTTGTTGTCGGGCTCGGAAATCCCGGTGCCGAATACGCCGGTACCCGCCACAACATCGGTGCGATGGTCATCGACGAGTTGGCCGGTAACTGCGGCGGCCCCGCCGGCCCCGCGACCCTGAGCGTGAACCGCAAGCTCAACGCCCGGGTCGCCGAGACCCGCCTGGGCGGCGAACGTCTCATCCTGGCCGTCCCCCGCAGCTACATGAACACCTCCGGCGGGCCGGTCAAGGCCCTGGCCGCCTACTACCGGATCCCCGCCGACCATGTGCTGGTCGTCCACGACGAGCTCGACCTGGACCTGGGCCAGGTGAAGCTGAAGAACGGTGGGGGCCTCAACGCCCACAACGGGTTGAAGGACGTGGCGAAGTCGCTGGGGACCCGCGACTTCCCGCGCCTGCAGGTCGGCATCGGACGACCCCCGGGGCGCATGGCCCCGGCGTCCTACGTCCTGAGGTCCTTCTCTTCCGCGGAGAACAAGGACCTGCCGGTCGCGCTGGCCGACGCCGCCGACCTCGCCGAGGATGTCGTCGCAGGTAGGGTGACCCCATGAGCATCCTGCAGAAGCTGGTCACCCTGCTGTCCCCGGCCCGCCGCGCCACCACAGACGCTTCCGCGAATGACACTGCCGCCGCGCTCCCGGCCAGCTGGCTGGTCATCGGGCTGGGCAATCCGGGTGCGAAGTACGAGGGCACCCGTCACAACGTCGGATACCTGGCCGTTGACCGGCTGCTGGAGCGCTGCCGTACCGTCCTGGAACCGGTCCGTGGGGTGAAGGCACAGGTGTCCCGCGTCGAGATCGACGGCGAGGGCGTGCTGCTGGTGCGGTCCACCACCTTCATGAACCTCAGCGGTGAAGCCGTCGCCCCGCTCGCCGCGTCCTACGGCATCGCCGCCGACCACGTGATCGCGGTGCACGATGAGTTGGATCTTCCGGCGGGCAAGGTGAAGGTCAAGGTCGGCGGCAACGAGAACGGCCACAACGGTCTGAAGTCGATCACCGGGAAGCTCGGCACCCGTGACTACGTGCGGGTCCGGGTGGGTATCGGACGTCCCGCCCCCGGTACCGGGGTCGTGGAACACGTGTTGACCGGGTTGGACGCCGACCGCGACTGGGATGCGGTCGCCGACACCGCCGCCGACGCCGTGGATGTTATTGCCGGGCGAGGCGTTTCCGCAGCTCAGAATGAGATCCACGGTAGGGGCTGATCTGCCCGTTTTCCGTTCCAAGGTAGGGTGCGGGTCATGGCTGATTCTTCACTCCGTTCTTTCCGGGACACCCCCGACACCTTCCTCCCACAGTCACTCGGCGGCTTCGTCGCCTCCCATCCCGACGCCCGCTGGGACGACCACGGTTTCATCGCCCGCGAGACCCCGGTGGTCACCGAGTCCGGCGGCCCTGCCGTCGCGGTGATCTCCGGCGGCGGCTCGGGGCACGAGCCTATGCACTCAGGCTTCCTCGGCGAGGGGATGCTCGCTGCCGCCGTCCCCGGTCACCTGTTCACCTCCCCGAATGCCGTCCAGGTCACCCAGGCCACCCGCTGGGCCAACGACGCCGGCGGTGGTCAGGGCGTGGTGCACATCGTGAAGAACTACACCGGGGACATCATCAACTTCCGCGTCGCACGCCAGGGTCTGCCGGAGGTGGACACCCGCGAGGTCATCGTCGCCGACGACGTCGCGACGGGCGGTGACGCCGATGATTCAGACGGCCCGGGGCGCCGAGGCACCGGCGCCACGATCCTCGTGGAGAAGGTCGCCGGCGCTGCGGCGCACCGTGGCTACTCACTCAACGAGGTCACCCGTGTCGCCCAGACTGTCGCCGACAACTCCCGCTCCATGGCCGCTGCCCTGGCACCGGGCCATCTCCCGACCTCCGGACGCGACACCTTCGACCTCGACGAGGGGGAGATGGAGATCGGTGTCGGCATCCACGGCGAACCTGGTGTGGAGCGGACCAGCGTCTCCGAGGCTTCGGAGGTGGCCAACCGTCTCGTCGACGGTATCGTCACCGACCTGGGTCTCACCGAGGGCGACACGGTCGTCGGCCTGGTCAACGGCCTGGGCGGGACCACCCTCCTGGAACTGAACCTGGTCTTCGACCATGTGCTGCGCCGGCTCGACGACGCCGGGATCACGGTCGCCCGGAGCCTCGTCGGCAGCTACGTGACCTCGGTGAACATGGCAGGCGTCTCGGTGACGTTTACCCGGGTCAGCTCCGGTGACGCTGTGGACACCGAGGTCCTCGACCTGCTCGACGCCCCCACCTCCGCCCCCTCGTGGCCGCGGACCCTCGGTGTCGACCCGACACCGGTCGACGCCACCATGCACGTCGCCGACGACATCCCGGGCGGACCCGAGGACGAGACGAACGAGTGGCTGTCCGCCTTCGTCGCCGGGGTCGTCGGCGCCGTGGACGACCTCACCGAGCTCGACCGGCTGGCCGGCGACGGCGACTTCGGCACGAACATGCAGGCCGCCTTCGGTGACCTTCCGCAGCCGGTGAAGGGTTCCGACGCTGACGTCCTGGCGGCGCTGGCGAACCGGCTCTTCGTCCGGGCCGGAGGAACCTCCGGTGCGGTCTTCGGCACCCTGTTCCGCGAGATGTCGGTCACCGCTGCCGCCGGGACGGATGCCGGGCTCACCGCCGGGGAGCTCGCCGAGGCACTGCAGCGTGCACTGGACGCGGTGACGGAACTGGGCGGTGCCGCCCCCGGAGACCGCACCATGGTGGACGCGCTGGCCCCCGCCGCCACCGCCGCGAAGGACGCTGTGACTGGTGGCGGTGGGGACGGTGCGTCTTCCGACGCTGCCCCGGATCTCGCGGCGATCCACGCCGCTGCCCTGGAGGGCGCCCGCTCCACCGCTGAACTGGCCGGTCACAAGGGCCGGGCGTCCTACCTCGGCGACCGGACACGTGGAGTCATCGACCCCGGCGCACTCGTCGTCGCCTGGCTCTTCGGCGGCGCCGGGGAGATGAACTGAGGTAATGGCCCGGAAGGCACGCGGGGCGCAGAAGTCCCAGCCCTCTGCCGGTCCGGTGGCGGGCTCCTACGAAGGCAGCTCAGGCCCCATCGAGCTCGAGCCCGACCCGTACCTCGACAACGGCTGGGTGATCAAGGTCAACGGCGTCCCCAGTTCACACGTCGTGATCGGCGCCCCGCGCCAGCTGGTCTTCGAGTACATGCAGTGGATCGCCGTGGCGGTGGAGTCCCACCTTGAGGAGACCGGCCTGGACCCCGCCACCCTTCGACTGACCCATCTGGGAGGTGGGGCCTGCTCCCTGGCCCGCTACTTCGCCGACCTCTACCCCACTTCACGCAACACCGTGGTGGAGCTCGACGGGAAGCTGGCGGAGCTGGTGCGCTCCTCCTTCGACGTTCCGCGTAGTCCGCGGGTGAAGATCCGGGTGGGCGACGCCCGGGACGTCGCGGCGTCCTTCGTCCCGGACAGCCGTGACGTGATCATCCGCGACGTCTTCGCGGGCGACGTCACCCCTTGGTCCCTGACCACCACCGACTTCTTCACCGACTGTCACCGTGGCCTGGCACCCGGTGGGCTGTACGTGGCGAACTGCGGCGACCACTCCGACCTGCGTGAGGCGAAGGCCGAACTCGCCGGCATGGCCGAGGTGTGGGAGCACGTCGCCGTCATCGCCGACCCCCCGATGCTCAAGGGTCGGCGCTACGGCAACATCATTCTGCTGGCATCCGACACCGACCTGCTGCAGGACGCCACCCCGGCGATGTCGACGGCGATGCGCCGCCTTCTCGGCGGTGCGGTACCCGCCCAGTACAAGGACGAGACGTGGACCCGGAAGTTCTTCTCCGGGGCGGCACCGCGCCAGGAGCAGACGTAGCATCGGGGCATGACTTCCACTCCGCAGCACTCTCCTGGCGCTCCGTTCACCCGTCCCTCCGTGGCCCTCGGCACCTGGTCCTGGGGGTCCGGCAAGGTCGGTGGTGACACCGTCTTCGGCAACCACCTGGACACCGAGGACCTGCGACCCGTGGTCGAGGAAGCGATGGCGCACGGCCTGACCTTGTGGGACACCGCGCCGGTCTACGCCCTGGGCGAGTCCGAGCGCATCCTCGGCGAACTGCTCGCCGACCACGACCGCGACTCCTACCAGCTGTCCACGAAGTTCACCCCGGGCATCGCCCACCAGTACGACAACTCGATGTCCACCATGCTCGACGCCAGCCTGCAGCGGCTCGGCACCGACCACGTGGACCTGTACTGGATCCACAACCAGGACGACATCGAGAAGTGGACCCCGCAGCTCATCCCGCTGGTCCAGCAGGGCAAGGTCCGCACTGTCGGCGTGTCCAACCACAGCCTCTCCCAGATCCAGCGGGTCACCGAGATCCTCGGCGAGGAAGATATCCCGCTGTCGGCGGTGCAGAACCACTACAGCCTGCTGTTCCGTGACTCCGAGGACACCGGGGTTCTGCAGCACTGCCTGGAGAACGACGTGGACTTCTACTCCTACATGGTCCTGGAACAGGGCGCGCTGACCGGCACCTACAGCACCGCGAACCCGCTGCCGGAGGGCAGCGACAGGGCGAAGACCTACAATGCGGTCCTCCCCCAGCTGGAGTCGCTGACCACCGCGATGTCCGAGATCGGCGAGGCCCACGGCGGACTGTCCGTGGCCGAGATCGCCTCGGCGTGGGCGATCGGCAAGGGGACCGTCCCGATCATCGGGGTGACCAAGGCCCGGCACATCGACTCCCAGGTCCGGGCCACCGGAGCCACCCTCACCGATGCCGAGAACTCCCGGTTGGAGGAACTGGCCGCGGCGACCGGTGTACAGGTCCGCGGGGAGTGGGAGAAGCCGCTGGTCTAGTTCGGTTTCCCCTCCGAACGCAGCGAACTGCAGTACCATCCGGGCCCATGGCACTCATTGAGTTGCATGACGTCCACAAGACCTATGCCTCCTCCTCAGGTGAGGTCCATGCCCTCAGCGGCATCAACCTCTCCGTCGAGGAGGGGACGGTCCGCGGGCTGCTCGGTCCCAACGGTGCGGGGAAGACGACGACGGTCAAGGTCCTCACCACACTGGTACGCCCCACGTCAGGCACAGCCACAGTCGCCGGACTTGACGTCGTCCGGGACGCCTCCGCGGTCCGCCGCATCATCGGGGCGTCCGGGCAGTACGCCACGATCGACGAGGAACTGTCCGCCCGGGAGAACCTCCTGCTCATCGGCCGTCTCTTCCACCTCGGGGACAAGAAGGCGAAGACGAGGGCGAACGAACTGCTCGAGCTCTTCGACCTCACCGATGCCGCCGACCGGCCCGTCAAAGGCTTCTCCGGTGGCATGCGCCGACGTGCCGACCTCGCCGCGTCCCTGGTCAGCGACCCGCACATCCTCTTCCTCGACGAACCCACCACCGGTCTCGACCCGGTGGCGCGGATCAACCTGTGGGAGGTCATCCGGGAACGGGTCGCGGCCGGCACCACGCTGCTGCTGACCACCCAGTACCTCGAGGAGGCGGACCAGCTCGCCGACGAGATCAGTGTGATCGACCACGGCACCGTCATCGCTGAGGGCACCGCCGACGAGCTGAAATCACAGGTCGGTGGGCAGAGTATCCGGGTCACGCTGCAGGACGCCGCGGATGCCACGTCCACCGCGGAACTGCTCTCCCACTTGTCCGCCCGCCAGGGCGACCGAGCCCAAGTCGACGGACGCACCGTCAGCGTCACCGTCACCGACGGCCCGGCAGAGCTCGAGAAGGCGTTGGGACTGTTACGTCAGCACGGCACCGCCATCCACGACGTCGGGCTTGCCCGCCCCTCCCTCGACGATGTCTTCCTCGCACTCACGGGAGCCGAGACGGGGGCCGAGTCATGAACACAGTGACCGAATGGCTCGTGGACGTGCGGGCGGTGACCCTGCGCAACATCACCCGCTACCGGCGCACCCCGGACCTGCTGGTGTGGGGCATGGCGCAGCCGCTGATGTTCGTGCTCCTGTTCAGCCAGGTGCTCGGCGGGGCGATCGAGGTCCCCGGGCAGGACTACGTTTCCTTCCTCATGGCAGGAATCTTCGTGCAGACCATGGTCTTCGGCGGCACCTTCTCCGGCGTCCTCATGGCCGAGGACCGGAAGAAGGGGCTGGTCGACCGTTTCCGGACGTTGCCGATGGCTCCCTCGGCAGTTCTCGTCGGCCGGACGCTAGGTGACGTCGTGCTCAGCAGTCTGACGCTGTTGGTCATGGTGCTGGCCGGCCTGGCTGTCGGCTGGCGCTTCGACAACGGTCTCCTCGGCCTGGTGGCCGGTCTTGCCCTTCTGCTGGTCTTCTCCTGGAGTTTCGCCTGGGTGCTGGTGTGGCTCGGCTTGATTGTCAAGAGTCCGGAGGCGCTGAACAGTGCGTCCTTCATGGTTCTCTTCCCGCTGAGCTTCCTGTCCAACGGCTTCGTCCCGGCGGAGACCATGCCGAAGGTCCTGGAGACCTTCGCCAACTACAACCCGGTCAGTGCGCTGGTGCAGGCCACGCGTGAACTCTTCGGGAACACCGGAGGAGCACCGGCCCCGGATGTCTGGACGATGCAGAATCCGGTGGTCACGGTGCTCATCGGTTGTGTAGTCATGGTGGCGGTCTTCGGGACGGCCGCCACCCTTCGGTTCACGAAAGCGGAGTGACGCCAGCCATGTGCCGGGCGGCGATCATGCCGAAGACGCTCGCCGGGCCGATGGTGGAACCCGGTCCGGGGTAGGTCCGGCCCATCACGGCCGCCGAGTTGTTGCCGGCCGAGTACAGCCCCTCGATGACACTGCCGTCCTCGCGCAGGGCCCGGGAGTGCTCGTCGCAGACCACCCCGCCCTTGGTGCCTAGATCGCCGACCACCAGTTTCACCGCCGAGAAGGGCTTCTTCTCCAGCGTGCCCAGGTTCGGGTTCGGGTGCACGTTCGGGTCGGAGTAGTACCGGTCGTAGGCGGAGTTGCCGCGACCGAAATCACCGTCGACGCCGGCCCGGGCGAAACCGTTGAAGCGGTCCACGGTCTCCCGCAGCACCTGAGGGTCCGCACCGATGCTCGTCGCCAGTTCCTCGATGGTGTCCTCCTTGTGCAGCACACCTTCGGCCTTCAGCGCCTTCGCACCGGACGGGTCAAGCATGTAGTTGCGCAGGTACTTCAGTGCGTGGACTTTGTCGGTGACCAGCCAGAAGTCGCCGTCACGGTCATGCTCCAGCATGTGGTGGCCCAGGTCGACGTAGGACTCGGACTCATTGGCGAAGCGACGTCCCTGGGCGTCCACGATGATGCCGTGCGGCACCGAACGCTCGCCGAGGACGAACAGCGCCCCGGTCTTCGAGGTCGGCGCCACCGAGGCACCCCACCATGCCTCGTCCAGCAGCTCCGTCGCTGCCCCGGCCTCGACCGCGATCTCCAGCGGACCGCCGACGTTGCCCGGCGCGCCGGAGGGGAAGCCCTCGATGCCCTGCAGTTCCAGTCTCTTCTCCTTGTTGTGGTCGAAGCCACCGCCGGCGAACATCACTCCCCGGTTCGCGCCGATGCGCAACGTCTCCCCGTTCTTGGTCGTGGTCACTCCTGCGACACGACCAGAACCACTGTCACCGGCCCCGTCACTGAAGACCAGAGACTCCAGCGGGGACTCCAGCCACAGCTCGGCACCACCCTGGATCACGACCTTCTCCAGGAAGGACGATGCGAGCGCGGCACCGAGACCGGCCGGCCACCCGTCCTTGACGGTGGCGGCCGCGGTACGCAGCACCATCTCCGCGCCACGGCGGAAACCACTGACCGTGGACCAGGCGCGGGTGAGCAACCACACGTCATCGGTCTTGATCGGCATGGTGACCTCCATCTGGCAGGTCTTCGCCCATTCCCCCAGCCGCTTCATCGGGAACGGCTTGTGTTCTATGGAGCGGCCGATCTTGCCGCCCGGAAGCTCCGGGTAGTAGTCGGCGTAGTCGGGTGAGCGGACGAACTCCATGCCGTACTTCTGCGCGGTGGTGACGAAGTCGGCGATGCCGTCGACGAAGGCCTCCTTGCGGGCCCGGCTGGTACTACGACCCTCGTCCCCGACGGTGGCCTCGATGTACTCCAGCGCCTCCTCGCGGGAGTCGCCGACCTGGTCCTCCTGCAACAGAGGGTTGTTCGGCAGCCACATGCCACCACCGGACATCGCGGTGTTTCCGCCCCACTTCTCGGTGCTTTCCAGGATCAGGACGCTGAGTCCCTCATCCAGCGCCCCGAGGGCCGTGGACATCCCCGCTGCCCCGGATCCTACGACGACGACATCGAATTCTCGGCCGCACTTCGTGGTGTTCATGGATCTCTCCTTGATGTTGGCTCCACCGGTGCTTTTGACTGTGAATCCTCATCCCCGACTCTACGCTGCCCCAAGCTCTCCTGACTCGGCCGTGTACGGTATCCGCCCTCCGGCGATCACCATTGCGACCTGGCGACCGGACAGGCGATGCCGCAGCAGGACGTCCCGACCACCGATCGTCGCCCGGACCGTGTCACCGTCACGGAGGCTGTCCCGCAGGTTCCTGACGGCGAACTCATCTCCCTGCGAAACCTGGTCGTGGTCGGCAGGGTCGTCGAACTCCAACGGCAGGATCCCGAAATTGGCGAGGTTCTGCCAGTGGATCCGGGCGAAGGACTTGGCGACAACCGCACGCAAACCGAGGTAGCGGGGAGCGATCACAGCATGCTCACGCGAGGAACCCTGCCCGTAGTTGTCACCGGCGACGACCACATGGCCGCCGTCCAGGCCCGCCGTGCGTTCGTGGTAGCTGGCGTCCACGCGGGAGAAGCTGAACTCCGAGATCTTCGGGATATTGCTCCGGTACGGCAGGACGCGCGAGCCGGCCGGCATGATCTCGTCGGTGGAGACATCGTCGTCCATGACCAAGGCCACGGGAAGATCAAGTTGGTCGTCCAGGGGATCGAAGTCCGGCAGGGAGGAAATGTTCGGCCCCTTGTCCAGCTCGACCTTCGTCGCCTCCTCGGCAGCAAGTGGGGCGAGCAACATGTCATTCACGGAACTGTACTTCTCCGGCATCCCTGGCCTGGGGTAGGTCATGTCGCACAGCGACTCCAGCTCACGAGGATCAGTTATCTCACCGGTCAACGCCGCGGCGGCCGCCGTCTCCGGTGAACACAACCAGACGGAGTCCTCTTCGGTCCCCGACCGGCCGGGGAAGTTTCGCGGCATGGTGCGCAGGGAGTTCCGTCCGGTGGCCGGTGCCTGCCCCATCCCGATACAGCCCATGCAGCCAGACTGGTGGATACGTCCACCTGAGGCCACCAGCGATGTCAGCCAGCCGCCGGCGATCAGGTCGGCGAGCACCTCCCGGGATGTGGGGTTGATGTCCAGGGACACCCCGGGCGCTGTCTGCCTGCCCGAAAGAATCTCAGCGACCACGGCGAAGTCACGCAGGCCGGGATTCGCCGACGAGCCGACCACCACCTGGGAGACGTCCTCGTCCTTCACCTCCCGCACCGGAACGACATTGCCGGGCGAGGAGGGCCGGGCGATCAACGGCTCGAGTTCACCGAGGTCGATGTGCTCGGTGAGGTCGTATCCCGCGCCTTCATCGGCGACCAGTCCTGTGTACTCATCTAACCGTCCCACGGCCTCGAGGTAGTCACGCGCGATGTCGTCAGCGGGAAAGACACTTGCGGTCGCCCCCAGTTCCGCACCCATGTTCGCGATGACGTGCCGGTCCATCGCCGTCAACTGTTCCAGAGCAGGGCCGTGGTACTCGATGATCCGGCCGGCCCCACCCTTCACCCCGTGCCGACGCAGCATCTCCAGCACCACGTCCTTGGCGGAGACCCAGTCGGGAAGCTCACCTGTGAGCTCCACACCCCACACTTCCGGCATGGTCACGTAGAGAGGTTCACCGGCCATCGCCATGGCGACCTCCAGGCCACCGACACCGATGGCCAGCATGCCCAGGGCACCGGCGGCACAGGTGTGGGAGTCTGATCCGATCAACGTCGCTCCGGGCCGGCCGAAGTGCGCCTGGTGCACCGGGTGTGAGACCCCGTTTCCTGCTCTGGAGAACCACACACCGTAGCGTTGTGCCGCCGACTGGAGGAAGGCGTGGTCGTCCGGGTTCTTCTCGTCTGTCTGGAGCAGGTTGTGGTCGACGTACTGCACCGACAGTTCGGTGTGGACCCGGTCCAGCCCCATTGCCTCCAGTTCGAGCATCACCATGGTGCCGGTGGCATCCTGGGTGAGCGTCTGGTCAACGGTCAGCGCGATCTCGTTGCCGGGGGCCATCTCACCGTCGACAAGGTGGTCGGCGATGAGCTTCTGCGCGACATTCCTCTGTTCAGTTGTTTCTCCGGTCTTCTCGGTCGTCACTGTTATCACTCCAGAAAGTTGTGGATTTCTGTGGATTCCTGTGTCGTCGGCGGAAAGTCAGGGCCGACGTGTTCGTCACGCACGCCGTCCTGGGACCGTCATTCCAGGCTACGCCTCACGGCCTTTTCCCTCACCGGCATGCCCGCAGGTAGACTGTGCAGACGTGTCAGACACCCCTATCACCGCAGAAGCACACCGTCGCCGTACCTTCGCCGTCATCGCCCACCCCGACGCCGGTAAGTCCACCTTGACCGAGGCCTTGGCACTGCACGCCAAGGTGATCGCCGAGGCCGGCGCGGTCCACGGCAAGGCGGGACGCAAGGCCACCGTCTCCGACTGGATGGACATGGAGAAGGACCGCGGCATTTCCGTCGCCTCCTCTGCCCTGCAGTTCGAGTACGCCCCGGAGGGGCACCAGGGCGAGCCGTACATGATCAACCTGGTCGATACCCCGGGTCACGCCGACTTCTCCGAGGACACCTACCGTGTACTCACCGCCGTCGACGCCGCTGTCATGCTCGTCGACGGTGCGAAGGGCCTGGAGCCGCAGACCCTGAAGCTGTTCCGTGTGTGCAAGGCCCGCGGTCTGCCGATCATCACCGTGGTCAACAAGTGGGACCGCCCCGGCAAGGAGCCGCTGGAGCTGGTCGACGAGATCGTCACCGAGATCGGCCTCCAGCCCACGCCTCTCTTCTGGCCGGTGGGCGAGGCCGGCGACTTCCGTGGGCTGGCCCGCCTCGACGACGGTGAGGTGCAGGAGTACATCCACTTCCTGCGCACCGCCGGTGGTTCCACCATCGCCCCGGAGGAGCACTACTCCCCGGACGAGGCATCCGACAAGGAGGCGGAGACGTGGGACACCGCCACTGAGGAGGCCGAACTGCTCGCCGCCGACGGCGCGGTGCACGACCAGGACCTCTTCCTGGAGTGCACGACCTCCCCGATGATCTTCGCCTCGGCGATGCTGAACTTCGGCGTGCACCAGATCCTCGACACCCTCTGCGCGCTGGCCCCCGCCCCCGGCTCACGCGAATCCGACCCGAAGGCCATCGAGGCCGCGGTGTCCTCCGGCGGTTCGGCGATCGCCGAGCAGCGCGAGGTCGGCGACGACTTCGCCGGCACGGTCTTCAAGGTGCAAGCCGGCATGGACACCAACCACCGCGACAAGCTGGCCTTCATGCGCGTGGTCTCCGGCGAGTTCACCCGTGGCATGCAGGTCACCCACGCCCAGTCGGGACGCTCCTTCTCCACGAAGTACGCGCTGACCGTGTTCGGGCGCGACCGCAACACGGTCGAGTCCGCCTACCCCGGCGACATCGTCGGCCTGGTCAACGCCGGTTCCCTGGCTCCCGGTGACACGATCTTCGCCGGCAAGAAGGTGCAGTTCCGCCCCATGCCGCAGTTCGCCCCGGAGAGTTTCCGCACCCTGCGGGCCAAGACCCTGGGCAAGTACAAGCAGTTCCGCAAGGCCCTGGAGCAGTTGGACTCCGAGGGCGTCGTGCAGATCCTGAAGAACGACGCCCGCGGCGACGCGAACCCGGTGATGGCCGCGGTCGGCCCGATGCAGTTCGAGGTGATGCAGGCCCGCATGGAGGTCGAGTACAACGTGGAGACCGTCACCGAGCCGGTCCCCTACTCCGTCGCCCGTCGCACCGATGCGGAGTCCGCCCCCGAGCTGGGCCGCCAGCGCGGTGTGGAGATCTTCACCCGCTCCGACGGAGAGCTGATCGCGCTGTTCGGCGACAAGTGGAAGCTGGCCTTCGTGGAGAAGGAGCACCCGGAGCTGACGATGGAGGCGTTGGTCGCCGACTAACGACCTCGTGGTGACGACCATTGCCGGGGCCGATCGTCGTCCCTAGACTTGTGAGCGCTGTAAACATCTACAGGTGTATCCACTAGAGCGGAAGGCGCGATGACAGAAACACACGACCAGTCCACGAACCCGGATCGCCCCTACGACGTGGTTCTCTTCGGTGCGACCGGCTTCGCAGGTGGCCTCACCGCCGACTACCTGGTCGAGCACCTGCCCGGGACGGGCAGGATCGCGCTGGCCGGACGCAACCGCGACAAGCTCGAGGCGGTCCGGGACAGGCTGACCGGCATCAACCCGGATGTCGCCGAGATCGGGCTGCTGCACGCCGACTCCACCGATCCGACGTCCCTGACCGAGGTCGCCCGTTCCGCGAAGGTCGTCATCACCACCGTGGGGCCGTACCTGGAGTACGGGGCGGGCATCGTCGCCGCCTGCGCCGCCGAGGGGACCGACTACGTCGACCTGACGGGGGAACCGGAGTTCGTCGACCGGATGTTCGTCGAGAACGACGCCACCGCACGGAAGACCGGAGCCAGGATCGTCCACGCCTGCGGCTTCGACTCCATCCCCCACGATCTCGGTGCCCTGTACACCGCCAAGCTGCTCCCCGGGGATGTCCCGATCGAGATGCGCGGTGTCGTGCGGACCAACGCGACCATGTCCGGCGGCACCCTGCACTCCGCGCTGAAGCAGTTCTCTCGTCTGCGGCCCCTGAAGGAGGCGTCGTCGCAACGCTATGAGATCGAGACACGTCCCAGGGACCGTCGGGCCAAGCTGAAGACGGAACGCCCGCGGCGGGATCCGGTCACGGAGAACTGGCTGATCCCCCTGCCGACGATCGACGGTCAGATCGTGAAGAGGTCGGCACGCACCGCACCGTCCATCGAGGACTTCGGTCCGGAGTTCACCTACTCCCACAATGCCGGGGCGAAGAAGTTCCTCACGGTCCCGGCCTCGATCATCGGCTTCCCGCTCCTCATCGCCGCAGTCCAGATCCCTCCGGTCCGCCGTGCCATCGCCAAGCGGATCGCAGCGGGCGACGGCCCCTCCCAGGAGCGCCGGGACAGGACCTGGTTCACCGTGGACTTCGTGGCCACCGCCGCAGGGAAGACCGTCCACACCCGCGTGAGCGGTGGAGACCCGGGCTACACGGAGACCGCCAAGATGTTGGCGGAGTCAGCACTGTGCCTGGCTTTCGATGACAATCCCGATCTCGCTGGCCAGCTCACCACCGCGACGGCCATGGGGCAGAACCTCATCGACCGACTGACGTCGGCGGGACTGACGTTCGAGGTCCTCAGCTGAC
The DNA here is from genome assembly GCA_019114135.1 of Candidatus Corynebacterium avicola. Classification (GTDB taxonomy): domain Bacteria; phylum Actinomycetota; class Actinomycetes; order Mycobacteriales; family Mycobacteriaceae; genus Corynebacterium; species Corynebacterium avicola. The sequence continues at coordinate 20,108 of DXGC01000032.1, forward strand.
GCTGCCGATCACTGCAGTTACAGCAGCTGCAGCAGACCGAGCCCGATGAGCAGCACGGCGACGATGTAGCCGCCGACGCGCGCCGCGGTCTCCTGGTTGTCCTGCAGGGTCGCGAAGCCCTTGCCGATTCCGCTGTACGGGTGGGCGCGGATGTACCCGATCGCCAGCGCGGTGAGGAACGGCAGGCTCAGCGCAACCGAGGCATAGGCGATCATGCTGACGTACCGGGTGGCCACGGCGAAGTCACCTGCGCTGATCACGGCGATGCCGGCGAAGAAGGGCACCGAGGTCGCCGACTGCACCACACCCAGGGCGAAACCGACACCGACGGTGATCAGGCTCGGTTTCTTCAGCGGCGCCATGATGCGCTGCACCAGCGGATTACCCTGCGCAGGCGCTTCCTCGGTGCCGTCCTCGCCGACCGCTCCACCGTCGCGGACACGCCGTCCACTGCGCCATGCCAGCACCGCGCTGAGCACACCGGTAAGGATCAACAGCACGGCGAAAACCGGCGACTCGACGAGGGAGGCGATGGTGTCCCCCAGTCCGTTGAAGACCAGCATGGTCAGCAGCGCCAAGGTCAGCACCCCGAGCCAGTCGCCGAACACCAGCAGACCGGCGACCGCGCCGTAGCGTCCCCCCTTCTCCTTCGCCGCCTGAGCGAGGCCGACGGCGATGAGCACCCCGATAAGAATGAAGTTCAGGGCGTCGGCCAGCGCGAATGTCAGCGCATGGAGCACGGCGGCACCTCCGGTCGGTAGTCAGTCACCCGGGACATCCTACACGTCGGCCGACCACAGTCCGGACCGGTGATCTGTGACACATGGTACAGCAGATGTGATGCAGTGAATATATTTATGCAGTCGTTGCGCAACATTGCAGAGGGCATGCCATAATCAGCCGCATGGCTAAATTCCTCTACCGGATCGGACGATCCGCATACTTGTACAGGTGGCGCTTCATCGCCGTCTGGCTGCTCGTGCTCATCGGCGCCGGCAGCCTGATGGCGACGATGTCGAAGTCCACGTCCATGAGCTTCACCATCCCCGGCATGGAGTCCGTCCAGACCCAGGAGGAGATGGCGGAGTACTTCCCCGATAACGGCGACGAGATGGAGGCCGCCACCGGCGACATCGTCGTGCGCGCCCCCGAGGGTGGTTCTCTCACCGACGAGGCGACCAAGACTGAACTGGATGCGCTCATCGCCGAGCTGCAGGACCAGGACGCCCTGACCAACACCGACGAGATCGTCGACCCGATGACCGGCGCGGCCGGCATGGAACAGATGCTCGCGCAGCAGGGCCTCCCGGAGGAGCAGGTCGAGGCCATGATGGCCTCCCAGACCCCGCTGTCCGACAACGGCCGCACCGGCACCATGTCGGTCTCCTTCGACGCCGACACCGCGATGGACATCGACACCGCGGACCTCGACGCCGTCACCGAGGTGCTGGAGGACGCACAGTCCGACAACCTCGAGGTGGCGTACGGCGGTAACGCCTTCCAGACGAGCGAGATCGGCGGCACCGCCGAGCTCATCGGTATCGCCGTCGCCGCACTGGTCCTGATCATCACCTTCGGTTCCTTCGTCGCCGCCGGCCTGCCGCTGATCACCGCTATCGTCGGCGTGGGCACCGGCATCATGCTGATCATGGCCGCCACGGCGCTGACCGACAACATCAACAGCATGACCCCGACCCTGGCCTCCATGATCGGCCTGGCCGTGGGCATCGACTACGCCCTGTTCATCGTCTCGCGGTTCCGAAATGAACTGGTGGCCTACATCGGCGGCAACAACATGACGCCAAAGGAACTGGCCCAGGAGATCAAGAAGACCACCCACGCCCAACGGTCCCACCTGGCGGGTCTCGCCGTGGGCAAGGCTGGCTCGGCGGTCTGCTTCGCAGGCCTCACCGTGCTCATCGCCCTGGCCGCCCTGTCGATCATCAACATCCCCTTCCTCACCGCCATGGCCCTGGCCGCGGCATTCACCGTGTTCATCGCCGTCCTCGTGGCGATCACCCTGCTGCCGGCGATCCTCGGAGCCTTCGGCACCAAGTCCTTCGCCGGACGCGCCCCGGTGGTCAAGGCCCCGGACCCCGAGGACGAGAAGCCCACCATGGGCCTGAAGTGGGTCCGCCAGGTGCGCAAGCGCCCGGTGATCTTCGCCGGTGCCTCCGTGCTGCTGCTGGTCCTGCTGGCCATCCCGATGGCCAGCCTGCAGCTGGCCATGCCCGGCGACGACTCCGCCAAGCTCGGCAGCCCGCAGCGCAATGCCGCCGAGTGGGTCGCCGAGGACTTCGGCGACGGTCGGAACGCCCCGATGATCGCCCTGGTGGAGACCGCCGAGGGCACCGACCCCCAGGAGGCCCAGCAGGTCTTCGGCGCGGCCGCCCAGCAGATCGGCGAGGTCGACGGCGTCGAGAACGCCGTGATGGCACAGATGACCGAGGACGGCGCAGCAGGCATGGTGATGATCACCCCGACCACCGGCGCCACCGACCCGGCCACCGCCGAGACCCTGGAGTCCCTGCGCGACGCCGAGTCCGGGTTCACCGACCAGACCGGCGCAACCTACTCTCTGACCGGTGTCACCCCGATCTACGAGGACGTCTCCGACCGCCTCTCCGAGGTGCTCGTCCCCTACATCGCCATCGTCGTGGTGCTGGCCTTCGTCCTGCTGGTCGTGGTCTTCCGCTCCCTGTGGGTCCCGCTGATCGCCGCCCTGGGCTTCGCCCTGTCGGTCGCCGCCACCTTCGGTGTCACCGTCGCGATCTGGCAGTGGGGCTGGCTGGGCATCACGAACGACCCGCAGCCGATCATCTCCTTCCTGCCGATCATGCTCATCGGTATCGTCTTCGGCCTGGCCATGGACTACCAGGTGTTCCTGGTGACCCGCATGCGCGAGGGCTACGTCCACGGCAAGACCGCCGGCAACGCCGTCTCCAACGGTTTCAAGCACGGTGCCCGCGTGGTCACCGCCGCCGCGCTGATCATGATCTCGGTGTTCGCCGCCTTCATCCTGATGGACGAGCCGTTCATCGCGGTGATGGGCTCCGCCCTGGCCATGGCCGTGCTCATCGACGCTTTCGTCGTGCGCATGACCATCGTCCCGGCCATCCTGTTCCTGCTTGGTGACCGTGCCTGGAAGCTGCCGAAGTGGCTGGACAAGATCATCCCGTCCGTCGATGTCGAGGGCACCACACTCGAAGGAATGAAGGCCCCGACCAAGGACGGGGACACCGAGAAGGAGCTTGTCACAGTGGGTGCCGACTCCGACTCCGGGAAGCACGCGGCTGACAGGGTAAGTGACCAGGACACCGCGTCCGGCAAGCACGAGGCCGGTGACACCGGCAGCACCGGTGGCCCGGATGGCACCCCGAAGTCCAATGGTTAACCACGTCACCACCGAGCACGACTCCACAGTTTCGCTGCGCGAGCAGAAGAAACAGGAGACCCGCCGGTCCCTGGCCCGGGCAGCCGCCGGGCTGCTGCACCGTGAAGGCTCCGACGGGATGACCGTCGCCGCCGTCGCGGAGGCGGCCGGGGTGTCGCCGAGGACGTTCCACAACTACTTCCCACGGCGTGAGGACGCCCTGCTGTTCTTCCTCGAGGACACGATCTCCGACTGGCGCGAGCAGGTCGAGTCGGCGCCGGAAGACGAGTCCGCCGTGAAGATCATGCAGCGGCTGATCGCCGAACAGGTCAACGACGCCGAGGACATCCGGGAGGTCGGTGGCCTGCTCAGCCTGATGGTCGTCGGCGAGCACCTGAGCTACCTCACCGGCCCTGAGGAACGGAACCAGGTCAAGCACGTCGCAGAAGACCTCGTCGAGGCACTGCACCGGCGCTGCGACGGAACGATGAGCCTCCACGCCACCGGCCTGATGATGGTCTCGACCATCGCCGCCGGCTCCTTCGCCGTGGAGTCACAGCTCCGTGAGGCCGACGAAAAATGCTCGACCAAGCTCAGTTCCACCGACCGCCGCCCGTCGGAGATCCTCGACGAGAGCTTCCGCCTGCTGCGTGACGGTTTCGGGGCATAGCCGACCCCGCACTCCGGTCACGGCATTCCAATCCCCGTGATCCGGACCCCGCATACTGCACCCCGCCCTTCCGGGCGGGGTGTAGACTTTTCCGCCGTAAGCATTCTCAGGGCGGGGTGGAATTCCCCACCGGCGGTGAAAGCCCGCGAGCGCCACCTCCACCAGGTGGGTCAAGCAGATCCGGTGTGATTCCGGAGCCGACGGTCATAGTCCGGATGGGAGAGAAAGGCGGACACCTGCATGCAGGACGTCCTCATCACGTTCCTCAACGCCCAGTGGTCCATCGGCGACACGTCGATCCTCTGGCGCGAGATCATCGGCAATGGCTTCGGCATCGCCTCCGCGATCGGCGGGATGCGTCGGGTCGTGTGGGCTTGGCCGGTCGGCATCGTCGGCAACGTCCTGCTGTTCACCGTCTTCCTCGGCGGTGTCTTCAACACCCCCCAGGACCTCGACCTCTACGGCCAGGCCGGACGCCAGGTGATGTTCCTGATCGTCAGCTCCTACGGCTGGTGGCAGTGGTCCAAGGCGAAGCGTGGCGGGATGCGCGAGCCGGAGGACACCGACCCCTCCCGCTCAATCCTCAGTGAACCGGCCGAGTCCTATGAGGCGGTGCAGCCACACTGGGCGACGTCCCGGGAGCGACTGTTCATGCTCGTCGTCGCCGTCGTCGGCACCTGCGTTTTCGCCTGGGTGTTCAGCGCCCTGGGCTCCTGGGGCCCCTGGACGGACGCCTGGATCTTCACCGGCTCCATGCTGGCCACCTTCGGCATGGCGAGAGGATGGACGGAGTTCTGGCTGATCTGGATCGCGGTGGACGTCGCCGGTGTCCCCCTGCTCTTCGCCGCCGGCTACTACCCCAGCGCGGTGCTGTACATCGTCTACGCAGCCTTCGTCATCTGGGGCTTCGTGGTGTGGCTGAGGGTGCCGCGGGAGGAGCAGCAGGCCCCGGAGTTCAGCCCAGCGCAGTCCTGAATTCGGCCACCTGCTCGTCGGTGACCTCGGCGACACTCGCCGGAACGAAGTGAGCGTCCCGGTCCTTGTCGACGAGTACAGCCCGCACACCCTCGGCGAAGTTCGGCTGCCGACGCAGCAGGCTGCCGATCGCCAACTCCGCGTCCAGGGCCTCACGCAGGCTGGAGCGCGAGGAGTGGTCCAGTAGGACGGCTGCGGCCACCAGCGACAGCGGGTTCGCCGGGGCCAGCAGCTCCCGCGTGGCATCCACGAACTCCCCGGTGGAAGTCTCGATCCGCTGGGCGATCTCGCGCCAGTCGGACCCGCTGAAAGTCTCGGTGATCCATCCCAGGTTCCGGGCGAGCTCGGAGCGTCCGGCCACCTCGTCGTGGGCCGCGGTACCGGGCACGACCTTCGGTTCACTGAGCTGCTCCCCCGCCTGCAGGGACTCGGCGACGGCCTCGATGTCCTCGACGAGGTGGGTTCCCAGCCCGGTCCACAGCAGGTCGTCCGTCGTCAGCCGGTAGGCGGTGACGGCGAGGAACAGACCGACGGCTGCCCGGGACTCCTCCGGGACATGCGGCAGGTGGGTGAAGACGTGCGAGATGCCGACGTCGGTGACGAAGCCGATCGCCATCTCCGGCATCGACTCCCAGGTCCGCGGTGTGATCACCCGCTGGTCGGCATGGGCGGAGACGCCCAGTCCCCCGCCCATGGTGATCCCGTTGACCAGGGCGACGGTCGGCTTCGGGAAATCCGCCAGGGCGTGGTTCATGACGTACTCCTCGTCGAAGAACCGGTCACCGGGACCGTATTCCCCGTCCAGGTCGGTCTCCCGGACCGAGCGTACGTCTCCGCCGGAGCAGTAGGCCTTCTCCACCGCGGAGCGTAGGACGACCTGCTCGACCGCGTCGTCCTTCCGGAACTCCTCCAGTGCCTCGGCGATCGAGGTGATCATGGCGTGGTTCAGGGCATTGAGTGCCTTGGGGCGATCCAGCGTGATGACGCCGGTGTTGTTGACGCGCTCATGTGTGATCTCGTTCATGTTCCCATGGTGGCACGGTTGCATTGACGGCCGCCGTGGGAGCGGTCCCCGGGGGTGGTCGGAACCGACGAAAGGCCGGGGTGAACCGCGGTAACAAAGCACGCGAAAATGTGATTCCAGGGGCCGGTAATTTGCTACTGTGAACCACAACACTTTACAGGCGAACATTTGCTGGATGGAGAGACCATGACAACCGCGCCGACCGGGAGCAATTCACCCCAGACCGTCGTACTCGACCCCGAGATCCAGTCCGTCGGGCACATGCTGCGACGACGGATCGCCGAGACCCCCGACCGCCGCGCGTACAGCTTCCCCGGCGCCGACGAGAACTGGCAGGCCGTCACCTGGAGTGAGCTCGGCACCCAGGCGTCCGAGGTCGGTGCGGGCCTCATCTCCCTGGGGATCGAGGCCGAGGAACGGGTCGCCATCGCCTGCGCCACCCGTTACGAGTGGGCGCTGGCGAATTACGGAATCATGTTCGCTTCCGCGGCGACCGTCACCGTCTACCCCACCACCATCCCGGAGGATGTCCAGTTCATCCTCGACGACTCCGACACCCAGGTGGTCTTCGTCGAGAACGAGGAGCAGCTGGAGAAGGTCACCTCCCTGCGCAACGACCTGCCGAAGGTCCGGGGCATCGTCCTCCTCGAGGGTGAGGTTCCGGCCTGGGCCGACGAGGACTGGGTCATCAGCCTCGCCGACCTCCGTCGCCGCGGTGTCGAGTACCTGAACACCGCCCCCTCGTGCATCGACGAGCGGATCGACTCCACCCGACTGGAGCACCTCGCCACCCTGATCTACACCTCCGGCACCACCGGGCGTCCGAAGGGCGTTCGTCTGCCGCACCGCGTGTGGGTCTTCGAGGCGAAGGCCGTCGACGTGACATCCAACTCCGGCGACGACAAACTGCTGACCATCGACGACAAGCAGTTCCTCTGGCTGCCCCTGGCGCACGTGATGGGCAAGCTGCTGCTGGTGCTGCCGATCCACTTCGGCTTCGAGACCGCGATCGACGGACGCCTGGACAAGATCGTGCCCAACCTGGGTGTCGTGAAACCGACCTTCATGGGCTCGGCCCCGCGCATCTTCGAGAAGGCCTACAACGGCGTCGCCACCATGATGGCCACCGACGGTGGGATCAAGGAGAAGCTCTTCCACTGGGCCAGCCGCGTGTGCGTGCAGGCCTTCGACGCTGACAACGGCGTCGGTTCAGCCAGCGGCTGGGTGCGCTTCCAGGCGAAGCTCGGCGACAAGCTGGTCATGTCGAAGATCCGGGAGCGTTTCGGCAACAACGTCCGCTACTTCATCTCCGGGTCCGCCGCCCTGAACACCGACGTCGCCCGCTGGTTCGGCGCCGCCGGCATGCAGATCCTCGAGGGCTACGGCCTCACCGAGACCAGCGCCGCGACCTGCCTGACCCGTCCGGAGATCTACCGGGCGGGCCGGGTCGGACCGCCGCTCGACGGCATCGAGGCGCGGATCGCCGAGGACGGCGAGATCCAGGTCCGTGGTCCGGGAGTGATGGACGGCTACCACAACAACCCGGAGGCCACCGCCGAGGTCCTCGACAGCGAAGGCTGGTTCAGCACCGGCGACATCGGCGAGATCGACGACCAGGGCCGGGTGAAGATCACCGACCGCAAGAAGGAGCTCTTCAAGACCTCCAACGGCAAGTACGTCGCCCCCGCCCAGATCGAGGCGCAGTTCAAGGGCCTGTGCCCGGTCGCCAGCCAGATGGTGATCATCGGCAACAACCGCAACTTCGTCTCCGCCCTGGTCACCCTGGACGACGACGCCATCACCGCCTGGGGCGAGCGCAACGGAGTCACCGGTGACTACGCCACCATCGTCAGTTCCCCGGCGGTGCGGGAGTCCGTGCAGGGCTACATCGACGAACTGAACACCCACCTGAACCGGTGGGAGCAGATCAAGAAGTTCACCATCCTGCGCCGCGACCTCTCCGTGGACTACCAGGAGCTCACCCCGTCGCTGAAGCTGAAGCGCAAGGTCGTCGACGAGCACTTCGGCCGCGAGATCGAGGCCCACTACGTCGAGGCCGCGGACTGATCAGCTAGTCCTCAGCTATCTCCCGGCTTCTTCTCCAGGTCGGCGGCGACGTCCGGCACGTACCGGAACTCGGTACGCGGCGGACGCTCGTAGTCGCTGCTCGAGTCCGGACGGTCCGGGATCTCGGGTGGGGTGTGCTCCACCCGTTCCCAGGGGATGGAAGACAACAGGTGGCTGATCACGTTGATGCGTGAGCGCTTCTTGTCCTCGCTCTCCACCGTGTACCAGGGGGCGGTCGGGGTGTCGGTGTGGGCGAACATCTCGTCCTTCGCCCTGGAGTAGTCCTCCCACCGGGTGATCGACTGCAGGTCCATCGGGGAGAGCTTCCACTGCCGCAGGGGGTCCTCACGGCGTGAGGTGAACCGTCGGATCTGCTCGTCGTCCGACACCGAGAACCAGTACTTGCGAAGCATGATGCCGTCCTCCACCAGCAGTCGCTCGAAGATCGGCGCCTGGTGGATGAACCGCCGATACTCCTCCGCGGTACAGAAGCCCATGACCCGCTCCACCCCGGCGCGGTTGTACCAGGAGCGGTCGAAGATCACGATCTCGCCGGCGGTCGGAAGCTTCTCCACGTACCGCTGGAAGTACCACTGACCCTGTTCACGCTCCGTCGGCGCCGGCAGCGCCTCGACCCGGCAGAACCGGGGGTTGAGGTACTGGGTCAGCCGCTTGATGGCCGACCCCTTTCCTGCGGCGTCGCGCCCCTCCATGATGATGACGACCCGCGCCCCGGTCTCACGCACCCACTGCTGCATGTCGACCAGCTCGGCCTGCAACTTCTTGAGCTGCTTGTTGTAGGCCTTCTTCTTCAGCTTCGGCGGGGTGACCCCGGGCTCGCCGGACGGTGCCTCTGCGGGCGAGACAGCTTTTCTGGTGTGCGATGACATGGTGTCTGATTCTACCGGCAGAACTGGTCGGACAGCGGCGACGTAACGGCTGCGTGAAATCCTCGTCCGGCCCCCTTCCACCTCTTGCCCCGCCCATGGGCGGGGCTTAGTGTGTTGTGTAATAGACATGACGTTGTGTATTACGAAACGCCGGTAGCAACGGCAGGAGGCAGCACCATGGAGCACTACGACGTCATCGTTTTAGGAACAGGGTCAATGGGAGGAGCAGCCGCCAACACAATGGCGGAACGCGGGGTCAACGTCCTCGGACTCGAGGCCTTCGAACCCGGCCACGACCAGGGGTCCGCCCACGGTGGAACCCGGATCATCCGCCAGGCCTACTTCGAGAGCCCGGACTACGTCCCCCTGCTGCGCCGCTCCTACGAGCTCTTCCACAGGCTCGAGGAGGAATCCGGGCGGGACATCATGCGACTCTGCGGCGGCATCTACATCGGCGACCCCGCGAGTCTGACCTTCGCCGGCTCACGTCTGGCCGCCGAACAGCACGGCCTCGAGCACGAGATCCTCGACGCCGCCGAGATCCACTCCCGCTTCCCCACCATGAACCCGACGGACGACGCACTGGGACTCTACGAGGCCAACGCGGGCTACGTCCGACCGGAGGAGACGACCATCGCCAATGCGGAGGTCGCCGCCGGGAAGGGCGCCACACTCCGGTTCCACGAACCGGTCACCCACTGGCACACCACCCCTGACGGCGGCGTGGAGGTCACCACGTCACACGGGACGTACGGAGCAGACAAACTCATCGTCACCCCGGGCGCGTGGGCGCCGCAGATACTCCCGGAGATGCGCCTCCCCCTGTCCATCGAGCGCATGATCTTCTACTGGATCAGTCCGGAGTACACCGATGACGTCCCCTGCGAGGCATGGAGCCACGACCAACACCCGGTCTACGTCGAGGACACGCACGGCAACGGGCAGATCTACGGCTTCCCCGCCACCGACGGTCCGCAGGGCGGATTCAAACTGGGGTTCTTCCGTAAAGGGACCCCCACCACCGCACCGACCATCGACCGGACCGTCTACGGTCACGAGGTCGCCGACATGCGCGCCCGGGCGACACAGTTGTTCCCCCGGCTGACCGGCGAACTGGTCCGGGCCAAGACCTGCCTGTACTCGTCCACACCGGACGAGCACTTCGTGATCGGACCACACCCGCTCCACGAGCAGGTGCTGGTCGCCTGCGGATTCAGCGGGCACGGTTTCAAGTTCGTCCCGGTGGTCGGTGAGATCCTGGCCGACTACGTGACCAAGGGCTGCACCGACCACGCGGTCAGCCTCTTCGATCCCGGCAGGTTCATGCCATGACCTCACACCCATCGTCCGGAGGAACGGGCCAGTTCCGTCAACCGCGCAGCGACCTCCGGGAAATCCTGCGGCGGAAGGCGGTGGTTGGGACCGGTGACGGTGAGCGCCGCCTCCACCGTGCCATCCTGACGACGCAGCGGGACGGCGACAGCGGTGATGCGCTCCTCCCATTCCTCGTCGGAGGCAGCCCAGCCCCGGTCCCGCACCCAGTCGAGTTCGGCACCCAGTTCCGAGGCGGTGAGGATGGTGCGGTCGGTATACCTCTCGAGGTCGTCGGGGACCTCGGTCCTGTCGGTGCCGTCGGTCCCGTCGGTGCCTGAGTAGGCGAGCAGGAGCTTTCCCGAACTCGTCGCATGACCGGGAGTCCGCAGTCCCACGTAGTGCCGGGGAGCCAGCAACCCGGACCCCACCGCCTGGGACACGTTGACCGCGAAGCCCTCGTCCAGCACAGCCACATTCGCGGTCATGCCGAGATCCTCGACCACCCTGTCGCAGAGAACTTGGGCCACCTGGGAGAACCCCGTCCTCGCCGTCACCGACCCGGCCAAGCGCACCAGGCCGAAGCCGAGACGCCAGCTGCCGCCCTGTCCGTCCTGTTCGACCAGGCCGTGACTCGCCAGCGACGTGAGGATACGGCTCGCGCTCGACTTGTGGACCCCCAGCTTGTCGGCGATCACGCCGGTACCGGCGTCACCGAGTTCGGCGAGCACCTCCAGTGCCGCGATGGCCCGGTCCACTGACTGCACTCCCTGATTTCCCATCACTGCACCGTACGTCCGCGTTGCACACAGCGCAACCGTCCTCACCAGGAGCAACCATGGACGACACCGCCGCCTCTGATCCCTGACCTCCGGGCCGGAACTCAGCACTCCGGCACATTCACCGCCACATTCACCGCCAGCCCGCCGCCGGCGGTCTCCTTGTACCGGTCGGACATGTCCGCGCCGGTCTGACGCATGGTCTCGATGACCTCGTCCAGACTCACCCGGTGCTGACCGTCGCCACGCATAGCCATCCGTGCGGCGTTGACCGCCGTATTCGCGGAGATGGCGTTGCGTTCGATGCACGGAACCTGCACCAGGCCACCGACGGGGTCACAGGTCAGGCCCAGCAGGTGCTCCATGGCGATCTCGGCGGCATTGCACACCTGACGGGGCGTCCCGCCGAGGACCTCGGCAAGTCCCGCCGCCGCCATGGAGGACGCCGAACCGACCTCACCCTGGCAGCCGACCTCGGCACCGGAGATGCTGGCGCGTTCCTTGTACAGGGAACCCACCGCAGCGGCGGCGAGCAGGAAACGTCGCGACGCCTTCCGCTCGTCGTAGCGTCCTGCATCGGTGTAGTTGCGGGCGTAGTGGAGCACCGCAGGGATGATGCCGGCCGCGCCGTTCGTCGGCGCGGTGACGACCCGGCCTCCACCGGCGTTCTCCTCGTTCACCGCCATGGCCACGAGGTTCACCCAGTCGGGTGCGAACTCGCGGCTGCGTTCAGGGTCTTCGAGCAGGAGCTGCCGGTACCAGCCCTCGGCGCGGCGTTTGACCAGCAGTCCACCCGGCAGCGTGCCCTCCGAGGTGATGCCCCGTTTGACGCAGCCGTCGATGACGTCGACCACCTCGTCCAGGTAGTGGTCGATGGCCTCGTCTGTGCGCAGCGACCGCTCGCATTCACGCTGCACTGTCGACACCGAGCCCGCTCGTTCCGCGAGTTCGGTCAGCTCTGCCGCCGAGGTGAAGACGTGCTCCCCGGTCAGCCGGTCCACCACCGGTTCCTCCTCGGCGGTGCGGATGAACCCGCCACCGATGGAGTAGTACGTCCTCTTGAACTCTCCACCTTCGGGATCGAGGGCGGAGAAGGTGACGGCGTTGGTGTGGATGGTGCGCTTCACCGCGGGTCGCAGGATGATGTCCTCGAAACCACAGACCACGGGCATGGTGCGGTCACCGAAGAGGTTGATCGTCCGCTCGCGGCGGATCTGGTCGAGTCGCCCGACCATGAAGTCCGGGTCGACGGTGGCCGGGTCGGCCCCGTCCAGTCCCAGCAGGCACGCCCCCAGCGTGCCGTGCCCGACACCGGTGGCCGCCAGTGACCCGTAGAGGATCACGGTCACCCCCGTCCCCCGGCTGACCGCACCGTCCGCCAGGGTCCCGCTCGCGTTCGGCGGGGTGTCGGACGTGTCTTCGGGCCTGCCTGCGGCCCAGCGCTGGTGGAGATCGCTGGCGAAGGCCAGTCCGGCCCGCATCGGGCCGACCGTGTGGGAGCTCGACGGACCGATGCCGATCGAGAAGAGATCGAAAATGCTGACGGTCACGGTTTCTCCACCTACTCCACCGAAATACCCAGACCTAATCCACCGAGAACTCCGCCATGCGGTCCCACTCGGTCTTGCCCTCGATGGTGGTGTTGATGATCTGCGGGGTTTCCTTGAGAACCGTGGGGAACAGCTCGCAGGCGGCCTTGAAGTGGTCGCTCTGGACATGGGCGACATCACTGCCGTCCTTGAAAGCCTCCACCAGGAAGTACTCGTCAGGGTCGTCGGTGCCGCGGAACCAGTCGAACCACAGGTTTCCCTCCTCCGCACGGGTGGCCTGGGTGAACTCGTCCACCACCTCGCGGAAGGTGTCGACGTACTCGGGCAGCGGGCGGAAACGAACGTTGATCAGAATCATGGGCGCGAGTTTACGCTCGGGTCGCGCACCCGTCCTGTCGAGGTCCGGTGCTGGTCACGTGACGTCAGTCACCCCGCCTGCCACCCCACAGATCAGCCCGTCGATCAGCCGTTGTCGACGCCGACCTCCTTCTCGGGACCCTGCCCTTCCATGGCGGTCTCGAGCTGACCGCGCAGCCGCTCCACGTCGTCCACGGAGAAGCGGTCCTCTCCGGCGACGGCGACCAGGCCGTCGAGCACCGTGGTGCCGTAGTTGTGTCCGTGGCCGTCAGGGACGTTGCCGGCGCGCGGCAGGTCCAGGGTCACCTGCCAGAAGGTGATGATCGGCATCCAGCGCATGGTCGGCGAACGGTCGAACCCAGGCGCTTCCTTCAGCCAGTCCGGCTCACGGAAGAGCAGGTTCGGTGACCACCAGACCACCGGGTCCGACGGGTGCTGGACGTACAGCACCCGGGGGTCGTTCCAGGGGCCGGCGTCGCCGTCCGGATCGTCGATCCACTCCTGGATCTGTTCACCGTTCTCCGCGAAGCGGACGGTCATCCCGCCCGAGTACTGCGGATCCGCCTCGCGGGTCCCCGGGTCGCGGCGCTCCACCAGGTCACCCCAGAGCTCGTTGCTGTTCGGCGGTCCCAGCCACAGCACGCCGTCCACCGAGGAGGCGATGTCGCGGATACCGGAGAAAGCGCCCTCTCCCGCGCTGGTGCCCATCGATTCGCCGTAGACGTAGATCTTCGGACGGTCGTCCTCCGGCAGGGCGTGCCACCAGTCGACGACGGCGGTGACCAGCTCCTTGCCGGCCTCGCGAACCTGGTCGCGGTCGGAGATGAACTGGAGGGCACTGGGAAGGTAGGAGTACTGGTCGGCGGCGATGGCGGTGTCCCCGTCAAACATGAGCTCGAAGGCCTGCGCGGACGTCGGGTTGACCCAGCCGGTGCCGGTGGTCGGGGCGATCATCAGCGCCTCCCGGTCGGCGGCGCCGGTGCGTTCCAGTTCGGAGACGACGTTCAGTGCCCGGTCCCGGTCCGTGTCGCCGTTGTTGAGGCCGGCGTAGACCCGGATCGGTTCGCGGGAAGGACGTCCGGTCAGTTCCTCGAGTTCGTCCTTGTACAGCCCCAGGCCGGTGAACCTGGTGCCGTAGGCTCCGAGCTCCTCCCAGGTGTTGGGTGAACCGGGACCTCCGGTGCGCTCGCTGACGTGGGGCTTGACCAGGTCCTCACGGATCTCCGTGTCGCGGACCGAGAAGATGTTCTCACCGACCCGCACGATGGTGCCGGGCAGCACCTGGTCCACGACCAGGACCGTCACCATCGCCACGGCGGACCAGGACAGGAACAGCTTCAGGCTGTAACGGGTGTGCTGGCCCGGGACCGCGCGTGCGAGGATACCGGTGAGTCGTCCGAGGGCATTGCCGAGCAGGTACAGCAACGCCCACAGCACCAGTCCGACAGGCAGGACCAGCAGGAACTCGGCGGCGGTGTAGGCCTGGTCGCCCATGATCGTGGCGATCTGCTGCTGCCAGCGCACCGCGAAAAGCACCCACACGACCAGGGCTATGACGATGGTGACCACCAGGCCGAGCCTGAACCACCGGAACCAGGGCCGTTCGGAAATATGCCCCTTCGTCCTCCTGGCCACCGAGACCGACAGTGGTTCGACGAGGTCGCGCACCCACAACACCCAGATCCACTGCAGGATCACACCGATGAGGTGACCGGTTGCCGCCGACAAGCCCGCGGCAGCCCCCTGGAACAGCCAGTCGCGGGGCAGAAGGGACGGTGTCAACGACAGGGCGAACATCAGCCCACCGACGATCAGCCCCCAGGGACTGGGCTCGAGGAGCCGATGGAAGAAAGACCGGGGACCAGAATGCCGTTGGCGGACGATGACGCCGTCCTCATCCTCGTGGACGACGTGCGTGTCTCCGTCTATGTCGTCGTCGACGACGGTCGAGTCCTCCTGCGGCTCCGATTCACTCACCGTCCGCCCACACTCCATTCCTCGTTGCAGGCTCTCCGGTTATTTCGTGCCTGATACGTCAGTTCAACGACACCACTGTACCAACGTGCAGGAATACTCCTCCGGGATCAATTCTCATTGTCGTCGGCCCGCTCCATCGCCCCGTGGACCAACGGCAGGACACCTAGCCGCGGCCGGCTTCCCGCTGCTCGGCGATCTCCAGCCAGTTCATCTCAAGCTCCTCGTGCTCCTCGCGGGCGGCGGTGAGCTGACGGTCCAGGTCCGCGAGCAGACCGGTGTCCACATTCCCGTCGGCCGGGGCCGAGGCATCGGCGAGGCGGGTGTTGAGGTCGCTGATGGTGGTGTCCAGCTTGGACATCTTGCGCTCGAGCGAGCCGAGTTCCTTGGCCAGCGCGCGGTCCTCCTGCGCAGACAGGGTCGGAGTCGATGCCTCGGCGGAGACGGAATCAGCACCGGAACCGGAGTCACTACCGGAGCCACCGAGATCCATGTTCCCGCTGTGCCGCTGTTCCGCAGCAGCAAGGCGGGAACGGGTGTCCAGGTACTGCTGGATCCCGCCGGGCAGGTTGGTGAGCTTGCCGTCACCGAACAACGCCCAGGTCGAGTCACAGATACGCTCCACCAGGTACCGGTCGTGCGAGATCACGATCAGGGTGCCGACCCACCCGTCGAGCAGGCTCTCGAGTTCCTGCAGGGTGTCGATGTCCAGGTCGTTGGTGGGCTCGTCGAGCAACAGGACGTTCGGCTCGGCCATCAGCACGCGGGTGAGCTGCAGACGTCGGCGCTCACCACCGGAGAGATCCCCGACCGGGGTGCGCTGCCGCTTCGGGGAGAAGCCCAGACGTTCGGCCAGCTGCGAGGCGGTGAGTTCCTTGTCACCGATCTGCACCCGGGTGGCCACGTCCTCCACCGCGTCGATGAGCCGACGAGCAGGGTCGAGGTCGTCGAGCTCCTGGCGCAACCAACCGATCTGGACGGTGCGTCCCTCCACCCGCTTGCCCGCGGCGAGCGGGTACTCCCCTGCCAG
>DXGC01000033.1 GCA_019114135.1 Candidatus Corynebacterium avicola
ACATCGCGGTGATCTCCCCACTGCCGACCATCTTCACCCGTGCCGAGGGCCCCTTCGAGAATGAGCTCTACACCGACCCGACCACGTGGACGGACCTGGATGAGGCGGCCCGTCGGAACGTCATCGCCCGCTGTGACCGCGGCGTCTTCTCCACCGACGTGCAGTCCCGGCTGGCCGGCGAGGACCGGATCAGTCACATCCGCGGCCGGGTGGCCTCGGTCCGCCGCAGCGGCAGTGTGGACGCTGTCGGCGGCCTCGGTGGGGCCGGCCTCGGTGGCACCGACGGAATCAGCGGTATCGAGATCCGCACCGACTCCGGACGCACCGAGTGCGTCGACCTGGTCGTGGACGCGCGCGGCAACTCCCCGCTGTGGTTCACCCGCATGATGGACGACCGCACGGTCGCCCGCATGGTCGCCGCCTGCTCAGGTGCGGTGACACCGTCTGCGGTGGAGTCCGGCATCGGCGCCGGTCTGGCCCTGGAGAACATGGACCCGCCGCTGCTCCTGCCCACCCTCTCCGGCTTCCGCCAGGGCCCGGGCCTGGCGAACCTCAGCTGCCTGGGCGAACTCTCCGACCGCATCCTCGCGGGTCTCGGCGCCGGCGACGGCACCGACCCGGAGTCCCTGCGCCACCGCGCCTCCTCCGTCGAAAGGATCCTCCTGTGACCGCTCCCTCCGTGACCGACGCTGCGTCCGGAACCAGCTTCACCGGACGCCCGGGCGACCTGCGCTTCGGCCCCGCCACCCCGGTCACCCCGCCCACCGTCGACGAGCAGCTGCGCCAGGCCGCGGCGTCCCACCCGGACGCCCCCGCCGTCGTCGGTGACGGCGGCACCGTGACCTACGCAGAGCTGGACCGTCGGGCCTCCGTGATGGCCCGCCACCTGCGGTCCGTCGGTGTCGGCACCGGCGACCGTGTGGTCGTGCTGGCCAACCGCTGCGGCTGGCTGCCGGTGGTCGCCACCGGCATCATCCGGGCCGGTGCGGTCTACGTCCCGGTCGATGCGTCCTACCCGGCCGAACGCGTCGCCTTCATCCTCGGCGACTGCGCGCCGGCCGCGGCGATCGCCGTCGGTGGGGCGTCGCTGCCCGCCGACGTCGCCGCGTCCGGCATCCCGGTGGAGACCATCACCGACGACTCCCCGCTGGGCGTGAAGATCCTCGGCGGTGAGGACACCAGCCAGGACGCCGCGACCCCGGCGTTCACCGCCGAGGAGCAGTCGCGGCCGACCGAGCCGTCCGACGCCTGCTACCTGATCTACACCTCCGGCACGACCGGCACCCCGAAGGGCGCGCTGAACTCGCACCTCGGTGTGGCCGCGCACTTCCAGTGGATGGGCCGAATGCTCGGTGAGGACGCAGGCGAGACCCAGCCGGTCCGGATGCTGCAGAAGGCGCCGGTGAGCTTCGACGTCGGCGTGGCCGAACTGCTCGCCCCGCTGGCAACCGGCGGCGCGGTCGTCGTGCCGTCGCCGGAATGGTGGCCGGGCGACGTCGACACCCTCGTCGACATGATCGGACGCCACGACGTCACCGTCCTGTCGATGGTGCCCTCGCTGATGCGGGTGCTCTTCGACGTCCTCGACGACTTCGGTACGCCGCTGAGCGAGTTGGGCAACATCCGGCACCTGATCCTCGGTGGCGAGGCCGTGCCCGGTGACGTGGTGCGCCGGGCCCGAGACGGCATCGGCTGCCGGGTCCACGGTCTCTACGGTCCGACCGAGACCGCGATGGACGTGACCTGGGTGGAGTACACCGATGAGCTGGTCGCGGCGGAGGACTTCGACGACCACGTGAGCCTGCTGGGCCTGCCGGAGGACAACGTGGGTGCGTACGTGTTCAGCGAGGCTGATGACGATGCAGACGGACTCGGCATCGAGGTCGACCCCTCCAGTGACGCCTGGGACACCCCCGGTGAGCTGTGCATCTCCGGGGCGCAGGTCGGTAACGGCTACTTCGGACGCCCGGAACTGACCGACGAGGTCTTCGTGGAGTCCCCCTGCCCCGAGGTCGACGGCGGCCGGATGTACCGCACCGGTGACATCGTGGCCTGGACCGAGGTCGGTGGCCAGCGGATGCTGCGGTTCCTGGGCCGCATCGGCGACCAGGTGAAGATCCGCGGCAACCGGGTCGAGCTCGGCGAGGTCGAGGTGCGGCTCAGCGGTCTGGACGGTGTGCGTCAGGCCGCCGCGGTGGCCGTCGAGGAGCACGGCGCGACGCGCCTCGTGGCCTTCGTCGTCGCCGAGGACGCCGAGAACGCCGCAGCGTCCGACGCTTCCGCCTTCACCGCCGGGCTGGCCACGGCACTCGCGGAGTCCGTGCCGGAGTACATGGTCCCCTCCACGATCACCATGCTGGACGCCCTGCCGGTCAGCCCGAACGGCAAGCTCGACCGCAAGGCGCTGAAGGCGATGTAGAAGTCAGGACGCTGGGTCAGGACGCGAGGTCGGCCAGCAGTTCGCGCCATGCGGACAACGAGCTGTCCTCGGCCAGGTCGGCGAAGTCGGCCTGGAAGCCCTCGGCGCGCACCAACGAGACGATCTCGACGAGACGCACGGAGTCCAGACCCTGGTCCATGAGCTCCTCGTCCTCGTCGAGGGAGGCGATGTCGGTGTCGAGCAACTCGGCGACGCGGGCCTTGACCTTCTCGATCAGCTCGTCAACATTCTGGCTGGTGTCTGCGCTGGTATCCGCTGATGTCGCCATTGAATCTCTCTTTTCCGTGAGGGGTGTGCAGGTGAAGGTCCCGGTCCGGTTCGGCCCGAGCACGGCGCAGACTGTACCACCCGCAGCACGAATGAAGTAAGCCTCTCCAATCTCCCCCGCTCTTCCCCGCTTTCCCCTGAGAAGAAAGGACGTACTCGTGACCGACAGCACGGGGTCCCCCACCCTCCTGCCGTTGACGGCAGCTCAGCAGGGCATCTGGAACGCCCAGAAACTGGACCCGACCTCCCCCTACTACGTCGTCGGGGAGGTCCTCGAGCTCGGACGGGTCGACACCTGCCTGCTGGCCCAGGCGGTCGCCCTGACCGTCGACGAGTCGGAGACGCTGCGACTGCGTTTCCTGGAGGACGCCGATGGCGCCGACGGCCCGCGCCAGTACGTCGACCACTCCCCCGCCGAGTTCCCGGAGATCCGCGACATCTCCGGCGCCCCGGATCCTGAGCTGCTGGCCACCGCGATCATCGACGCGGAGAAGGTCGAGTGCGGGAGCGCCTGGTGCGGGATGACCTCCCCAGATGCCGGCCCGTCCAACCCGCTGCACCGCTTCCTGATCCTGGACCTCGGCGACGCGGTCTGGTGTGTACAGCTGTACCACCACATCATCGTCGACGGGTACAGCGCCGCACTGCTCACCCGCCGAACCGCCGCCCACTACACCGAGCTGGCCGGCGGCCGGAAGGCTCGTCCCGCGAAGTTCGCGACCATGGCCGAGATCGTGGCGTCCGACCTGGAGTACCGCGACAGCGACGTCTACGGCGAGGACCGCGACTTCTGGCGCGACCACCTCACCCCGGCCCCTGACACCACCGGACGCGAGGACCTGGTCCACGGTGCCGGAACCCCGAGCATCACCACCTCGCTGCGACTGGACCGCGAGGAGATGGCCGAGCTGCGTACCCGGGCGGAGTCCCACGGCCTGGTGTGGTCGGACATGGTGCTCGGCGCCTACGGTGCCTGGCTGCGCAAGCTCGGAGTCGCCGGGGAGAACCCGGCTGAGGCACTGATCGCGATGCCGATGATGGCTCGCACCACCGGCCCGCTGCGTCGCACCCCGGCGATGCAGGTCAACATGGTTCCGGTGCGTTTCCCCCTCGACGCCGGCGCCACCGTCCCCGAGATCGCCGATGCGGCGCACACCGCCCTCGAGCAGGTCAGGACGCACCAGCGTTACCCCGGCAGCGACCTGGTCCGTGACCTCTCCCGCGACCCCGAGGTGGGGCTCAACGGTCCGGCCGTGCTGCACGGCATCGGGGTGAACCTGAAGACCTTCGACTTCTCCCTCGACTTCCACGGCACTTCCGGGGTGCTGCGCAACATCGCCGGTGGCCCGCCAGAGGACCTTGTCCTGGTGGTCACCCCGACCACGGGGGGTGCCGGCGAGGCCGTCGACCTGGCTTTCGAGACCGACCCCACCAGCGTGGACGCCGCGACCGCCACCCAGCGGCTCGAGGACATCCGGGCATTGCTCTTCGCAGAGGGCCCTGTCTCGCAGATCCGTCTGCGTGACGAGACCACCCTGGCCAGCTGGGCCGACGAGCGTGCCGGGTCCCCGTTGCCGGACGCCGCGTCCACCCTGGACGAGCTGATCGACTCGATGACCGGCACCGTCGCCGACGACTCGACCACCCTGAGCTCCGAGGAGTTCTCTCGACGGGTCACGGAGGGTGCCGCACGGATCGCCGAGTCCTGCCAGGAGAACGGCGTCATCGCCCTTGACCTGCCCAAGGGTGTGGACCTGGCCGCTGCGGTGCTGGCCACCTGGCGTGCACACCGCGCCTTCGTGGTACTCGACCGGGAGCACCCGGAGGCCCGACGCCAGCACATCCTCGCCGACTCCGGCGCGGTCGCCGTGCTCACCGAGGACGGGATCACCGCGACCGGCGCGTCTACCGCTGCCGTGTCGAAACCGCAGCGTCCCGACGCTGACCTGGCCTACCTGCTCTACACCTCCGGCACAACAGGCACGCCGAAGGGCGTGGAGGTCACCCGCACCGGCGTGGAGGCGCTGCTCGCCGGGCACTTCCAGGAGCTCTACACCTCGGCGTCCTTGTCGGCTGCGGCCGCGGCAGTGCCACCTGGGCACGCCCCGCTGCATGTCGCACACACCGCGTCCTTCTCCTTCGATGCCGCGATCGACCAGTTGGCCTGGGTCTTCACCGGCGCGACGGTGCACCTGTACTCCCATGGGACCGTCGGTGACCCGGAGCAGATGCGCAGCGCACTGCTGCGCGACCGCGTGGACGTCCTGGACGCCACCCCGTCATTGGCCGGCGCGTTGATCGACTCCGGGGCGCTCGACGCCACGGAGGTCTCGACCCTGATCCTCGGTGGCGAGTCCGTGCCGCAGTCACTGTGGGACCGCCTGGCCGCCAGCGATCGGGTGGACGCGTGGAACGTCTACGGGCCGACCGAGGCCACTGTCGACGCTCTCGCCGCCCGCATCGTTCCTGGTCCGGTGACGATCGGACGCGCGGTTCCGGGCATGACCGCCGAGATCCTCGACGTCGACGGCGAGGTCGTTCCGCCCAACGAGATCGGTGAGCTGGTGTTGTCCGGCCCGCAGGTCGCGCTGGGCTACCGGGGACGTCCGGACGCTACGGCGTTCGAAACCGTTGAGAACGGGGACGGCTCCCGGCGTCGCTACCGCACCGGTGACCGCGTGCGCTGGCGTGCCGACGTCGCCGCCACCGAATTCCTGGGACGCGCCGACGACCAGCTCGAGATCCGTGGCCACCGCGTGGAACCCGGCGAGGTCGAGGCGGCCCTGCTCGCCCTGCCGCAGGTCACCGGTGCTGCCGTGGGAACCTTCGGGCCGTCCGGTGCGGTGAAGCTGATCGCGCACGTCACCCTGACCGCCGAGGCCGCCGCCCAGCAGCCCGCCTTCGACGTGCGCCAGGCATTGGCTGCGCATGTGCCGGGCCACCTGGTGCCGACGACGGTCCGCGTCCACGACCGGCTGCCGCTCACCGTCGGTGGCAAGGTCGACCGCCGGGCGTTGGACGCCCTGGCCGCCCAGGACGAGACCACCGCCGACGCTGCTGACGCTCCTGATCGCGACGCAGACCTCGATCAGGACCTCTCCCCGACCGAGCGCCAGCTGGCTGAGGTGGTGGCTGAACTGCTCGGCGCTGATGACACAGACAACTCCGCAGACACCGTGAACATCGAGGCAGATTTCATCAGCCTCGGCGGTGACAGCATCGGCGCGCTGACCGTCGCCGGTCGTCTACGCCAGCGTGGTGTGGGCATCCAGGCCGGTGACCTGCTGTCCGGAAGCACTCTGCGCGACATCGCTGCCGACGCCGAGGAGGTCACCACGACCGGTGACTCGGCTCTGCTGGACGCAGCCGTCTCCACGGCGTCCGTGGATTCGGGCGCCACCGAGGTATCCACCGGGCCGCACGCGCTCGCCCGGACCGCACCGGGACAGCGTCCCGTCCTGGTCGGCACCGTCACCCTGGACGCCACGTCCGAGGCCGAACTCGACCACTCCCTCTCCAGCACAATCGGCGCGCTGATGACCCGGCACGGCGACCTGCGTGCCGTTCTGGACCGCTATGACAGCAAGCACGATGAGCCGCGGATGATCGTGCCGCGGGTGCCGCTTGTCGACCCCTCCGACCTGCTCGTGGACCTCGAGTCGGACGAATCATCTGTCGCAGAACTCGCGGACAGTTTTGCCTCACGCCTGGATCCGGCCGCAGGTCGCACCTGGTGCGTCGGGGTGCGCCACGGTGCGGGAAGCACCGACCTGGTGGTGGCGGTGGACCCGCTGCTGCGCTCCCCCGCAGGGGTCACCGAACTGCTCGACGAACTGGCGGATGCTCTGGACGGCCAGGTCGTCGCACGGGCCGAAGGAGGCCACGGACGTACCGTCACCGTGCACGACACCGAGGCGATCCTGGACGTGCTGCCCGAGTTGTTCACTGCGGATGCACTGGCCGCCCCCGCCGCAGCCGCACTGCTGGCCACGAATGGGCCGGTCGCGGTGTGGTTGCCTGCCGACGCGGAGAATCCCGGCGGGGAGGTCCTCACCCTCCCGCCACTCGACGAGGACACACGCACCACCACGGACCCCGCCCGCCGCGCCCTGCTGCACGCCAAGGAACACCTGGTCAACCGGACTGACGCCACCGACCAGAATGACTCCCCGGCGCTCACGGTCGCCACTGTCCCCGGTGCCGACACTCTCACCCCGGCGTCCGGGACGGACATCCTCTTCCTCGACATGTCGACCGGTGAGGCCGTCCTGCACGGCGTGCTTCCCGACGGCGAGACCGACGACCTCACCACGGCTCTGACCGACGCCTTCACCGGACTCGCGGTGCTGGCCCGGACGTCCGACGGTGGGGCGAGCCCAGCCGACCTCACCCACCGCGCCGACCAGCAGACGATCGACGCCTGGGAGACCACCTACGGTCCGCTGGCCGACGTCCTGCCGGTCGCCCCGCTGCAGGAGGGGCTGCTCTACCACGCCGCGAACGGTGGCGACGGCTACGTTCTCGCCGCCGGTATCGACCTGCGCGGCCGGGTCGACGCCGACCGTCTGCACGCCTCCCTGCTGCAGGTCCTCGACCGTCACGACTTGCTGCGCGCCCGCTTCGACACCTCCACGCTGGACGAACCGGTGCAGGTCCTCCCCCGCACCGTGGAGCTGCCCTGGCGCACCGTGGACCTCACCGCGCTGCCTGCCGAGGACGCGCTCGCGACCGCCGAGGTCCGGCTGCACGCGATGGCCTCGCGCCCGATGGACATCGAGCATCTCGCCCGCGGTCCGCTGGTCGCCGCCGAGCTGGTGCTGCTGCCGGACGACCGGGCCTGGCTGGTCCTCGGCAACCACCACCTGGTCACCGACGGCTGGTCCACCCCGGTGATGCTGCGTGACCTGCTGTCCTTCTACCACGGCGATCCGCTGCCGGACGCCGCCCCTTACTCCGACTACCTCGACTGGTTGGGGCGCCGCGACCCCCGCGTCGACGAGGACGCCTGGTCCGAGCGTCTGGACGGTCTGGCCCACGGCACCCTGGTGCGCGAGATCGCCCCGCCGCCTGCTGATACGGCTGACGATGATACGGACGACGCACCCCAGCGCGGTGAGAGCCTCCGCGAGGTCACCGGCGATGGTTCTCTGTCGCCCGATGCTCTGCTGTCCCGCGCCTCGGAGGCCGGGGTCACCCCGAACACCCTGCTCCAGGCCGCGTGGTCGCTGAGCCTGTCGTCGCTCACCGGCGACTCCGACGTTCTCTTCGGCACCACCGTGTCCGGGCGCCCCACCGAACTGCCGGGCATCTCCAACACCGTCGGCCTGTTCATCAACACCGTGCCCGCCCGGGTCACCGTCGACAAGGACCAGGACCTCAACGGCTTGCTGAGCACCATCGGCCGCACCCAGGCCCGGATGACCGCGCACGACGCCACCCCGCTGGTGCGCATCGAACAGCTCGCCGGCTGTGGCCCCCTGTTCGACTCCCTGGTGGTGCACGACAACTTCCCCGCCGCCGACACCAGCGACGATGCCGATCCCGACACGATCAGCGTCGGCGGCATCCACACCGACGGCCGGACAGACTTCCCTGTCTCCGTGGTCTCCCCGCCCGGGGACACCTTCCGCATCGTGCTGGCCTACCGCCCTGACCTGGTCGACTCTCGGTTCATCGATCTGGCGCACCGCACCCTGGTGCGGGTGTTGGAGTCCTTCGTCGCCGACCCGGGCACCCGCGTCGGTACGGTGCTGGACGGTCTGCCGGGCCAGTGGGCGTCGTCCGCCGCACCGCAGCAGGACGCTCCGGAGGCCCCGGCACAGGAAGAGGCACCAGCCGCTCCGGCCGCAGCGTCCGGCGCAGCCAGCGACACCGCCGAGACGATCGCCGAGGTCATGGCAGCCCTGCTCGACCGCCACCCGGTCGGCGTCCACGAGAACTTCTTCGACATCGGCGGGCACTCCCTGCTCGCCATGCGGTTGCTCGGACGCCTGCGCCGGGCCGGCCTGGAGAAGGTCACCATCCAGGACATCGTCGAATCCGGCTCACCGTCTGCACTGGCCACCCGTCTCGACGGCGACGGAACGCAGAGCGTCCTGCCCCTGTCCCCGGGCGCCGGAACCCCGCTGTTCTGCGTGCACCCCGGCGGCGGTCTGGCCCTGCCGTTCCGCGGACTGGCAGACCGGCTCAGCGATGCCGGCCCGCTGGTCGGACTGCAGCTGCCGTCGCCGCTGCCTCAGGCCACGACCCTCGACGGGCTGGCCAAGACCTACGTCGACCAGGTTCAGCAGGTCCAGGAGCACGGTCCCTACCGGCTGCTCGGCTACTCCTTCGGTGGAGCACTCGCGCACGCCATGACCGCGGAGCTGCAGCGCCGCGGCGAGACCGTGTCCTACCTCGGTGTCATGGACGCCTACCCCGCTGGTGACGGCCCCGCGCTGCCCTCGGCCGACGAAGCGTCCGAACCCGCTGACGGCGACCTCGCCGCCATGGCCGGGATCGGCGATGACGAGGT
This sequence comes from Candidatus Corynebacterium avicola, assembly GCA_019114135.1. Lineage (GTDB taxonomy): Bacteria > Actinomycetota > Actinomycetes > Mycobacteriales > Mycobacteriaceae > Corynebacterium > Corynebacterium avicola. The sequence continues at coordinate 9,222 of DXGC01000033.1, forward strand.
CACCGAACTGATCACCGGCAACCTGCGCTACTGCGACCAGCTGCTGCGCACCGCCTCCCCGGTCGACATCGGCGGCTCCAACAGCTTCAGCGGAACCGTGCAGGTCATCGTCGCGTCCCGCGCCAACAAGGGTGCCACCCCGGCGACGTGGGACCCGGTGCCCGCCTGGAGCACGACCCTGGGCCGCGAACCCGAGAGCCTCACCCTGGACACCGACCACGCCGGGCTGGTCAGCGACGACGGATGGGACCGCATCGCCCCGTTCATCGGCCGCGCCATCACCTCACCCTCCTTGGAGATCCTCACATGACGCAGACAACGACCATCAACAATCCCCGTAACCCGCTCGAGGTGTACTCCGCTGAGAGTGCCGACAAGCTCCTCGCGACCGGCGTCCCGCAGGACGCCGCCGCCCACTTCCGCGAGATCGGCGCCTGGACCGGCGACACCCACTGGAAGCTCTTCCGCCGTGCCGTGGAGAACTGGCCGGACGAGACCGCCGCCGTCGACGCCGTGCGCAGCCTGACCTGGTCAGAGTTGGACGCCGGCGTGACCCGGGCGTCCGCCGTCCTGGCACAGGCCGGGGTGGGACGCGGCGACGGCGTGATCCTCCAGATGCCGAACTCGGTGGCCTACCTCGAAGCCGTCTTCGCGGTCTGGCGGCTCGGTGCGGTGCCGGTGTTCTCCCTGCCCGCCCACGGTTCCCACGAGATCCGGCACTTCGCCGGCCATGCACCCGCGCGCATCTACGTGGGCACCGCGCGGCCGAACCGGCACCTCAAGCGGGTGCAGAGCGACCTCGCCGAGCCGCTGGAGGACGGCACCGTGTTGACCACGGTGCTGGTCGACGAGACCGCCGAGAATCCGTGGTCCGACGCCCAGTCTCCTGCACCGGAACCGGCCGACGTCGCCTCCGACGAGCTGGCGTTCCTGCAGCTCTCCGGCGGGACGACCGGTGTGCCGAAGCAGATCCCGAAGACCCACGACGACTACCTCTACTCCGTTCGTGCCTCCATCGACGTCTGCGACATCGAGCACGGCGACGTCCTGCTCGTCGCCCTGCCGGCCTCGCACAACTTCACCATGAGCTCCCCCGGCATCCTCGGTGCGGTGCAGGTCGGCGCGGCCATCGTCTTCGCCTCCGACCCGATGCCGACGACCCTGCTGCCGCTGATCGAGCGGCACAGGGTCACCCACCTGGCGCTCGTCCCGCCGGCACTGATCAGCGTGCTGAACTCCACCGAACGCGAGTCCCACGACCTGGGCTCGGTGAAAACCGTGTGGGTCGGCGGCGCGAAGCTCTCCGAGGCCGCTGCCCGACGGGTGAACCCGGAGCTCGGCTGGCGTCTGCAGCAGGTCTTCGGCATGGCCGAGGGGCTGGTCAACTACACGCCCCTGGACGCACCGATCGACGAGGTGGTCTCCACCCAGGGACGTCCGATGAGCCCGTGGGACGAGATCAAGGTCGTCGACGACGATGATGTCGAGGTGCCTGCGGGCGAGCCCGGCAACCTGCTGACCCGTGGGCCGTACACGATCCGGCGCTACCACCGTGCCCAGGAGGTCGACGCCCGCTCCTTCACCGCCGACGGTTTCTACCGCACCGGCGACATCGTGGTGTTCTCGGAAGGCACGTTGACCGTCGTCGGCCGCGCAAAGGACCAGATCAACCGGGGTGGCGAGAAGATCGCTCCGGAAGCCGTGGAGAACGCCCTGCTGACCCACTCCGGCGTGCACGACGTCTCGGTGGTCGGTGTTGAGGACGAGGTGCTCGGTGAGAAGATCCGCGCCTTCGTGATCCCCCGAAAAGCAACCCGGCATGATGCGGACGCCTCCGCCCTGACCCCGACGAAGCTGCGGAAGTTCGCCCGCGAGGCGGGGCTGGCGTCATACGCGATCCCGGACATCATCGAGATCGTCGACGAGTTCCCGCTGACCGGCGTCGGCAAGGTCAGCAAGAAGGCACAGCAGGCGTAGCCGCTAGTCCTCGATGATGCCGCGGATGGCGTGCAGGGTCTCGGTGATGCCGTAGGTCGCGGCCTCCTCGCGCTGCGCCTCCTGGGCGGCGGCGTCCTCCCCGTACTTCTCCACGAAGTAGGCCTCGCCCTGCTCGGTGAAGCGGGTGAACTCGGTGAGGACGGTCGCGTCGTCCCGACGGTTCACCGCCTCCATCCGGAAGCCCCATTCGGTGCCGGACGAGGTCACCTTCCAGCTGAACTCCACGCCCGGCTCATCCACGGTCACCTCGGACACGGTCGTCCACTCCCGCTCCTCGGTGCGGTTGTGGCCGGTGAAGGTCGCGCCGACGCGGGAACCGGCGGCAGCGTCGGCGGTGGCCGGATCATCCCACAGCGCCTGGTGGCACTGCGCGCTCCACTCTCCTGTCCTGGTGATGTCGCTGACCAGGGCGTGGACGTCCGCCGGGGAGGCGGCGACGGTGATGGAATCGCTGAGTTCGTAGGCCATGGTCTCCGAGGGTAGTCGGGTCCGCATCCCTCAGGTGCCGCCCCCAGCGGGTATCGTCTCACCGGTAAACACATCAACTCCTTATAGAAAGGCCGGGTCGATGGCTCAGACAACCGGAGCGACCCCCGGAGAGCAGCAGTCCACGGCGAAGACCGTGCGCACCATCATTGCTGCGTCCAGCGGAAACCTCGTCGAATGGTTCGACTTCTACGTCTATGCGTTCTTCTCGGTGTACTTCTCCGAGCGGTTCTTCCAGGGAACCGGGGAGACCGGCGCGCTGCTGCAGTCCGCCGCGGTGTTCTTCGTCGGGTTCCTGATGCGCCCCGTGGGCGGGTACATCTTCGGACGCATCGCTGACCGGGCCGGCCGCAAGCGGTCGATGATGATCGCCATCATCATGATGTGCATCGGCTCCCTGCTGATGGCGATACTGCCGACCGCAGACAAGGTCGGTGTGCTCGCCCCGCTGCTCCTGCTGCTGGTGCGCTGCCTGCAGGGCATCTCCGTCGGCGGCGAGTACGGTTCCATCGCCACCTACATGTCCGAGGTGGCCACCCCCGACAAGCGCGGCTTCTACTCCAGCTTCCAGTACGTCACCCTCATCGGTGGTCAGCTCCTGGCCAGCCTGCTGGCGACGATCATGACGCAGTTCCTCACCGACGAGCAGATCGCCGATGGCTGGTGGCGTCTGCCCTTCGTCATCGGCGCCCTGGCGGCCATCACCTCCCTCTGGCTGCGGTCACACCTGCACGAGACGACCTCCGAGGAGACCCGGTCCACGGAAGGTTCCGGTACCTTCCGCGAGGTCCTGGCCCATCGTCGGTCCTTCTGGGTGGTCCTCGGCATCACGGCGGTCGGTTCGCTGACCTTCTACGCCTTCACCACGTACATGCAGAAGTTCCTCATCAACACCTCTGGCTTCGACAAGGGAAGCGTCGCGGAGACGATGACGGTCTGCCTGCTGATCTTCATGCTCATGCAGCCGGTCGTGGGTCTGATCTCCGACCGCATCGGCCGCAAGGCGTGCATGGCGATCTTCGTGGCGGGCATGATCATCCTGCCGGTCCCGGTGTTCACCTACATCGGCAACTCCACGAACCTGTTCCTCAGCGCCGTGGTCCTGTTGGTCACGATGGTGTTCCTCAGCTTCTACACGTCCATCTCCGGCATCGTGAAGTCCGAGATGTTCCCGGCGTTCATCCGCGGTCTCGGTGTCAGCTTCACCTACGCCATCGGCAACTCCCTGTTCGGTGGTTCCGCGGAGTACGTGGCCCTCGGCATGAAGAACATCGGCGTCGCCGGTCTTTTCCCGTGGTACATCGTGGCCATGGCGGTGATCGGCGCAGTCGCCGTCTACTTCATGCACGACAACCGCACTCACTCGACCATCGACAATTCCGAGAGCACGGCCTACGTCCGCAGCTGACGGATTACCGTGGAGACATGACCACCACATCGCCACGTCACCGCACACGCGCTTCGGTCGTCGCTCTCGCGACCGGGCTCCTGGTCTCCGGACTGGGGGCGGGCACCGCATCCGCCCAGGAGCTGCCGTCCGACCAGATCCAGGGAGCCGTCGAGGACTCCACCGAGTACGCCGGGTACGTCGCCGGCAGCGTCGAGGCCTTCTTCCAGCTCCCGCCGGACGAGGCGATCGGCGGCAGTGCCGCAGCCGGGTCGCTCGCACTGTGCTTCCTCAACCCCTTTGCGGACGACACCTGCGCAATCTGAGCTCGGTCTTCTGACCGCGGGAGCCTGTCACCAACCGGGGCCTCAGGCCTCGATGGCGCCCAGCCCTTCGGCGATGAGTGCGCGTGACTGGCTGCGCAGCTCGGGGTCGTTCAGGGCGTCCTGCACCATGATCTCGGTGACCCCGAACTCCGTGACGATCGGCTGCAGCTGCTCCCGCAGTGTCTCCGGGTCGCCGGACAGGCACTGGGGCAGAGCCAGTCCGTCCACCTGGGACGGCGCATCCTTCTGTTCGTCGGTGAGATGGGCCTCCGCATCCGCGAGCAACCGCACCGGCCCCTGCTTCCCGTCGCGCAGGTCCGACCACATCGCGCGGTTCGGCCAGGTCAACCGATGCGCCTCTTCCTGGGTCGGCGCCGCCACGATGTTCAGCGCGAGGATGCTCTGGGGTTCCCCTGAACCGAAGGGCGTGGCCTCGAAGTTGTCGCGGTAGGCGCTCAACGCGGCATGCGCGGAGCCGGGGTTGATGAAGCCGGCGAAGGCGTAGCCGATGCCGAGCTTGCCGGCGAGGCCGGCGCTGCTGCCGGACGACCCGAGGGAGAACACCTCCGGCACACCGTCGATCCCGTGCGTCGGGTCGAGCGTGGCGAAAGGGTGGCTCTCGTCGAAGGCGTGGTGGTAGTAGGCCAGGATCTCCTGGATCTGCTCGGCGTAGTCGTCCTGCATCGGGGACCTTCTGTCACGCTTCAGGGCGAGATCGGCCGCCGGTCCACCATTCGCCCGGCCGAGACCGAGGTCGACTCTCCCCGGTGACAGGGCCTCGAGCTGCAGGAACCGTTCGGCCACGGAGTACGGGCTGTAGTGGTTGAGCAGCACCGCCCCGGAACCGACGTGGATGCGTTCTGTCCGGGCGGCGGCCAGGGCGATGAGTGAGACCGGGTCCTGGGCGGCGTAGCCGAGGGCGTTGTGGTGCTCGGCGAACCATATGCGGTGGTACCCGAGGCCCTCGGCCTCCACCGCGGCGTCGAGCGACCTTTGCAGGGCCTCCGGCTTGGAGTGTCCGGGTGTCACGGGAGCGAGTTCGACCAGTGAGTACCTCATGGCCCCATTGTCCTCCTACTCCACAGCCCCACCAGCAGCGAACTGGCTGCGGTACAGCTCGGCGTAGGAACCGTCGATCTCCAGCAGCTCCTCGTGGCTGCCCTGCTCCACGATGGAACCGTCCACCATCACCAGGATGCGGTCGGCGTCGCGGATCGTGGAC
>DXGC01000034.1 GCA_019114135.1 Candidatus Corynebacterium avicola
CGTGGCTGCCCTGCTCCACGATGGAACCGTCCACCATCACCAGGATGCGGTCGTCGTCGCGGATCGTGGACAGGCGGTGCGCGATGACGAACGAGGTGCGCTGCGCGCGGATCGCGTTCATCGCGTTCTGCACCAGCACCTCGGTGCGGGTGTCCACCGAAGAGGTCGCCTCATCGAGGATGAGGATCTCCGGCTCCGCCAGGAAGGCACGGGCGATGGTGATCAGCTGGCGCTCACCGGTGGAGACCGAACCGCCGTCCTGGTCGATGACGGTGTCGTAGCCCTCCGGCAGGGCGTGGACGAACCGGTCGACGTAGGCGGCCTTCGCTGCCTCGATGACCTCCTCGTCCGTGGCGTCCAACCTGCCGTAGCGGATGTTCTCCAGGATGGTGCCCTCGAAGAGGACGGCGTCCTGCAGCACCATGCCGGTGCGCGACCGCAGGTCCGCGCGGCTCATCCTGTGGGTGTCGACACCGTTGACCAGGATCTCACCGTCGGTGACGTCGTAGAAGCGCATCACGAGGTTGACCATGGTGGTCTTGCCGGCACCGGTCGGGCCGACGATGGCGATCGTCTGGCCCGGCTCCACGACCAGGTTCAGGTCGTCGATCAACGGGGTGTCGGGGTCGTAGCTGAAGGAGACGTCGCGGAACTCCACGCGGCCGCGGGAGGCGCGCGGTGCACCCGGTTCGTCCTGCGAGGACTCCTCGTCCGGCACCTCCTCCTCGGCGTCGAGCAACTCGAAGACGCGCTCGGCGGAGGCGACACCGGACTGCACCATCGTCATCATGCCGGCGAGCTCACCGAGCGGCTGGTTGAACTCACGGGAGTACTGGATGAACGCGGTGACCGCACCGAGAGTCATGTGCCCGTTCGCCACGCGAAGTCCTCCGACCACGGCGATGGCCACGTAGCTGAGGTAGGTCATGAACTGCATCAGCGGCATCATCATGCCGGACAGGAACTGCGCCTTCGCACTGGCGACGAACAGGGCCTCGTTGCGCTCGTCGAAGGTGCCGGTCATCTCGTCCTGACGGCCGTAGGCGACCACCAGGTCGTGGCCGGTGAAGGACTCCTCGACATGGCCGTTGACCAGGCCCGTACCGCCCCACTGCGCGGCGTACTGCTTCTGGGCGCGGGTACCGACGATGCCGACGAGGATCGCGGTCAGCGGCAGGGCGATCAACGCGATCAGGGCCAGCTGCCAGGAGACGCGGAACATCATCACCGTCACGCCGAGCAGCATCAACGTGGAGTACACGAACTGACTCAACGCCTGCTGCATCGCCTGCTGCACATTGTCGATGTCGTTCGTGGTGCGCGACAGGATGTCGCCCTTCTGTCGCGAGTCGTAGAAGGACAGCGGCAGGTGGTGGACCTTGCGCTCCACGTCGGCGCGCAGCTCCACGATCACCGCGATGACCATCTTGTTCAGGATGAAGCCCTGCAACCAGTTGAACACCCCGGCCAGCAGGTACATGCCCAGGACCGCGCCGATCAGTTTCGCCAGGCGGTCGAAGTCGATGGCGGTCCCGCCGTCCGGGACGTCGCCGTTCCAGCGGGCCAGGACACCGTCGTAGATGACGTCGACGGCGTCGCCGAGCACCTTCGGCGCGTACACGGTGAGCACCACACAGATCAGCAGGGTGATGAACACCCAGGCCAGGGCGACCTTGCGGCCGCCCATCAGTCCGATCATGCGGATTGCGGAGGGCCAGAACGCCTTCGCGGAGCGCGGGGCGGACTCGCCGTCGCGGTCTGCAACCTCGGGAGCGTCGGGAGTCTCGTTGACGGTCTCGCTCATCGCTGCGCCTCCATCTGGGACTCGACGATCTCCCGGTAGGTACCGCTGGATTCCAGCAGTTCATCGTGGGTGCCGCGGGCGACGATGCGCCCCTTCTCGAGCACCAGGATCTGGTCGGCCTCGCGGACGGTGGACACACGCTGCGCGACCATGACCACCGCAGCGTCCTGCACGGTCGGACGCAGCGCCTCGCGAAGCGCGGCGTCGGTCCGGACGTCGAGGGCGGAGAAGGAGTCGTCGAAGACGTAGATCTTCGGCTGCGCCACCAGCGCACGGGCGATGCACAGTCGCTGGCGCTGACCGCCGGAGACGTCGGTGCCGCCCTGGGCGATCGGCGACTGCAGGGCTGCGGCGTCGCCTTCCCCACGGTGCCGGACGAAGTCCTCGCCCTGGGCGATGGACAGGGCGTCCCACAACACGTCGTCGCTGGCGTCCTTGTTGCCGAAGCGCAGGTTGGTCGCCACCGTCCCGGAGAACAGGTACGCCTTCTGCGGCACAAGGCCCACCCGGCGTGCCAGGTCGGGACGCGGCATGGACGCGACGTCCACCCCGTCGATGACGACCTCACCGGAGGTCGGCGCGAACAGGCGCGGGATCAGGTTGACCAGTGTGGACTTGCCGGAGCCGGTGGCACCGATGATTGCGGTGGTCTGGCCGGGACGCACGGTGAAGCTGATGTCCTGCAGGACGGGCTTGTCCGCGCCCGGGTAGGTGAAGGAGACGTCGCGGAACTCCAGGTCGCCGCGGAAGGAGTCGGGGGACGCCACGGGCGTGTCCGGGTCGGCCTCCGGCTCGAGGATCGAGGGCTCGTGGTCGAGCACCTTGGTGATGCGGGCGGCGCAGACGATGGCGCGGGGCAGCATCATCACCATGAAGGAGCCCATCATCACCGCCATCAGGATCTGCAGCAGGTACTGCATGAACGCGGTCAACGAACCGACCTCGATGGCACCGTCCTCCACCCGGTGGCCGCCGAACCACAGCACCGCGGCCGTGGCGGCGTGCAGCACCAGCATGATCACCGGCCCCATGAGGACGAACACCTGGCCGACGCGCTCGGAGACCCAGGCGACAGCCTTGTTGGCGTCGTCGAACCGCTTCGTCTCGAACTTCTCGCGGACGAAGGCGCGGATCACCCGGATACCGGTGATCTGCTCGCGCATCACCCCGTTGATCCGGTCGATGCGCTCCTGCATCGTGGAGAACAGCGGCACCAGGCGTGCCACCATCAAACCGACGACGACCAGCAGGACCAGCACGGACACCCAGACGAGCCAGGACAAGCCGGCATCCTCGCGCAGCGCCATGACCACGCCGCCGATACACATGATCGGGGCGGTCACCATGAAGCTGAGGAACATCACGAAGACCATCTGCACCTGCTGGACGTCGTTGGTCCCGCGGGTGATCAGGGTGGGGACGCCGAAGGTGCCCATGTCCTGGGCACTGAAGCGGTCGACGCGGCGGTAGACGTCGCGGCGGATGTCGCGTCCGACCGCCATGGCCAGCCGGGCGGCGCACCAGGTCGCACCGATGGCGGCGGCGACCTGCAGGAGGGCCACGCCGAGCATGATGCCGCCGGTGGACCAGATGTAGCCGATGTCGCCCAGGGAGACACCCTTGTCGATGATGTCGGCGTTGAGCCGGGGCAGATACAGGGTCGCGAGGGTGGCGACGATCTGCAGGAGGAGGACCGCGACGAGATACCCGGGGTACGGGCGTGCGTAAGCGGTCAGGATACGTAGTAGTTGCACCTTTCCGACGCTACGGGAACAGCCGCTGACCTGCCAGGAAGTCGCGCCTTACCATACGATGTTCAGTTTGCGCTGTGGGCGGGGGTGGTGAGGTCGTGATGCGGCACGGTCCGAAGGGTGGGTTGAATCGTAGCGATCCGGCCGAAAAACCATCGATCTATCCCACGGATCTGACATGCCGATCTGACAGGCAGGGTGCGCGGTTTCCCGGGGACAGGACGGGCAGGGCCGTCGTAGACTACGGGAGTTCCACTTCCCCACCGATGACGTGCTCGACAGGACCGCCCGAATGCCTCTCACCACGACCGACCTCTCCCGACGACGGAAGACTCTCCTCGCCGCCGGCGGTGTCGCGGTCGTGGCGGCGGTCGGCGTGACCGTCGGAGTGCTCGTCACCGGGGACGGGGAGGACGACGGCCCGACCAACGCGGCGTCCTGCAGCGACGTCGAGTTCATCGGCGTGGCCGGGTCCGGCCAGCGCGACGGCGGGGTGAGCGCCGAGGACGCCGTTGATGCCGAGAGCACTGACGGTGCAGAAGCGACGGACGCCCCGTCCACAGGGATCGTCTCCGAGGTCGGCTCGATCGTCGCCGACACCTACACGAACCTCGAGGCCGACCTCCCCGAGGACACGTCGATCAACCTGCGCGCGGTGGACTACCCCGCCATGTCCGTGCCCTTGAGCCTGAAGAAGGAGACCTGGCAGGAGTACTTCGGGTCCGTCGCGCAGGGTATGACCGCGACCGAGGAGACGATCAACGGGACCGTCGAGGAATGCCCCTTGTCGAAAGTCGTCGTGGTCGGGTACTCCCAGGGCGCGATGGCTGCCCGGCGGGCGTTGCTGGACCTCGGTCCGGTCGACAACATCGTCGCCGGTGTCCTCATCGGCGACGGCGACAAGCTGCCCGACGACCAGGTCAGCACCATCAGCGACTACGGAACCGACGACTACCGCGGAATCTCCCAGATGGCCAAGTCGGAGTGGAACATCGACTCCGGCGGGTCGGACGAGCCACTGCCGGCGGAGTGGGAGTCACGGATCCTCTCAGCCTGCCGTGACGGTGACGTGGTCTGCGCCCTGGACTCCTTCAACCTCGGCAGCATCCTCGACGACATCTCCGCGCACATCAACTACGACGCGGAGGACTGGCGGGGCTTCCTGGCGGAGAAGGTCGCCGGCTGAGTAGGAACGACTGAGCAGCCGAGGAACTCCGCACCACCCAGCTGTCGGAAAGGTGAGTCGAATCGTAGCGATCCGGCAGAAAAACCAGCGTTTCGTCCCACCCTTCTGGCAACCGGTGCGGGACGAGCCTGGGAGGGGCCTACTCCCCTGCCTCAGCCTCCAGCTCGGCGAGGATCGCGGCGGAGGAGGACAGCCCCAGTCGGGTCGCGCCGGCGGCGATCATCTCCTGCGCCGCAGCCAGAGAACGGATCCCGCCGGAGGCCTTGATACCCAGGCGTCCGCCGACGGTCTCATTCATCAGCGACACCGCGTGCACGCTGGCACCACCGGCCGGGTGGAAGCCGGTGGAGGTCTTCACGAAGTCCGCGCCAGCCTCCTCGGAAGCCTTGCACGCTGCCACGATCTCCTCGTCGTTCAGCGCGGCGGACTCGATGATCACCTTCAGCACACCCGGCGCGGGGACAGCAGCACGGACGGCGGCGATCTCACTGGTCAGGTCGTCGAAGCGTCCTTCTTTGGCCAGGGCGACGTTGATGACCATGTCGACCTCCTCGGCGCCGTCGGCGACGGTGCGGGCAGCCTCGGCGGCCTTGATCTCGGCCTTCACCGCACCGGAGGGGAAGCCGACCACGGTGGCGACGTGCACCCCGGCGGGGACCTCGACCGGCAGCTGCGAGGGCGAGACGCAGATGGAGTAGGTGCCCAGCTCCCCGGCCTCGACGGCCAGCGCGGCGACGTCCGCGGCGGTGGACTCCGGTTTGAGGAGGGTGTGGTCGATCAGCTGCGCGAGCTCGTCACGGGAGATGGCGCTGCTGTTGTTGTTGGTCATCTGCTATCCAATCCTGTCCAGAATCACGGAACGCTGTGCGGTGCCGGCGGCATGGTCGCCTGCCTCCACCGAGTATCCCGTCTCCAGTACCTCGAGTGCACGCTCGAAACGCTCCGGCGTGTCCGTGTGCAGAGTGAACAGCTTCTGACCTGCCGCGACCTTGTCGCCCTTCACCGCATGCAGTTCGACACCGGCACCGGCCTGCACCGGATCCTCCTTGCGGGCGCGTCCGGCACCGAGCCGCCAGGACGCCACACCGAAGGCCAGGGCGTCCGTCTCGGTGAGCACACCGTCCGACGCCGCGACCACGTCCTGGGTGTGGCTGGCGACGGGCAGGCCGGCATCCGGGTCGCCGCCCTGGGCGCTGATCATCTTCTTCCAGGTGTCCATCGCGCGACCGTCGGCGAGGGCCGCCTCCACGTCGGCGTCCTGCCCACGCTCACCGCCGATGCCGGACGCGCCGAGCATCTCGCGGGCCAGCGCGCAGGTCAGCTCGACCACGTCGGACGGCCCGCCACCGGCGAGGACCTCGACGGACTCGCGGACCTCCAGGGCGTTGCCGATGGTGCGTCCCAGCGGCACGGACATGTCGGTGAGCAGCGCGGTGGTGTTCACCCCGGCGTCGGTGCCGAGGGCGACCATGGTCTCGGCGAGTTCGCGGGCGTCGTCCTGCGAGGTCATGAAGGCACCGGAGCCGACCTTGACGTCCAGTACGAGGGAGGCGGTGCCCTCGGCGATCTTCTTCGACATGATCGAGCTGGCGATCAGCGGGATGCAGTCGACGGTGGAGGTGATGTCGCGCAGGGCGTAGAGCTTCTTGTCCGCAGGGGCCAGTCCGGAGCCGGCCGCGCAGATCACGCAGCCCGGGTCCTCGAGGATCTCGGTGAGTCGCTCATTGGTGAGATCCGCCTGCCAGCCGGGGATCGCCTCGAGCTTGTCGAGGGTGCCGCCGGTGTGCCCGAGGCCGCGTCCGGACAGCTGCGGCACCGCCAGTCCGTAGGACGCGACGAGCGGGGCGAGCGGCAGGGTGATCTTGTCGCCGACGCCGCCGGTGGAGTGCTTGTCGGTGGTGATCTTGGAGAGGTGGCTGAAGTCCATCCGCTCGCCGGAGTTGATCATCGCCTCGGTCCAGCGGGCGATCTCGGGGCGGTTCATGCCGCGCAGGAAGATGGCCATGGCCAGCGCGGACATCTGTTCGTCGGCGACGACGCCGCGGGTGTAGGCGTCGATGACCCAGTCGATCTGTGCGTCCGAGAATTCTCCCCCGTCGCGTTTGGTGCGGATGACGTCGACGACGTCGAATGCCTCGGTCTGTGCCATGAGGTGCAGCCTTTCGGTGCTAGTTCGGCAGCTTATGCGTTCATATATATTGCCTTGGGCTTACGACACTCATTATTATCACCTGAAAATGCCCCGTCAACGGCTAAGGATGTCCTGCCATGCAGAGTCCCTCTCCCCATTCCACCCCACCGGATGCTGATCTCCTCGCGCTCTCCCGCGAGGCGGCGCACAAGGCTTACTCCCCCTACTCCGGCTTCCCGGTCGGCGCGGCGCTGCTGCTGGACGACGGACGGGTGGTGACCGGCTGCAACGTGGAGAATGCGTCCTACGGGCTGGGCATCTGCGCCGAACGCACCGCGGTGACCCGCATGATCGCCGAGGGTTCCGGTACGGTGCCGACGATCCTCGCCGTCGCCATCACCGGCCTCAAGGCCGCGCCCTGCTTCCCCTGCGGCGCCTGCCGACAGGTGCTCCACGAGTTCGGCTGCCAGCGGGTGGTCGTCGAGGGCGAGGACGGACCGGAGTCGCACCCGTTCACCGACATCCTGCCCTACGCCTTCGGACCGGAGGCCCTGTGATGGAAAGATTCCAGGGCCTCATCGGCATCCTCGTCATCTTCGCGGCGATCTACCTCCTCTCCCGCGCGCGTAAGCAGATCCGCTGGCGCACCCTCGGCGTGGGTTTCGCCCTCCAGATCGCCTTCGCACTGCTGGTACTCAAATGGGACGTCGGCTTCCAGGCACTGGTGAAGGTCTCGGAGGGTGTGGAGAAACTCTCCGACTTCACGAACGAGGGAACGTCCTTCGTCTTCGGCTCCCTGTTCGGCGTGGACGACGACAGCTTCGTCTTCGCCTTCAACGTGCTGCCGGTCATCATCGTGCTCGGCGCGATCATCGCCGCGCTGTACTACCTGCGGGTGATCCAGTACATCGTCCACTACCTCGGGACCGCCATCAACTACCTGATGGGCACCTCGAAGGTCGAGGGGGTGTTCGCCTCCACGGTGATCTTCCTCGGCCAGTCCGAGGCGCCGCTGGTCGTCGCCCCGTACATCCCCAAGCTCACGAAGTCCGAGCTCTTCGCCTGCATGACCGGCGGTTTCGCCTCGGTCGCCGGTTCCACCCTGCTGGGCTACGCGCTGCTGGGCGCGCCGCTGGAGTACCTGCTGGCGGCGTCCATCATGAACGCCCCGGGTTCACTGCTGGTCGCCAAGGGCCTGATGCCGGAGACCGAGAAGTCCCAGGTGGACGCCACGGTGAAGGACGTCCGCGACACCGAGTCCACGAACATCATCGATGCGGTGGGCAAGGGCGCGATGTCCGGCGGCAAGATCGCCGTGACGGTCGCCTGCCTGCTGATCGCCTTCATCGCGATCATCGCGATGCTCTCGGCCATGCTCGGCGGGATCGGCGGCTGGTTCGGTCAGGACAACTGGTCACTGGAGGGCCTCTTCGGCCTGATCTTCGGGCCGCTGGCCTGGGCGATCGGCGTGCCCTGGGAGGACGCCATGCAGGTCGGCAGCTTCATCGCGGAGAAGACGATCATCAACGAGTTCGTCGGCTTCACCTCCTTCAGCGAGGTGGTCGACGACCTGGATCCGAAGTCCGTGATGCTGGCGACCTTCGCCCTGGCCGGTTTCGCAAACCTGAGCTCCATCGCGATCCAGATCGGTGCGATCGGTGGTCTGTCCCCGGAGCGTCGGCCGGACGTGGCCAAGATGGGTCCGTTCGCCCTGGTCGGTGGCTTCCTGACCAATATGCTCAACGCGGCGATCGTGGGAATCGTCGCGTTCTAACGGCGTTCCAGCAGCCTCCCAGGGCTTACCGGCCCATGTCAGGTTTAAGGCGTCTCAGGTCGGGATAGTCGACCGAAACCGACCTGAGGCACCCCAAACCTGACACCCCGACATTCGCCGGGGAAGAAAACCCGGTGGGGGGACAGTGCCTTAGAGCTGGGCGGCGAGTGCCGGGGCCGCGGTCACCGGGTCGATGCCGGCGCCGCGCAGGGCGTCGACCGCACCCTGGGGGTTGGAGCGGAACTGCTCGGCGGTCTCCCGGGGGATGCCCATGCCCTCAGCTGCGGCGATGGTGGCATCCGGGTTGGCCGCGAGCTGGTCGGCGGTGCCGGCGTCCACACCGGCGCCCAGCAGGGCGTCTCGGATCGCCGGGTCACCGGCAGCGGCGGGGTCAGCCTCGGGCTGGTCCTCCGGCTCCAGCACGGGCTGCTCAGGCACCGGCTCAGTGGCGGGATCCTGCTGGTCCCCGGCGTTCGGGTCAGCGTTCTGCCCGGCGTTCGGGTCAGCATTCGGGTCAGCGTTGGGATCCGCGTTCTGATCAGCGTTCGGGTCCTGCCCCTCAGCGTCCCCACCGCACACCGGCGGCACCTGGTCCGGGGCGACCTGCTCCACCAGACCGCAGGCCGAGGCACGCGACAGCTTCCACTGGTCGTCCTGCTTGACGAACTCGGCGTCGTCCTGGAAGTTCCCCTCCTCGTCAGGCACGGTGATCGACACGGTGGCACTGAGCTGCTCAGGGGTGTCGCCGGGCAGGACCGGATCGACGACCTGGATCTCCGCGCCGGAGTCCTGCTTCGCCTGGGTCATGACCTCGAAGAGCTCGGCGGCCTCCTGGCCGTCCTCGACCGTGTCGGCCTTCTCCTCGGTCGGCACCTCGGGATCGACCGCACGGTTGAGGATCTCGGCGAGGGCCGCGGCGTCCGGCAGGGCGTCCTGCGCCTCGGTCGTCTCCTCCGCGGTGGCCGAGGAGGTGGCGGTGGCAGGCGAGGTGGCCGAGGCGTCCTCGTCGTCGGAGGAGCAGGACGCCACCGCGAGACCGGCGGACACGGCCAGTGCGGCGGCGAGGACACGGGTGCGGTGCAGGGCGGGCCGGGTGTGACTCACAGGAAAATCCTTAGTCGTCGGGTACTTCTGGAAAACTATCCCGACGAGTGTAAACCATCTAGGCCAGCTTCTTGCGGACCTCCTGGAAGCCCTCGGCCCAGGCCAGCAGCGTCTTCAGCAGCGGCTGGAAGGGGCCGGTCGAGACGTCCTGCGGGGTGAACTCACCGTCGGTGAAGTCCGTGAACAGGGAGAATGCGGCAACATCGCGGACGGTGGCGGCGCCGAAGTTAGCGAAAGCGACGCGCCAGTTCTCCACGGCGCGCACACCCTTGTCCGCGCCGTAACTGGCGAAGGCGATGGGCTTGTTGCGGAACTCGGAGCCGACGAAGTCGATGGCGTTCTTCAGCGGGCCGGGCACGGAGTGGTTGTACTCCGGGGTGACGACGATGTAGCCGTCGAAGGGCTCAAGCGCCGCACCCCAGGCCTTGGTGTGCTCGTTCTGGTACTGGTGGGCGCCACCGGGGATCGGCTCGTCGAGGACGGGCAGGTCGTAGTCGCCGAAGTTGACGACCGCGTTCTCCACACCGGCCTCGTCGAGCTGCGCCTTGACCCAGTCGACGACCTGGGGGTTGATGGCTCCGGGGCGGGTGGATCCTGCGATGATTCCGATGCTGGTCATGGTGGGGCGGCTCCTTCGTGACTCGTGGCGTTTCGTGGTTGGTTCTTCGCTGACCTGCGCGATCCTACCATCGGTGACATGTCACTGACCTGGGGTGTGTGCGCGGTGAAAGAAAAGCCCCCGCCGGGAGCGGATCTCCGGCGGGGGCTTGAGCGGGTCTGGCGCAGCGGCGTTCCTTAGGACGCTGCGTCCGACTTGACGTCAGACGGTGCGTCCGACTCAGCGCGGACGGAACGCATCTGCACCCAGCGGTAGATGCCCAGGATGATGCCGACGAAAACCAGGGCGCCGACCCACTGCGAGGGTCCGGCCCAGCCGTCCGGCATGATGCCGAGGGCCTCGGAGTCGCCGGTGCTGGCGATGATGCCGGCGTTGAGCACGCCGAAGAGGCTCTCACCGACGATCAGGCCGGTCGCGCCCAGCACACCGATGCGCTTCGCAGCCTCCGGGTTACCGCGCTTGTCGGCCCAGCGGTTGTAGAACCAGCCGGCGAAGGCGCCGAGGGGGATGATGAGCGTCAGGGAGATCGGCAGGTACATGCCCATGCCGACCGCGAGCGGCGGCAGGGCGAAGCGTCCTCCCGAACTACGGCGGACGACCTCGTCCACCACGATGACGCCCACGCCGATCAGCGCGCCGAGGCCGATGAGACCCCAGTCCAGGGAGTCGCCGAAGATGCCCTGCGCGACGGAGGAGAGCAGGCCGGCCTGCGGGGCGGCCAGGGCGTCCGGACCGGCACCGGGGGCGCCGACGAAGCCGAAGGCATCGGCCATCAGGCCCAGGATCGGCGGGATGACCAGTGAGCCGAAGACGACACCGATGATCAGGGCGACCTGCTGCTTCCACGGGGTCGCGCCGACCAGCTGGCCGGTCTTGAGGTCCTGCAGGTTGTCGTTGGAGATCGTGGCGACACCGAAGATCACCGCGGAGGTGAAGAGGGTGTAGGCGACCAGTGCCATCGGGTCGCCGCCATCGTCGTTGTCGGTGACAACCTTGATCAGCACAGCGGCAAGCAGCACCACGATCACCCCGACGCCGGAGATCGGGGAGTTGGACGAACCGATCAGACCAGCCATGTAACCGCAGACAGCGGCGATGATCAGCCCGAGGAGCAGGACGAAGAGGATGCTGAAGGTGATCAGTGTGCCGGTGTGGTGGCTGACTCCGGTGTCGGAGAGGAACTCCCACAGCAGCCAACCGATGGGGAGCATCAGCACGACGATGCTGGTGACGACGATGCTGACCGGGATGTCGCGCTCGGTGAGGTCGATCTCGCGACCCTCCTTACGGGCGCGGGAGGCGGCCAGGGAGGCGGTGATGCCGCGGACGACCGGGGCGATGATCTTCAGCAGGGTCCAGATCGCGGCGATGGCCATGGCGCCGGCGCCGACGAAGCGGACGTCCTCGGAGAAGGTGGTGTCGACCAGCTCGGCGAGGGCGTCCCCACCGGTGGAGTTGGTGATGTCACCGCTGGTGAACACCGGCAGCAGGACGCCGAAGGAGATGACCAGGCCGACGATCATGGCGATGCCGACCATCGGGCCGACGAGGTGACCGACACCGATCAGCGCGAGCGACAGGCTGGAGGCGGCCATGGTGCCGCCCACGGCGCTGCCAGCGCCCACCTTGAAGGTGGCGGAGAGCTCACCGGCGGTGACCTTCAGCGCGGTGAGCAGGGACATACCTGCGGACGCGAGACCACCGACGATGATGGCGACGAGGCCGTCGCGGTTGTTGCGGTCGTTGGCGTCGCCGTCACCGACCTTGAGCACCTCGGCCGCGGCGACGCCCTCCGGGAAGGGCAGGTCGTTCTTGGATCCGGTGTTGGTGACCAGCGCGCGGCGCATCGGGATGGAGTACATGACACCGAGCACGCCGCCGATGAGGCAGACCAGCATGGTGGTCCAGTACGGGAAGCCGGTCCACCAGCCGATCATGATGAGGCCGGGGAGGACGAAGATAATCGCCGAGAGAGTGCCCGCGGCAGACGCGATGGTCTGGACGATGTTGTTCTCGGCGATGGAGTGGTTGCGCAGTCTGCGCAGCACCGCCATGGAGATCACCGCGGCGGGGATCGAGGTGGCGAAGGTCAGGCCGACCTTGAGGCCCAGGTAGACGTTGGCGGCGGTGAACACCAGGGTGATCAGGCCACCGAGGATGATGGCGCGGAGCGTGAGTTCGCGCAGCGGCGCCTGGGACTTCTGCGGGGAGTTCTGAGGATTCCCGGACGCCGTTCCTGTCGCGGCACCGGACGAGGGTGGGGGTGTGTCGGCCACGATGGCCTCTCTTTCCAGTCAGTGGCCGGTCAAGGATGACGACCGCCCACTTGCATAAACCTGTTATGAAACATCTGACCGACCGATTCTAAGCCTCTTCCCCATGGTCAGCGCAATATTTCGTCCACCCTGCCGTTACCTTCGCGTTAGCTCTGGGCCACCCGGACGTCACCTTCGCGGTACCCTCGCGGCAGTCGGAATTAGCACCTCCGGCGATTCCCACATTGTGATACCCGCTGGTCAGGGACTTGTGGGTATCCGAGGAAAACCGGCGGAGGTGCTAAATCTGGTCGGGGTTGGCGAACTTGTTCGTGAGGCGAATCTTCCTACTCCGCAATCGCCTCCAGCGGTCTCGTCCGGGCGGCCTTCACCGCGGGCCCGGCCGCGGCGATCACGCCGACCACCGCACTGCCGACCACCATCGTGACGACCAGGCCCGTCGGCACCGAGGTGACCCCGATCCCCTCGCCGGAGAGCACCTTCAGGAAGGCCCAGCCCAGGCCCAGACCCATCAGCACACCGACCACGGCACCGTAGAGGGCGATCTGCACCGCCTCCAGCACGATCATGCCCCTGACCTGCCCGCGCAGCGTACCAACCGCGCGCAGCATGCCGATCTCCTGCCGACGTTCGATCACGTTCAGCGCCAGGGTGTTGATGATGCCCAGCACCGCCACGATCACCGCCAGTGCCAGAAGCGCGTAGAGGACGTTCAGCATCTGGTCGATCAAAACGGCCTGCTCCCCGGCGAACTCCTCCGAGGTCAGCACCTGCACCACGATGTAGTCGCTGGTGGCGTCCTCCAGGTTGGTCCGCAGCGTCTGGTCCGAGACCGAACCGTCACCGTTGACGAAGATGGAGAAGATGCTCATCGAGTTGCCCGCGCCGATGGACGTCGCGATCGGTTCCAGGGCCGACCAGGACACCAGGGTCTCGCCGAGGATCTCGTGCGGCTCATAGGTTCCGAGCAGCTCAACCCCGCCGACCTCGCGGGCCGGGGCGTCCGGCAGGGAGACGTTCAGCGGCAGCGTCTCACCCACCGTCCAACCCTTCTCCTCGGCGACCGTGGCATCGGCGATGACACCGGGACGGTCCAGCGACAGGTCGCCGTCGACGACCTCCAGACCACCGGTGACCTCAGGGTTCCCGTCAATCACACCGGAGCCGGCGTACTCGGCCTCCGGGCCGTCCGGCACCTCGCCGACGGTCACCGGGACGTAGCCGAAGCCGGCCGCCTCGCCGACACCGTCGGCCTCTCGGACGTCGTCCATGGCGGCCATCGGCACCGGGAAGGCGCCACCGGTCGGGCCGGTGAGGGTGTAGTCGGCGGTCACGGACTCACCGATCATCTCCGACAGCGAGGCCTTCATCGAGGCACCGAGCATCCCGATGCACGCCACCAGTGCGACGCCGAGCGTCAGGGCGAAGGCTGTGGTCGCGGTGCGTCGGGGGTTGCGTCCGGAATTGGTGGACGCCAGGCGTCCCACCGGGCCGAACGGCAGCCCGATCACCGATCCGATACCGCGCACCACCGGGCGCGACAGCGCCGGGGAGAACAGGAACGTACCGATGATCACGGCGAGGGCACCGACGCCGACCAGGGAGGCCCGGGGGCCGGTGTCGGCGTCGAGGAAGACGCTGGCCAGCGCGGCGGCGATACCCACCACCGTCAGCACCACGCCGGCGACGGTGCGTCCACGCAGGGAGGTGGACGCCAGGTCACCCGAGCGCATGGCCTCGACCGGACGGATCGCACCCGCCCGGCGCGCCGGAGCCCAGGCGGACATGACCGTGACGATCAGGCCCAGCACCAGCGGGACCGCGAGCGAGGCGGCGGTGACCTGCACGCCGGAGTCCGGCAGACCCGCACCCGTGGCGTTGATGACCGCGAAGATGCCGTTGGCCAGACCGAAGCCGGCCGCCGCACCCAGGGCGGAACCGATGATGCCGACGACCACGGCCTCCAGCACCACTGAACCCGTGATCTGGCGGGAGGACACACCGAGCGACCGCAGCAGTGCGAACTCGCGGGTGCGCTGGGCGACGATCATGGAAAAGGTGTTGGCGATGATGAACGTGCCGACCACCAGCGCGATCAGACCGAAGGCGATGAGGAAGTAGTTGACGAAGCTCAACTGCTCGTTGATCATCTCGCCCTGTTCCTCGCCGTACTCCGCACCGGTCTTCACCTCGTAGGTGCCGGCGTCGACGACGCCGGACGCCTCGAGCTCGCGCAGCTGTGCCTCCAGCGACGCGGTGAGCTGCTCCTCAGTGACGCCGTCGGACGCTTCGAGGGAGAACAGCGTGGTCGTCTCACCGTCGGTGAAGGTGTCGATGAAGGACGGCTCCTCCATCGCCAGGCCGACGAAGCCGCCACCGTCGACGTCGATGTCGTAGGTACCGGAGATGGTGACGGTGTGGCGTCCGTTCGGGTCGACGACGATGAGCTCGTCGCCGATGGACAGGTCCTGGCTCTCCGCGGCCGATGTGTTGACCGCGACCTGGTCGGGTCCGGTGGGGGCGTCACCGTCGACGATGCTCCACTCCGGGCCGACGACGTCCTCCTCCGGGTACCAGGACATGACGAAGGCAGGGGCACCGCCGGTCTGCAGGGTCTCGGTACCTCCATCGCTGTCGCCGGTCTCCCGTGCGACGACGACCTGGGTCTCGGCGGCGTTGTTCAGTGAGCTGACGTCAGGGTTCCCGGCGAGCTCGGGGCCGAGCTCCAGGGGCAACGGGGAATGGGGACTGTCGGCGGTGACGACGGCGTCCACACCCTTGGTGGTGGACTCGGTGAGTGCGTCGAAGGTCTTCTGCAGGGAGGCGGTGAACATCAGCGAGCCGGCGATGAACGCCGTGCCGAGGACGACGGCCAGCACAGTCAGAATTAGTCGCACTTTGTGGGCGGCCAGGTCACGCAGCGATATGCGCCGCATGGTGGCGGTGGATGATCCGGAGGAACCGGAAGATCGGGCAGACATCTCCGTCACAACCCTTCGATACTGGTCATGGTGGCAAGGATCTGCTCGACGTCGGGCTCGCGCAGTTCGTGGACGACCTTGCCGTCGGCGAGGAAGACCACGCGGTCGGCGTAGGACGCCGCCTTGGCGTCGTGGGTGACGATGACGACGGTCTGGTGGTCACGGTCGACGGCGGTGCGCAGGATGTCGAGCACCTCGGCCGAGGAGTTGGAGTCCAGGTTGCCGGTCGGCTCATCGCCGACGATGATCTCCGGACGCGCGACCAGGGCACGGGCACAGGCCACTCGCTGCTGCTGGCCGCCGGAGAGCTCCGACGGTCGGTGGCCGAGGCGGTCGGTGAGGCCCAGGCGATCGGTGATCTCGGCGAACCAGTCCTTGTCGACCTTGTCGCCGGCGACGTCGATCGGCAGGGTGATGTTCTCCGCGGCGGTCAGCGTGGGCACCAGGTTGAAGGACTGGAAGATGAAGCCGAGCCGGTCGCGGCGCAGCTGGGTCAGTGCCTTGTCACCGAGCTTCGAGATGTCGGTGGTGCCCAGGTAGGACGCACCGTCGGTGGGGGTGTCGAGGCCTGCCATGCAGTGCATCAGAGTTGACTTACCGGAGCCGGACGGCCCCATGATGGCGGTGAACTCGCCGGGCGCGAAGTCCACGGTGACGTTGTCCAGGGCGACGACCTTGGTGTCGCCGGAGCCGTAGACCTTCGACATGTTCTCGGCGCGGGCGGCGGGGACGTCCTGGACTGCGGTGGTGGAGGCGGTGTCGTTCTGGGCGTTCGGGGTGTTCGGGGTTGCGCTCATGACTCAATCCTTCAGCTGTGACGGTGCCGTCCGCTTCCCCTGATCGGTGGATATCCGGGATCCGTTGATCAGTAGGTGTCCGGGATCCGGTGTCCCGGTGGTTACGTGCGGACCGTCGTCGTCGGGAGTTGGCCTCACTCCCCTGGTCAGCCTCCAGCTTATTGGCCCGACAGGACCCCGGCTATCGGGGAAGACCCTGAACATTCCCCTGATACGCCCCTGATGCGCTGCCCTGATCCCCGCGCTCCTCCCCTTCGCCTCTGAAACGTCTCCTGGTGCCCACAACCGGCGAGGTGGCATCGTGAATGTCCTCGTGGTCATCGTAAATGGCCGAAAACGCTCTATGTCAAGCTGTGTGGAGTCACCCGACCCTAAACGGTTGCTTCCTGCTCGTGGTTGATCCCGACGACCTTCCCCGGCTCGTCAGTCTCCGGTCTGCCCCGGAATCGTTCCGGATGCGCCTCG
>DXGC01000035.1 GCA_019114135.1 Candidatus Corynebacterium avicola
TGCGTTCAGCAATGCTCTGGGACCGGGTGTGAAGCACCGGTGGACCAGGCCGTATCGGCCGCAGACCAACGGCAAGGTCGAGCGGTTCAACCGCACGTTGATGGCCGAGTGGGCCTATGCGCAGCCGTATCTCAGTGAGGCTAGTCGTGAGGCGGTGTACGGCGAGTTCCTGGATTATTACAATCACCGCCGAGCCCATACGGGCATCGGCGGTCTGTCACCGTTGGATCGCGTTCACAACCTCACGGGGAACTACAACTAGCCGCGGCCGCGTCGGAACCTGGCACCGACGAAGCCGGCCGCGGCCAGCAGGATCACGATGAGGCTGACGGCCGCCGCCACCCGGACATACCGGGCGGCGGAGGAGTCGGAGGAATCAGCGGCCTCGGGGGCGGCTTCGGCGGCAGCCACTTCATCCTCTGCGGCGTCCTCGTCAGCCGTGTCAGCCGTGTCAGCCGTGTCGGCGGCGACGAGCTCACCGACGCTGGCCTCCTCGGGGGCGTCGAAGCCGGCGTCCAACAACTTCTCGGCCTGCTCGGCGGGACGTCCGGCGGCGATGGTCGAGTTCAACAACACCACGCCGAGACGGCGACCGTCCCGCTCCGCGGCCACCGCGAAGGTGTGCCGGGCATTGTCGGTGAACCCGGTCTTGCCGCCGAGCGTTCCCGGGTAGGAGAACAGCAGCGGGTTGTCGCTGGAGACCTCGAAGCCCTCGTAGTCGCCGTAACCGGGGAAGTCCATGGACTCGGTGCCCAACAGTTTCAGGGCGTCCTCGTTCTGGAAGACCGCCTGGTAGATCAAGGACAGGTCGTAGGCGGTGGTCTGGACCCCGGCGCTGTCCAGGCCGTGCACCGTCGTCACACGGGTGGCCGTGGTTCCCAGCGAGTCGGCGAGGTCCTGCATCTTCTCCACCACGGCGTCCTGCCCGCCCATGGCCTCCGACAGGGCGATCGCCGCATCGTTGCCGGAGCGCATCACCAGGCCAAGCAGCAGCTGCCGGGCGGTGTAGCGGCCCCCGACGCCGATGCCCACCGCCGAGCCGTCGACGTTCGCCGCCTCCTCGCTGACCGGGATGCGCTGCTGCAGGTCCAGCTCATCGAGGGCGGTGAGCAGCAGCAGGGCCTTGATGATCGACGCCGGACGATACAGCCCGTACGGGTCCTTCGCCGCAAGCACCTCGCCCGAGTCGATGTCGTAGACGCTGTACGCGCCCAGGCTCAGGTCGTTCGGGAGTGTCATGCCGGACGCGGCGACCTCACCACAGGTGTCCAGGTCCTCACCGCCTGGGCCGGGCAACTCCACCGGGACCGGGGCTGGGGCCTCCTCGCCGCGGCCGGGCAGGGCGTCCGAATCGAAGGCCGGCGGAAGCTCCTCGGCGAAGGGGCAGTCGTCGGTGTCGAGGAAGGGGTCGTCCGGCAAGGGTTCGCCGGGATCGGGGGTCAGCGGCAGCCAGTCGTCCTTGTCGACGCCGTTGCGTCCTACCTCGGCGGTGGCGGGGGAGGCGAGCATCAGCGAGCCGACGAGCACGGCGGCGCCGACGCGGCGGAGGGGGAGGGAAGTGGAGAGAAACATCAGGAACACCACTCTAGCCCCCGGGCCGTGCAGCGACGGCCATCCAGTCTCGCTATCCTGGTTCACCATGAGCGACAGCGACTTCGAGCCCACCTCCACCGTCGACCCGCAGGTGGTGAAGCGCCTGCCCAAGGTCGTGCTTCACGACCACCTGGACGGCGGACTGCGTCCCCAGACCATCATCGACATCGCCGCCGAGACCGGCTACGACGGACTGCCCACCACCGATGCCGCCGAGCTGGAGAAGTGGTTCTTCGACTCCGCGAACTCCGGTGACCTGCCGACCTACCTCACCACATTCGACCACACCACCGCGGTCATGCAGACCGCCGACGCCCTGGTTCGTGTCACCCGTGAAGCCGTCGAGGACCTCGCCGCCGACGGCGTCTGCTACGCCGAGCTGCGCTACGCCCCCGAGCAGCACCAGGCCAAGGGGCTGAGCCTGCAGGAGGTCGTCGACGCCACCGTGCAGGGAGTGAAGGAAGGCGAGCGCGCCGTCGCCGCGTCCGGCGGCCGCATCCACGCCCGCCTGCTCCTCTGCGCGATGCGCCACGCCGACCGGGGGGCCGAGATCGCCCAGCTCACCGTGGACAACCACGGGGCGCACACCCCGGGCGAGGGCTACGTGGTCGGATTCGACATCGCGGGTGCAGAGGACGGCTTCCCGCCGTCGAACCACGTCGAGGCTTTCCGCATCCTGCGGGAGAACCTGGTGCCGGTGACCGTGCACGCCGGCGAGGCCGCCGGTGTGGAGTCCATCGCCGACGGTCTGCGGCAGGGAGCGGTGCGCATCGGCCACGGTGTGCGTATCTACGAGGACCTGGACGCCACCATGAACGGCATCGAGCTCGGCGAGATCGCCACCTTCATCCGTGACCGTCAGATCCCGCTGGAGGTCTGCCCGACCTCCAACACCCAGACCGGTGTCTGCGACACCGTCGCCGACCACCCCTTCAGCCTGCTCTACGAAATGGGCTTCGCATGCACGGTCAACACAGACAACCGTCTGGTGTCCGGCTGCTCCATGAGCAGCGAGTTCGAGGCGCTGGCAGAGGCCTTCGGCATGGAGTACTGGCAGTTCCTGGAGATGACCACCAACGCCCTGGACAACGCCTTCTGCGACCAGCCGCTGCGGGAGGCACTGGAGCGCGAGGTCATCTACCCGGCCTACGCCGAACTCGGCGACACCCTGGGCGCCGGAGAGGGTGCCGCGGGCGGCCTTGGCCACCTGCACGGTGAGGGTGAGGACGAGCACGACCACGCCCACGAGCACGGCCAGGGCTTCGGCACCGAAGAGGTCGAGCTGTCCATGGAGAACCTGCGCGCCGAGCTGGAGTCCCTGGGTCTGAGCCTGGACGACGGCGAGGACGAGGACGACGCTGACGACGCTGACGAAGGCAGCGACAAGTAGTTCTCGCCATGGGCGTTGGGAAGAAGACCGGGCCGAAGCCGTCGTTCACCAGGGAGGACGTGGTGGACGCCGCTGTGTCGATCGGCCTCGACACCTTCACCCTCGCCCAGGTGGCGAAGCAGATCGGCGTGGTGACCTCGGCGGTGTACCGACGGTTCGACTCCCGTGACGACCTGTTGGACGCCTGCCTGGCCCGGGCCGCATCCACGATCGCGGTGCCGGAGCCGGGGACGGACTGGCAGGAGATCTGCCGGCTGTGGGCGAATGAGTGCTGGCGGGTCTGCGAGGATTTCCCCGGGCTGGCGCATGCCGTCTACTCCCACGCCACCGCGTTCACCCATGTGGGGCAGGTGGCGACGGCGTACTCCGAGGCACTCGAGGCCCACGGACGGTCCCGGGGACAGGCAGGTTTCGCACTCGACTTCCTGGGGGACACGGTCTTCGCGTGCCGACTCGGGGTGGAGTCCATGCGGGAGGTCGACGAGTCAGGGCAGTCCGGACTGTCCCGGGCACAGGAGCAGGTGGAGGAGCAGGTGCCCGGTCACCCCATGCAGCCGGACGAGTCCTGGACAGGCCGGGGGATGACCGATGTGAAGGTGGACTTCATCATCGATGGTCTCGAGCGGCACTGGCCGGAGCTGTGAGGGGTCAGTAGTCCGGCTCACCGTCGAGGGGAGCGTCGGCGGCCTTGAACTCGAACTCGACGTCATTTCCGTCCACATTGGTGACGCGGACGTCGATCTCGACCCAGACGTCGTCCGCGCCCAGGGCACAGGTCTGCTCGGCGTCCTCCTCGGCCTCGAGGTCGCCCTTACAGCGCACCTAGTCCGGTTCTTCGCCGACCTGATCGGTCAGTTCCTTGAAAACTTCATCCTCCAGGTCACTCTGGCTCACGTTACTACCGAAGATCAGGGAGCAGCCGGACAGTCCGGAGACGAGCAAGGTGCCTGCGAGGAGAGTGGGAAATACACGGCGACGCATGGAGCATTCCTTTCCTGGGTTGCTTCCAGGGTAAAACAAAGGCTCAACGCCTGCAGGTTTGTTCAGGTCGTGCTTAATTCACAGTCACCGCTCACTGTCCCCATAATTGTGAATGTCGCTGATGATTCGGTGGAGCATGCCTGAATACTGTGTGCATGACGCGTATTCTGGCCTCACGTGCCCCTGCGGCTCTTCTTGGTGCGGGGCCCATCGCGGGGCTCGTTGCCTGTGGTGACTGGTGGCGATGCTCCTGACAAGAACTTGGACACTGCCACCCTGACCAACGCCTCCGAGGATGCTGACTGCTCGGTTGCGCCGGAGCGGGTGGTGGTCACGGCCGCTGCCCTCGACAACGTCTTTGCCCCGGGGATCGAGCCCGCCGCCGTGGTCGTGACGGACGAGGCCTCAAACTCCTTCCTTGCTCCTTCCTTGGCATCGAGGGGAAAGAGACTTACTTCGACGGCGGGGGCTAGGCCGCCAGTCCGGAGATCCGCGGCTCTTCCCCAGGTGAAGACGGTTTCGATGATCGGTGACAAGTACGCCGTGGTCATCGGCCTGGCCCAGCCGAGCTCGCTGGTGCGGGAATGGGCGCTGGCGCGTCAGTAGTCCGGCTCACCGTCGAGAGGGGTCTGCTCGTCTTCGGGCTCAAATTCCACGGTGTCACCGTCGACCTTGGTCACGACGATGTCGAACTCGAGCCAGTCGCCGTCCTCGCGCTGGATGGCACAGGTCTGCTTGGCATCCTCTTCGCCTTCGAGGTCGCCCTTGCATCGTACATCTTCGGCTTCACCGACTTTGTCGGAGATGATGTCTTCGACTTCGTCCTGGCTGACACTGCTTCCGAACAACGAGCAACCGGACAAGCCTGATACAAGAAGAGTTCCCGCGAGGACAGCGGGCATGAGACGACGGCGCATTCTGAGCATTCCTTTCCTTGGGGACTCTTACCGTAAATCACATACTTCGAGTTCGCAGGGGAACGATAAAGCCACTGAAGTTTCAGCAGTTACTGCGCCCCCGGCCAGTAATGGGAGTCCGGCACTGCCCGCGCGCCGAAGATCGCCTGGCCGACCCGCACGCAGGTCGCACCCTCTTCCACGGCGATCTCGTAGTCGCCGGACATGCCCATCGAGAGCTTGCCACCCTCGGCACCACCCAGCAGTTCCGGGGTGGACGCCATGATCTGGTCGCGCAGTTCCCGCAGACGGATGAAACAGGCCCTCACCAGATCGGTGTCGTCGCTGAACACCGCCAGGGTCATCAACCCCCGGACGTGCAGACGGGGGAAGTCGGTGAGCTGGTCCAGGAACTCCGGCACGTCCTCGGGCGGCAGACCGTACTTCTGGGGTTCATCGGACGTGTTGACCTGGACGTAGATGTTCAGCTCGCGGTCGGCGGTCTCCAGCCGCCGCTGCAGGGCGGACGCAGCGCGCAGGTTGTCCAACGCCTGGAACTCGGCGGCGTGGGTGGCGACGTCCCGCGCCTTGTTGGTCTGCAGATGACCGATGACCACCCAGTACACGCCGAGGTCCGCCAGGTTCATCGCCTTCCTCGTGGCTTCCTGGACCTTGTTCTCGCCCAGGCGGGTGCAGCCGGCCTCGACGGCGAGTCGGATCCGGTCTTCTGGCACGGTCTTGCTCACCGGGAGTAGTTCGATGTCGGCCGGGTCCCGCCCCGCGCGGACGGCGGCGGCATCGATGCGTCTGCGGACGGTGGCGAGGTTCTCCCGGAAGTCCTCGACGGTGTCCGCGGTCGGGTAGGTGGCGCTGCTGGGCTGCTGATCTGGTGCCATGAGCTGGAGTCTATCTGTAGGGTCGGCGCCATAGGACCGCAAGAATAAGGTGATCGCCCGTGACAGGACCCACGCTGCCACAACGCAGGATCACGGCCCTCGATGCCCTTCGTGGGTTCGCCCTGTGCGGCATCATCTACGTCAACATCCCGCAGACCCTCGGCATGATGGACGTCCCCGCGGACGCGCCGGAGTGGATGCACTACGCGGTGATCGGACGCTTCTACCCGATCTTCTCCTTCCTCTTCGGGCTCGGATTCGGACTGTTCCTGGCCTCGGCATCGCGGCGTACAGAGAGGCCGCGGGTGCCGTTGGTTCGCCGCATGATCGTGCTGGTGGTGCTCGGTGCCCTGCACCATCTCCTGCAGCCCGGGGAGGTGCTGCTCTGGTACGGGCTGGTGGGACTGATCGTCCTGCTACCGTTCAGCTACCTGAAGGGTAGGACGAACCTGCTGGTCGGCGCAGTTCTGCTCGCCGCAGCGGTGTCGACCGGGTTGGGCATCCTGATGATCCCGGGGCTGTTCCTGGTCGGCTTCGCACTGGCTCAGCTGGGGCAGGTGGGACGCCTGGCCGAGGATGCCCGGCTGCTGGGGATCACCCTGACGGTGGGCGTCGTGCTCGCCGTGGTGGCCTTCATCGTCGTGGCGTCCGAGATGCTGGTCGGTGTCGCGGGAGGCTTCCCGGAGCGGGCTGCCGGGCTGGTCTTCCAGCTGTCGACCTCGTGCGTCTACGCCTGCGTTTTTCTGCTGGTACTGAAGCTGCCAGAACTGGGGCAGGTGCTCGAGACGCTGTTCGCCCCGATGGGCAGGATGGCGTTGACCAACTACATCACCGGGACGCTGCTCTTCGTCCTGCTCGGGTATGCGGTCGGGTTGGACGACTCGGCGCAGTGGGGGAGGATGGCCCTGCTGGCGACCGGGATCCTGCTGGTCCAGGTGGTGTGGAGTCACCTGTGGCTGCGGTTCTTCCGCTACGGGCCGCTGGAGTGGGTGTGGCGGTGCATCACCTACTGGAACCGCGTCAGCCTTCGGTGAGCCAGCTCCAGAATCCCTGCTTTTCGCCGGGCTCGGCGACCCGGACGCGCAGGTCACCGAAGATCGAGCGTCCGGTGACGACCACCGTCGGGGCGCCCGGATAGTTCGGGGTGGCCCCGCCCTCGCGCTGGGAGACCTTGACGTCTCCGAAAGTGAGGCTCATCCTGTTGACCACCTGCACGCCCGGCGGCACCGTGAGCTTCACGTCGCCGAAGACCGAGCTGACCTCCAGCACGGTGGTGGACTCGGTGAGGGTGGCTTCGCGGAGGTCCAGCTTGAGGTCGCCGAAGACCACCCGGTAGCCCTCCCGCTCGCCGAGCTGCATGGTGCCGTCGAGGTCGATGTCACCGAACCAGGTCGACTGGGTGGGTGTGTGTCCCGCCGGGACGACTGTGTTCGCCTCGAGGTTGCTGATGGCGTTGGAGAAGGAGCTGATACTTCCCTTCGGCTTCGCCACCGGAGCGGGGGCGGCCTTCCCGGCGAGGCGGTCGATCTCTGCCTCGTCGACATCGTCGGGCGTCCCCGACTTCCCGGCGACGAGGTGCTCCAGGCGCTCGAACCGGTCGACGTCGGTGACCGACCAGACGGCGTCACTGATGGTGGAGAACTCACTGAGGTCGATGCGTCCCTGACCGACCGCGAGGGTCAGCTTCTCATTGAGCGACTGGCGCCGGGCGTCGTCGATGCGGGGCGGCAGGGGATCAGTGGGTTCCGGGGAGGTCATGTGGTCGAGGATACCGTGCGGGTCGGACGGTGTAATCGTGTTCGCCGTCGCAGGTGAACACCGCTGTACCGATCAACTTGATCGTTAAACATGCAGGTCAGACGGTTTGACTTAATCGCTTCAGCGGCATTGACTGGCTCATTGTGATGTTCAAGAAGACGCTCAAGACCGTCGCTGCCACCGTGACGGCAGCCCTCGCGGTGTCCCTCGCCGCCTGTTCCTCGACCGGCGGCGCGCCCCGTGGAAACGGTGACGGCGAGGGCGGTGGCACCGTCGACACCCCGCGCTACACCGTCTCCATGGTCAGCCACGGTGCCCCCGGGGACACCTTCTGGGACCTGGTGCGGAAGGGAGCCGAGGATGCAGCGCAGAAGAACAACATCGAACTGCGCTATGCCTCCGACCCGGAGGCACCGAACCAGGCGTCCCTGGTGCAGTCCGCCATCGACTCCGACGTCGACGGCATCGCCGTGACCATGCCCAACGCCAGCGCCATCGGTCCCGTCGCCCAGAAGGCCGTCGACGGCGGTATCCCCGTCGTGGGCCTCAACGCCGGCATGGAGGACTACCAGGACTACGGTCTGAGCGGATTCTTCGGCCAGGAGGAGGGTGTGGCCGGTGAGCGCGCCGGGGAGCGGCTCGACGACGAGGGCGCCGAGAAGGTGCTCTGCGTTATCCACGAGCAGGGCAACTCTTCCCAGGAAGCACGGTGTGACGGCATCGAGGAGGGTCTGTCCGGCGGCGAGGTCGAGATCCTCTACGTCAACGGCGAGGACCTCACCGCGGTGAAGTCCACGGTAGAGTCCAAGCTCGCCCAGGACCGCGACATCGACTGGGTCATGGGCCTGGTCACCCCGGTGTCGCTCGTCGTCGCCGACGCCGCCGACTCCACCGGGGCCGACATCCAGATCGGCACCTTCGACACCAACGCCGAACTGGTGCCCGCCATCCAGAACGACCGGGTCAGCTTCGCCGTCGACCAGCAGCCCTACCTGCAGGGTTACATGGCGGTCGACTCGCTGTGGCTGAACAAGCGCAACGGCACCACTGTCGGCGGGGGACGTCCGGTCTACACCGGCCCCAGCTTCGTCGACGCCGACAACATCGACACCATCGCCGACGCCGCGAAGGAGGGTCTGCGATGAGCAGCCCCGCCACCGTCCCCGCCACAGAAGCAGAGCCGCCGCGGACCCGCAAAGGGCTCGACAAGCTGCTGCACCGTCCGGAGCTCGCCAGCCTGATCGGCACCGTCGCCGTCTTCGTCCTGTTCATGGTCGTCGCACCGAGCTTCCGCTCCCTCGACGCCTTCGCCACGGTGCTCTACACGTCCTCCACCCTGGGGATCATCGCCCTGGCCGTCGGTCTGCTGATGATCGGTGACGAGTTCGACCTCTCCACGGGTGTCGCGGTGACCACCACCGCCCTGGCCGCCTCCATGCTCGCCTACAACTTCCACCTGCAGACCTGGGTGGGTTCCCTGCTGGCCCTGGCGATCGCACTCGCCGTCGGCTTCTTCAACTGGTTCATGGTCACCCGTACCGGCATACCGAGCTTCCTGATCACCCTGGCGGCCTTCCTCATGCTGCAGGGCCTGAACCTGGCGGTCACGAAGCTGGTCAACAACCAGGTCGCCACCCCGATCATCTCCGACATGCAGGGCTACGAGTTCTGCCGGAAGATCTTCGCCGGCTCCGTCAACATCTTCGGGGTCAGCGTCAAGGTCACCGTCTTCTGGTGGATCCTCTTCGTCGCGGTGGCAACCTGGGTGCTGTTCAAGACCCGTTTCGGTAACTGGATCTTCGCCGTCGGCGGGGACAAGGACGCTGCCCGCGCCGTGGGTGTGCCGGTCAACCGGGTGAAGATCATCCTGTTCATGACCGTCGCCGCGTCCTGCTGGTTCGTCGGCCAGCACAACCTCTACCAGTTCGACTCCATCCAGGCCGGCCAGGGCGTGGGCAATGAGTTCCTCTACATCATCGCCGCAGTCGTCGGCGGCTGTGCGATGACCGGCGGTAAGGGCACGGCGATCGGTACCGCCCTTGGCGCGCTGATCTACGGCATGACCAACCAGGGCATCGTCTACGCAGGCTGGAACCCGGACTGGCTGAAGTTCTTCGTCGGTGCCGTCCTGCTGGCTGCCGTGCTGGCGAACAACTCCTTCACGAAGTTCTCGGAGGCCAAGAAATGAGCACGGAATTGAGCGATGCACCAGTGATCGAACTGCGCGGTGTGGGTAAGACCTACGGTTCCTTCCACGCCCTCGAGGACATCTCCCTGTCGGTGCAGCAGGGCCACGTCACCTGCGTGCTCGGCGACAACGGCGCCGGAAAGTCCACACTGATCAAGACCCTGGCCGGACTGCACAAGCCCACCGACGGGGAGATCCTCGTCGACGGTGAGCCGGTGGAGTTCTCCAATCCGCGTGACGCCCTGGACCACGGAATCGCCACGGTCTACCAGGACCTCGCCGTCGTCGGTCAGATGCCGGTGTGGCGCAACTTCTTCCTCGGGCAGGAACTGACCGGACGCTTCGGTCGGCTCAAGGAGACCGAGATGCGCGAGATCACCCAGGAGCGGCTGACCCGCATGGGTGTGGACCTGCCCGACGTCGGCGTGCCCGTCGCCTCGCTGTCCGGTGGTCAGCGTCAGGTTGTCGCCATCGCCCGCGCGCTGTACTTCGGTGCCCGGGTGCTGATTCTGGACGAGCCCACCGCCGCTCTCGGCGTGAAGCAGTCCGGCATGGTGCTGCGGTTCGTCGCCGCCGCCCGGGACGAGGGCATCGGCGTCATCCTCATCACCCACAACCCGCACCACGCCTACCTGGTCGGGGATCACTTCATCCTGCTCAACATGGGACGTCGGACGCTCGACGCGACCCGGGAGGAGGTCTCCCTGGAGGAGCTGACGCTGCAGATGGCCGGGGGTGGCGAGCTCGACTCTCTGGCGCACGAGCTCGAACGGTAGGAATATGAGGGCATGACGTTCCCCGGCCAGATCCTCATCGACGACCTCATCGGCACCCGCGTCGCCCTGAACCCCGGGCAGAAGATCACCCTGGGTCGGGCCGCCGAGTTCCCGCTGGCCGCCGACGACGAGTTCATGCACCGGGTCTTCCTGCAGTTCTGGGACGCCGACGGAACCTGGATGGTCACCAACCTGGGGACCCGCATCGCCGCCAACATCCAGCCCCGGGCGGAGAACTCCTTCAGCCAGATGCGTCTGGGGCCCGGATCGACCCTGCCGATGCCGATGGGGGAGTCCTCGGTGGTGTTCGCGACCTCGGCGACGACCTACGAGCTGGCGTTGACCGTGGCGTCCACGCTGCGTCCGCCGACCGGGGTGCGCGCCCCCGACGGTTCGACGATGACCACCGGTGACTTCATCCCCAACGCCGAGCAGTCGGACCTGCTGCGCGCGCTGGCGGCGCCGCTGGTGAAGCGTCCCGGCAGCGACCTCTCGGACGTGCCCTCGGTGAAGGAGCTGG
Source organism: Candidatus Corynebacterium avicola (assembly GCA_019114135.1). Lineage (GTDB taxonomy): Bacteria > Actinomycetota > Actinomycetes > Mycobacteriales > Mycobacteriaceae > Corynebacterium > Corynebacterium avicola. The sequence goes on from DXGC01000035.1 coordinate 10,999, forward strand.
AGGACAGCCTCGGCTGGACGCAGAAGAAGGTCAACACCAAGATCGACTACATCTGCAAGTCGCTCGAAGCCAGTGGTGTGCCCGGGTTCTCCGCGAAAAACGGCAACGCCCCCACACGGCGCCTGGCACTGGCCAGGTATGCTCAGGAAAACTACTGGTCCCTGTAAGGGGTTGTCGAAAGAAATCGGAAAGGTCCGTACGTGGGCAACAACGAGTGGGGTTCGCCTGCCCCGCAGAACAATCCTTGGCGGTCTGACGAGACCGCGGCACAGCCGTACCCGTATCCCGCGCCGGGGGCTCCTGCCGGCGCCCCGCAGCCGTCCGGTGGCGGCAACGGTGGTGGCAAGGGGCTGTTCGTCATCATCGCTCTCGTCGCGGTGGTCGCACTGGTCGTCGCGGCGCTGGTGATCTGGGGGGTGTTCGGACGCGACGGCGGTTCCGGCTCTGAGGGGTCGGGAGGCTCCGACGGTGGTGACGGCTCCGACATCACCTTCGTCCCCGTGCCGGAGACGGATGATGCCGAGGCCGACGCCTCTGACGACGCCGAGGATGATGCGTCCGGCACCGCGCCGAACCCGTCGCGTCCTGACAGCGACGACGATGATGACGATGAGGACGATGCGGACGACGACAGCGACGATGACGAGGACGACGACCGCTTCGGCGGCAGCGGTGACCTCAACGGCGACCGGGTGACCACCCAGGGATTCCCCGGCACCCCTCGCGACAGCAACGGCGTTCCCGCCGCCCAGTGCAACGGCGGCGACACCTGGGTCTTCGCCGGGACCAACGGCAATGACCGGGCGGTGGTCTGCCAGGTCGGTAACGGCGGCGACTACTACTACCGCGGCTACTACAACGACGGCGCCGCAGAGCACGACATCGACATGTCCCGTCTCGGCTCCGACCACTGGGTGACCGAGACAGTCGGGTCGCTGCACATCGAGATCTCCTCCGACGGCGTCCGCGTGCTGCGCGCCGACGGCAGCGAGCGCTCCAGCCGGGACTTCACCTGGAGCGCGGACAACTCATGACGGAGGCGGACGGACAGGATCAGCTCGCACGACTTCTCGAGGAGAAGCACAACCTCTCCCAGCTGACCCCCATAGGCCACGGCGGGATGGGGCAGGTCTACCGGGCGTTCGACAGTGAACTGCACCGTTGGGTCGCGGTGAAGGTGATCCGTCCGGACGTCGTCTCCACCGACGACGCCTTCAAGCGCTTCACCGCCGAGATGCGCACCCTGGCCGGCATCCGGCATTCCGCGGTGATGAACATCCACTACTCCGGACGCAGCGCTGACGGTTCGGCCACCTATTTCGTCATGGACTACGTCCCCGGCGGAGACCTGGAGAAGGCCATCAACGACCACCGGGACAGTGGGGAGAGCTTCACCGTCGCCGAGGTGGACACCGACCTGCGTCCTGTCGCGCAGGCCCTGGACCACCTGCACAACCGGACGTACCCGGTGATCCACCGTGACCTGAAGCCGGCGAACATCCTGCTGCCGGAGGATCCGGGGAGTCCGTCGGTGCTCACCGACTTCGGGATCAGCATCGCCGGGGAGGACACCCGGATGACCTCCACCGGGCTGGTGATCGGCACGGAGAAGTACATGGCCCCGGAGATCTTCTCGGTGGCCAGCACCTGGGGTGCGCACACGGTCGACTACAGTCCGGCGACCGACCGCTATGCCCTGGCGTTGATCGCCGTGGAGATGCTGACCCTCACCGCCTTCCGCGACACGATGAGCCCGCGGTCCTGGCGAGGTGACCGGACGCTGCCGGGGCTGGGCGTCGGCAACCTGGCTCCGCAGGACGCTCGGGTCCCCGGCGTGGCCGACCGCGTCACCGCGGTCTTCGGCAAGGCCCTGGACAATGACCCGGCCGGCCGGTACCCCAGCGCCGTCGCCTTCCTCGACGCCCTGGTGGCGGCGGTTGCACCGGCGCAGCCGGTGCGGGCCACACGACCGGTGCAGCACACCGCTGCTGCACCGCGTCCTGCGGCAACGCCGCCGCCGGAGCGTCCTGCACCGGAGAAGCCGCCGCGTCGGGGTACCGGCCGGAAGATCGGCGTCCTCGTCACCGTCGTCCTGCTGATCGCCGGCATCGGACTGCTGGGTGTGCTCGGCTACCGGCAGGTGATGTACCCGGGGTGGAATGCGCGGGACTCCAACCTGGTCGACGCCTTCCCCGAACTGCTGCCGGAGCGGCAGAAGCAGGACGGCTGGCGGTCGATGAGCTGTTCCGGACGTGAGCCCAACGGCGACGAGAAAGCCCGTGTGGTCTGTGCCGACTCCTCGATGACGTTGGTGGTGGTGGACTTCGGCGACAACGCCACCCGGCAGAGCTACGTGAACGCAGGTGGTACCCGGATGGACTACAACGGCTGTCTCATCAACGTCGAAGAGGACGACGACGAGATCAGGGTCTACCCCGAGGACGAGGAAAAGTCCCGGTACGCAATGATCATGGCGGGAAGTGACGTGGAGGCGGCGGAGTCCGCGAGGGACGTGATGGGGGACATCCCGGTCTGCTGACGCGGTAGACACTGCAGCGCATTCCGGTTCAACCCCATGTGCACAGCCCTCTGGATGTATTAAGGTGCCGGTGAGCCCATCTCACAGAAGAGCACACCACAACACCGACACTTAGGGACGCGCACATGGCCAACTACGACCTGTACACCGAACTTCACCTCGACAAGGACATGCCGCCGAGCGGCATCTCGGAGATCCTGGCAGGACGCATCGCCGACCTGAAGAACCAGGGGTACAGGCCCGAGTCGCCGGAGATGGACCAGCTCGAGACCGCCCAGGCCATCCTCGGTGACGCCTACAAGCGCGACATCTACGAGGCCGCGCTCTACAGCGGCCCCGATGACGTGGTCAACATCCGTTGGCTGCACGACCTCGCCGACGCCAAGACCCCCGAGCCCGCGGTGGAGGAGCCCACCGTGGACGAGCCCGCCTCCGGTTCCGGCCTCGCTGCGGGAGGCTACGGTGCCAGCACCTCCGCCGGGTACGATGCGTCCCCGGTTGAGCAGGACGGCCCCTCCGCGGACACGACCCGGCAGCAGGCCTACCCGGGGTACGAGCCGCTGACCTCGGCCGTGCCGAAGGAGGGCATCGAGCCTGAGACTCCCGCGTCCTCGGGAGCCCACGCGGCGCCGGACGACGACGCGGACGAGCCGTCGTCGAGCAAGACCTCGATCATCTCCCAGGTGCCCGACAGCGCTGAGGAGACGGGTGCCTCTGCATCTTCAGCTGGCTCTGCCGGCCTGTCGGGATCCGCGGGAACCTACGACCCGATCTACTCCGCCACCCCTGCCGCCGATGACAAGGATGATGTCGATCTGTCCGGCGACGAGTCTGCCGCAGATGACGTCCTGAGCGCGGACAAGGCCGCTGAGGCCGTCAAGGCAGGCAACGCCGGTAACTCAGGCTCGAGCGCCTGGTTGGCGGGTGCCGGTGCTGCCGGTGCCGCCGGGGCTGCAGGCGCTGCTGGTGGGTTCAACGCGAACAGCGGGAACCACGCCGCGTCCGACTACTCGGCTCCGAACCATTCGGCATCGAACTTCTCGGCGCCGAACCAGGGCGCGCCGGCCGGTGGTTTCGGCCAGCAGCCACCGAAGCAGGGTGGATCCGGAATCGACACCAACAAGTGGGCACTCAACGGCCGTAGCCGCAGTGAGTCCAAGCTCTACCTCGGGATCCTCGCGGTGCTGGCCGTGAGCATGCTGTACCCCTTGATCGCCACCATCGCCGCCGGCGGTCTCTCGGGTGGCCTGTCCCGGGCCCTGCTGTTCACCCTGTCCTTCACCGTTCTCCTGGTGAGTGCCAACGAAGTGATCTGGGGTGTCCGCAAGATCGTCGCCCCGGACGCGCCGTCCGCCCAGGAAGCCTCCGGCTCCGCGGACAACGCCGGTGCCTTCGCTCCGTCCGCCCCGTCTGCTCCTTCCACGTCTTTCGGTTCGTGGGATTCCTCGGCTCCGTCCTCCAACGGATCGGCGTCCTGAACGTCTGAGTGAACTCCGTAAACGGCCGGGAACCAGCGGGTTCCCGGCCGTTTCTGCTGGCCAGGGCAGTTATCGACGATGGTTCCCGAAGTGAAAGTCGATGCGGGATACTTCATCTGGCGATATGATTGCCCTCACATGACGTACGAGAGCAGAGCCTGAAGAACACACCGGAAGGTCGTTGAAGCCATGAACAACAGTCCCTGGGGCAACGGAAACAACTGGGGAGGCGACGGTCGCGGGCAGGGGGACGACCCGAACGGGCAGGGTGCATCCGGGCAGCCGGACCAGACCCAGGGCTTCCCGTCACAGCAGCCCGGACAGTGGCAGGGGCAGAATCCGGGTTACGGGCCGGGTCAGGGTGGGGCGTACCCTCCCGGCCAGCCCGGATACTCCAACCAGATCGGGTCCCCGTATCAGGAGGGGTACTCGGGCCAGACGGGCTACCCGGGACAGCAGGGTTACCCGTACCAGCAGGGTTACCCGGGGCAGCCGAATGAACAGGACCAGAAGAAAAAGAACACCGGTGTGGTCGTCGGTGTCATCGTGGCACTGGTACTCCTGATCGGTGGCGGCGGTGCCGGACTGTGGTTCCTGATGAAGGATGACGATTCCTCGGACGACTCCTCCGACAACGTCGCCTTCGCCCCCACCGACGAGTCCGACAGTGACTCCGATACCGACGCCTCGGATGCCGAGGATGCTGACGAGGACAGCGGCAGCGGCCTGCAGGACGAACTGCTCGACGACGAGTCGGGGGACGACGACAGCGGCGCCTCCGCTGAACTCCCGTCGAACCTGGGATACGAGGGCTTCGAGGACAACAGCGATGCCGTGTGCGACGGCGACGACACCTGGGTCTACGCCGCGGGCGGCGACGGTTCAGAGGTCGTGGTCTGCCAGAACCAGGCGGATGACAGCTACTACCTGCGGGGTGGCTTCGAGAGCGGGGTCTACAGCGGTGACGTCGACGAAGACCGTTGGCTCGACATCGATGAGGGCGTGTACACCGTCGACGTCGATGGCGGCGTCGTCGAGTTCCTCGGCACCAGTGTCTGGTACGACGGTGACGACGGTGAATCCGAGACCCTCGCCTACTTCGACACCTACTACGTGTCTGACGGCGACGACCAGTGGCGCGAGGGCAACTAGCCCCGGCCTCTGATCGGAACGCCGGTCAGAACTTGGTGAAGCGCTCGGTCAGCTTGGTCTCCAGCTGGCCCCAGCCCTCGGACTCCTCGTCGAAGGGGGCGCTCGGGGTTCCCTGTGAGGGGGAGCCGAGGATGTAGGCGATGTAGTCCTGCAGACGCGGGTAGGCCAGCAGGACCTTGTTCACGCCGTCGTCCTTCGCCCAGTCGGCGGCGTCGGCGAGCAACTCGTAGGCACGCGAGAGCTGGTCGGTGTCCACGGAATCGACGCTGGTGGAGATGTCGTCGCGAAGTCCGGTGAACCCGTAGACGTTGGACTGGTGGACGGTCACCTCCAGCTCGCCGGCGTTGGCGAGGGTGACCAGGTCACCCCAGGTCTCCATCTCCGCCAGGTCGTGGTCCTTGGCGTCGATCATCCAGCGGACCAGGGAGCGCGAGGACGTGAAGGTGTGGATCTCGCCGAGCTTGCCGAGGAACACCGGCTGACGGTCCCCGATGTAGCAACGCAGCGTGTAGACGGTGGTGCCGTCGATGGTGATGCGGATCGGGTCGATGCCGGCGGCGCCCCAGGGCGTGGAGTCGTAGGGGTCGGCGTCGTCGTCGCTGTCGCCGGCACCGGCCCCAGCTGCAGCACCCGATGCGGCGGCAGCGTCCTTCCCGGCGTCCTTCGCGGAATCCTTGTCCCCGGAGTTCTTCTCCGCCTCAGCAGCCTCTTCGGCGGCCTTGGCGACCGCGTCGATGCGCTCCTGGGCGGCGGCCACGGCGTCGTCGTCCACCTCGGGGGTGACGATGTTCTCGTCGACGGCGTCGATCAACTCCGCCCAGTTGTCCACCACGGTGTAGCCGATGCTGGACCACTCGTTCAGGCCGTTCTCCCCGGCGTAGTGGTCAGGGCCGCGGGACACGTTCGCCAGCAGGGAGTAGGCCTGGAACCACCGGTTGACGCGCTGGATGCCGCAGACGGTGCCGAAGGACCGCAGCACCTTGAAGGCGTTGGAGACCGTGCGGGTGTTCTCGAAGGACGCCCGGCCGGCCAGGTTGTTCGGCAGCTCGACGAAGCTCACCTTGCCGGCGGTCTTCGGGGTCACCTTGGACTCGGCGCCCTCGAGGAAGGCCTTCCACCGGGGATGGTCGGACAGGTCGTGCTCACCGCTGGCCTCGATGTGCGCCAGGAGTTCGGCGGGGGAGGAGAAGCCGAAGACACCGGTGTCGTCACCGAGGAACGCCTGCCACTCCTCACCCCGGGAGACCCACCCGGGTGCCCACAGCGTGTAGTACGTGCCGGCGGTGGTCTCGAGTTCGAGGGTGACGATTCCGTTGTCTGCCATGACCGCTGATTCTAGCGCCACCGTGTCCGTTGGTCGATGACCGGACCGCCGGTGTGTGTCCCTGCACTGTCACTGTTCGGCGGCAGGCTGGTTGGTGAACAACGCCGCGGTGAGTACCGGCGGGACGGTGGGTGGTGGATCGCCGAGGAACTGCTGGACGTTGTACTCGGCGGCCGGTGGGGCGGAGGTGATCCGGGCGAGGCCGGAATGACGGGTGCCGGAGGTCATGGTGCGGCTCCTTGAGTCAGGGGTTCTGGGGGCTAACCGGTCGGGCGGTAGAAACCGAGGAAGGTCATGCCGATGTTCTCGGTGCGGATCGAACTGATCTGGACAGGGTCTCCGGCCTCGATCATCTGTCCGTCACCGGTGACCATGGCGACGTGGCCGTCCCAGACCACGAGGTCCCCGGGGGCGAGTTGGTCGGCAGGCACCTGTGGCCCGACCGCCTGCTGGTCGGCGGTGCGGGGGATGTCGACGCCTGCCTGGGCGTAGGCCCACTGGGTCAGTCCGCTGCAGTCCAGGCCCACGCCCGGGGTGGTTCCTCCCCACGCATAGGGCGTGCCCAGGGCACTCTTCGCTGCGGTGACCGCGGCGGCGGCCTCCGGAGTCGGGGCTCCGACGGTTTCTGTGTTGCCGATGCCGTCGCCGCCGTCGTCGTCGCTGTCGGTGATCTGCTGCGACATCGGTTGGGACCCTGTGTCGGAGGAGGTCGGTACCTCGGTGGCAGACAGTTCCGGTGGCGTCCCGGGGAGCGGGGGAGGAGCGGGTAGCGCTGCCCCGATCTGTTCGACCCGTCCGGTCAGCTCGTCGAGCTCGGTACCCAGGGCGTCCAACCGGGCGTGGGCCCGGACCAGGTGCCCGCCGGCGATCTGCAGGGCCACCGCCGGCGTCGCCGGTGACAAGGGAGCGGCGGCCACCGCGGGCACCAGGTCTCGAAGGCAGTCTGCAGCAATGTCGGCGATGTCCACCGCGGCGCGCTGCACCGCCGCCGTGGCCTCGGCCGCGACCTCCTCCAGCTCGCCGGACTGGGAGAGCAGTGTGGCAGCGTTGCGTCCTGCATCCCCCAAGGCGCCGACGGCGGCCGTGCCAGCCGTGCCACGCAGCGCGGCATCCACCAATGTCGGCGCGTTGGCGACCAGCAGACCGGTCAGATCCGACTGGTCTGCGGTCAACAGCGCGGACAACGGGTGGGTTCCCGGTGAAGCGACGGTCGGCGCCAGGGCGTGGACCGGTTCCAGCAGGGCGACGAGATCGGTCATCACATCTCCCCGGTACCCATGCCGCTGAACCGTGCCGTCGCGGCGTCCTCACCACGTCGCAGGGCGGCGGCCGTGATGGACAGTGATTCGGCACTGGACCGGTAGAAACCGGTGAATCCGGACATCGCGGAGGCCTGGTCGCGCCGCACCCGGGTCATGGCGGCGGTGAAGGCGGCGGCCTGGGGGACCGGCGCGAGAAGTGTCGCGGGTTCCCCGCCGGCAGGTCCCTCACCGGTGGACGAGACCCCGAGGCGGTCGGCGAGCCCGGCGAGCTGGGCGGCGGCGGAGGCAAGGGACTCCGGTTCGGCGGCGAGCACCCCGTCGCTGTGGCCGGAGGGTGCTGAGAGTGCAGTCGTGGGTGTCATGCACGGAGAGACGCCACGGCACACCCCGGAGGTTCCCCGGGGAATGCAACGCGTGAGATTGCCCCTGCGTCGACTACCGTGGTGAGGCATGGAGATCATCGAAGTCGACCACCCGCTCGCCGCGTCCCGCCTGACCATCATGCGCGACGCCCGCACCGACAACGTCGCATTCCGGGCAGCCCTGGCGGACCTGGGGGCCATGCTGGTCTACGAGGCCTCCCGTGACCTCCCGGTCACGGAGTTTTCCGTGGAGACCCCCGTCGCCACCGCCACCGGCCACCGGCTGACGAGCCCGCCGATCATCGTGCCGATCATCCGCGCCGGGCTGGGGATGATCGACCCTGCCCTGTCGATGATCCCGGACGCTCAAGTTGGATTCCTGGGCATGGCCCGTGACGAGGAGACCCACGAGCCGGTCCCGTACCTGGAGGCACTGCCGGAGGACCTCGCCGGACGTACCGTCTTCCTCGTGGACCCGATGCTCGCCACCGGTGGCTCGCTGCTGCACGCGCTGCGTCTGCTGTCGGCCCGTGGCGCGACCGACATCATCGTGGTGTGCATGGTCTCCGCGGTGCCCGGTGTCGAGGCCGTGCGCGACTCCGGCTACCCGGTGGCACGCCTGGTCACCGCCACCATCGATCCCGAGCTGGATGACGCCGCCTACATCGTCCCGGGTCTCGGAGACGCCGGCGACAGGCTGTACGGCCCGCGCAACATCGATCTCGACGAGCTGTGACCGAGTTCTGACTCAGGCGGTCAGCGAGCGGACCTGCGCCACCAGGGACGACAGGGCGTCCTGCACCACGACGGTGTCGGTCCCGGCACCGTCGTTCGCACCGGCGCCCGCGACCTGGAGGTAGAATTTCGCCTTCGGCTCCGTGCCGGACGGCCGGGCGATCAGCCGGTGCTCCAGCCCGTCGGCGGTCCACCGCAGACGCAGCCCGAAAGAGGTCTTCTCGACCTCGGCACCGGCGAACTCCGACGGAGGCTGGGCGGACCAGTCGTCCACCATGTCCGCTGCCGCAGCGGGGGACTCCAACCGCACCGACACCTGGGCGGTGCGCACGACACCGTAGGTCTCGTCGACGGAGCGGAGCCTCTCCAGCAGGCTGGTGCCCTCGGCCTTGAGCTCAGCGGCCCAGGTCGCGGTGACCAGCGCGGTGGCGATGCCGTCCTTGTCCGCCACGATGGAGGGGAAGGGGCAGGTGCCGATCGCCTCCTCGTAGGCGAAGGTCAGCTCACCGGGGGCGTCGTCGGCGGCGCGGGCGAGGTTCTTGAAACCGGTCGCGGTCTCCTTGAAGTCCCAGCCGTGGGCCTCGGCGATGCGGCCGAGCAGGCTGGAGGAGACCACCGTCGTAGCGACGACCGGGGCAGGGGAGTCCGAGGCGGGATCGTGCTCCTCGACGACGCGGGTGGCCAGCAGCGGGCCGGCCTCGTCGCCGCGCAGCATCCGGTAGCCCTGCGGGGCCTCCGGGTCGGGGATGCCGATCATGCAGCGGTCGGCGTCCGGGTCCAGGGCGATCACCAGGTCGGCGTCTTCCTTGACCGCGGTCTCGACGAGCAGGTCCGTGGCGCCGGGCTCCTCCGGGTTCGGGAAATCGACCGAGGGGAACTCCGGGTCGGGCCAACGCTGCGCGACCACGGTCGACGGCCGGTGGAAGCCCACCTTGCGGAAGGCCTCCTCCAGGGCGTAGCCGCCGACGCCGTGCAGGGCGGTGTAGACCACGTTGAGGTCACGGCGGGCCGAGAGGACCTGACCTTCGCCGGAGGCCAGCGGTGCGGTGATCGCGGAGACATATCCCTCCACCGCACCCTGGTCCAGGGACACGGTGGTCGACCGGGGCACCTCGGCGGCAACCGGCTGGGTGGAGATCAGTGCCTCGATCTCGCGGTCGGCCGGGCTGACGAGCTGCGAGCCACCCGCGAGGTAGAGCTTGTAGCCGTTGTCGCTGCGGGGGTTGTGGCTGGCGGTGATCTGCACCCCGGCGTCCAGACCGCGGTGGCGGACCACCCAGGCCAGCACCGGGGTGGGCGCGGGCTGGGAGATGAGGGTGACGTCGAAGCCTGCGCCGGCGAAGGTCTCCGCGGCCGCGCGGGCCATCGCGTGCGAGCCGTAGCGGGAGTCGAAGCCGACGGCGACGCTCACCGGGCCCTCGTGGTCGACGCGCTCGGACAACCATGCGGCCACGCCACCGGTCGCGCGGGTGACGGTGGAGACGTTCATCTGGTCCTCGCCCGGACCGACCGACGCCCGCAATCCGGCGGTCCCGAAGCTCAACTGGTTGCTCATGCCTGCTCCTCGGTGGATGCGGTGGTGGAGGCGGATACAGTGGTGTCGAGCTCGGTGAGAAGCTCACGGAGCAGGGTGCCCATCTCCGACGCTGCGGCGGCCCCGGCCTCCAGGACCTCCTCGTGGTTCAGCGGCTCACCGGTGATGCCGGCGGCGAGGTTCGTCACCAGGGAGATGCCGAGCACCTCGACCCCGGCGGCCCGGGCAGCGATGGTCTCGTACACCGTCGACATGCCCACCAGCCCCGCACCGATGGTGCGCAGCATGTGGATCTCCGCGGGGGTCTCGTACTGCGGGCCCGGCATCATCGCGTACACGGCCTCGCGCATCCCCGGACGCAGGCGGCCGACCAGCTGACGCAGACGCGGCGAGTAGGCGTCCACCAGGTTCACGAAGTCGGCGCCGACCAGCGGGGTGCGGGCCGTCAGGTTCAGGTGGTCGCTGATCACCACCGGCTCACCGACACTCATGCCCTCGGTCAGGCCGCCGGCGGCATTGGTCAGCACCACGGTGGACACCCCGGCGGCCGCCGCGGTGCGCACCGCATGCGCGGTTCGCCACAGTTCGTGGCCCTCGTAGGCGTGGGTGCGCCCCAGCAGGACGAGGACGTTCAGCTCACCGATCTGCAGGCTGCGGACCGTCCCGCCGTGGCCCTCGGCGGTGGGCGGGAGGAAACCGGGGAGGTCCGACATCGGGAACTCCGTCAGGGTGTCTGCACTGTGGGCACCGTCTCCTGCGCACAGGACGTCGGCGGCGGGACGCCATCCTGATCCGAGGACAACCGCCACGTCATGGTGGTCGCGTCCGGTACGTTCAGCCAGCTCGGCGGCAGCCTGCTGCGCCAGTTCCTTCGGTGAAAAATCAGCGTCAGTCATGACTCCAAGCATAGGCCAGCGACGACGGACCGCCCGGGAGAACCTGCCAAGGTGGGAGCGGGGTAGGAGTCTGGGGCACAAGGTGGCTAGTATGAACCGGTAATGAACTGCATGGTCTAGATGGTGAGGAGCACCGCCCACAGTGAGCACTCTCGGTTCCGCCGACACCGGCCCGGTGGCTGACGCCGTCGCGTCCTGGATCGTCGACAACCACGACCGGGTGATCGGCTGGCGGCGTCACCTGCACACCAACCCCGAACTGTCCCACAAGGAGTTCGGGACCACGGAGTTCCTCGTCGAGATCCTCACCGGGGCAGGCCTGGACCCGGTGCGGCTGCCGGGCACCGGCGTGATGGTCGACATCGGGGATCCGGACCCCGCCACCCCGCTGATCGCCTTCCGGGCCGACATCGACGCCCTGCCGATGAACGAGGTCACCGGCCTGGACTTCGCCTCGAGGACCCCCGGGGTCATGCACGCCTGCGGTCACGACATCCACACCACCGTGGTGCTCGCCCTGGCCTGCGCCCTGGCTGACCTGCACCGCGACGGTGGCCTCGAACAGCGTGTGCGGTGCATCTTCCAGCCTGCCGAGGAGGTCCTCGACGGCGGTGCCACCGACGTCATCCGCGCCGGTGCGCTGGAGGGCGTCAGCCACATCTTCGCCGTGCATGTCGAGCCGAAGCTGCGCGCCGGCCAGATCGGTGTGAGGACCGGGGCGATCACCTCGGCCACCGATGTGGTGGAGCTGGTGGTGCGCGGTCCCGGCGGCCACACCAGCCGGCCCCACCTCACCTCGGACGTCATCTTCGCCGTCGGTCAGCTGATCACCCAGTTGCCCGGTCTGCTCTCCCGGCGGGTCGACCCCCGGACCGGCACCGTGCTGACCTTCGGTGCGGTCAACGGGGGTGCGGCGTTCAACGCCATCCCGCAGGAGGTCACCCTGTTGGGCACCATGCGCACCGGCAGCCCCACGGTGTGGCGCACCCTGGACACCCTGTTCCCGGAGCTTGTCGAGCAGATCCTGGCGCCGACCGGGGCCACCGCCGAGATCCGCTACACCAAGGGTGTGCCACCGGTGACCAACGACGACGCCTGCACCGCGCTGATGGCCCAGGCGGTCAAGGACGTCGACCCCTACGCCCTGCAGGAGGCCCCGCAGTCCTCCGGTGGTGAGGACTTCAGCTGGTACCTGGAGCACGTCCCCGGGGCGATGGCCCGCCTGGGTGCCTGGACCGGGGAGGGTGAGAAGCCGGACCTGCACCAGCCGAACATCGTGCTGGACGAGGCCTGCATCCCGGCGGGTGTGCGCCTGTTCGCGGGCGTGGTGGAGCAGTTCGGACGCGTCGAGGGTGACGGGCTGCTGCGCTAGTCACCGCGCCGGGGGCGCGTCCTACTTGCTGTGCTTGCCGGACGGCCCGGAGGTGCCGTCACCGCGGCCGCCGCGGTTGGTGAACATGTTGCTGGCGCCCTTCATGGCGCGCTGGGCGAGGTCCCAGGCCTCTTCACCCATCTCCGACTGCTTCTGCCGGCGCTGGGCCTTCCGCTCCTCGTTCGCGAGCTGTTCGGCGTGGGCCTTCTCCTCGAGCTCCAACTGGTGCTCCCGGCGCAGCCGCTTCACCCGTTCGCGCTCCAGGGCCGCAGGGGAGGGGGTGTGCCAGGACTCCGGGCCGATCTTCATCACGTACAGCAGGATCGCCACCGCGGGGATGAGGAAGAGGATCGGCCAGGAGGTGAAGATCGCGGTGCCGGCGATCGCTCCGACGATCGTGAGTCCCATGATCCCGGCCCGGGGACGGGACCCCCGCCGGTGCTGTTCTGCGATCTCGTTGGCGGAGTAGACCGCCAGCTCCCGGCTGTTGCCGCCGGTGTTGCCGGACAACCGCGCCTGCTGGTCCGGCAACGGCGGCAGATCGGTGAACAGGACGTCCAACTGGCCGCGGGTGGCGGCGGCCGCAGCGTCCTTGCAACGGTCGTCGTACTCGGTGATGGTGAGCCGTCCGTCAGCGAAGTGGACGGCCAGCAGGGACAGGGCCCCCTCGCGTTCGGCATCGCCTATCCGCACGCCGGGCGTGGTCGGCTGCGAGGACGCCCTGGAAGACCCGGAATAGTCGGAGGGATCGAAGGGGACGGGTGACATGCGTCCCAGTCTAGAACACCGGACGGACCGGATTCAGCGCTCAGGCCCAGTCGAGCGTCCGGCCGACCGCCTTGTTCCACAGGGCGTAGGCGTCGTCGCGCTCGGTGGAGGCGGCGTCCGGCATGTAGCTGTGCTCCTCCTGCCACAGGGCGCGGATCTCCTCGACACCGGAGAAGAACCCCACGGCCAGACCGGCGGCGTAGGCGGCGCCCAGGGCCGTGGTCTCGGTGACCTTCGGGACGGTGACGGGCACGCCGAGCTGGTCGGACTGGAACTGCATCAGCAGGGAGTTGACGACCATGCCGCCGTCGGCGCGCAGTCGGGTCAGCGGGACCCCGGCGTCGGCGTTCATCGCCTCGACGACCTCGCGGGTCTGGAAGGCGGTGGCCTCCAGGGCGGCGCGGGCGATGTGGGCCTTGGTGACGTAGCGGGTCAGTCCGGCGATGACTCCACGGGCCTCCGGCTCCCACCGGGGCGCAAGCAGGCCGGAGAACGCCGGGACGACCACGCAGCCACCGTTGTCGTCGACGCTGCGGGCCAGGGCTTCGATCTCCGAGGAGTCGTCGATCAGTCCCAGGTTGTCGCGCAGCCACTGCACCAGCGAGCCGGTGACGGCCACCGAACCCTCCAGGGCGTACACCGCCGGCTCATTGCCCAGTCGGTAGGCGACGGTGGTGATCAGACCGTGCTCGGAGGGTTTCGGCTCGGTGCCGGTGTTCATCAGCAGGAAGTTGCCGGTGCCGTAGGTGCACTTCGCCTCACCGGGCTCGGTGCAGGCCTGGCCGAAGGTGGCGGCCTGCTGGTCACCGAGGATGCCGGCGATCGGGACCCCGTGGACCGGGCCGGACCGGGCCACCTTGCCCAGGACCTCGGAGGAGCTGACGATCTCCGGCAGCAGCGACATCGGGATGCCCATCGCCTCACAGAGCTCCGGGTCCCACTTCTGGGTCCGCAGGTCCATCAGCATGGTGCGGGAGGCGTTGGTGACGTCGGTGACGTGCCGGGCCTGGCTGCGTCGGCCGCCAGACGGGCCACGGCCCTGGCGGGAGCTGCGGGTCAGCTCCCACACGACCCAGGTGTCCATGGTGCCGAAGGCCAGTTCGCCGCGCTCCGCGCGTTCGCGCACGCCGTCGACGTTGTCGAGGATCCAGCGGATCTTCGGGCCGGCGAAGTAGGTCGAGACGGGCAGGCCGGTGCGTTCGCGGAACATCTCGCCGTGCTCGGCGTCGAGCTGCTCGCAGAACTCGCCGGTGCGGGTGTCCTGCCAGACGATGGCGTTGTAGACCGGCTCGCCGGTCTCCCGGTCCCAGATCAACGTGGTCTCGCGCTGGTTGGTGATCCCCAGTGCGGCGATGTCCTCGGTGCCGATGTCCGCCCGGGCGACACAGTCGCCGATGACCCGGCGGGCGTTGCGCCGGATCTCCTCGGGGTCGTGCTCCACCCAACCCGGCTTCGGGAAGATCTGCCGGTGCTCCAACTGGCTGACCTCGGTGATCGCACCGGAGGCGTTGAAGACGATGGCGCGGGTGGAGGTGGTGCCCTGGTCGATCGCCAGGACGTAGCCGTGTTCCCGGTGCCGGTGCCAGGACTGGCCGGAGGGGCGGAAGAGGTGGCTCAGGCGCTCGACCATTGGGGGAACTCCGTCAGACGATCTTCAGCAGCGGCTGGGACTTCTTGACACCGTCCCCGGCGGCGACGGACAGCTCGGAGACTGTGCCCGACTTGGGGGCCTTCACCGAGTTCTCCATCTTCATCGCCTCGAGGACCAGCAGCGGGTCACCCTCGGCGACCTCGGCACCCTCCTCGACCAGCACGGTCACCACGGTGCCCTGCATCGGTGCCACGGCGGTGTCGCCGGAGACCTTGACCTCGCGGCGTCCTGCCTTGCGACGGCCACCACGACCTTGCCCCCGTGCGGCTCCGGTGCCGACCAGGTCACCGGGGACGGTGACCTCCACGCGGCGACCGTCGACCTCCACGGCGATACGACGCGGCGGCACGGCGGCGGCACCGTCAGCGTCCTCGGCGTCGGACGGGTCAACCCATGCCTCGAGCTGGTTGTCCCACTCCTCCTCGATCCAGCGGGTGTAGACGTCCAGCGAGTCACCGGTGAAGGCCGGGTCGTCGAGCACCGCACGGTGGAAGGGGATTACGGTAGGCAGGCCCTCGACGAGGTACTCGTCCAGGGCGCGGCGGGCGCGGGCCAGTGCCTGGTCGCGGTCCTCACCGGTGACGATGAGCTTGGCCAGCATCGAGTCGAACTGGCCACCGATCACGGTGCCGGTCTCGGCGCCGGAGTCCACGCGGATTCCCGGGCCGGCCGGCTCGCGGTAGGCGGTGACGGTGCCGGGGTGGGGCATGAAGTTCGCCCCGGCGTCCTCACCGTTGATGCGGAACTCGATGGAGTGGCCGCGGATCTCCGGGTCGGTGGTGCGGGAGAGCTCGAGACCCTCGGCGATGCGGAACTGCTCACGCACCAGGTCCCAGCCGCTGACCTCCTCGGTCACCGGATGCTCGACCTGCAGGCGGGTGTTGACCTCGAGGAAGGAGATCAGGCCGTCCGACCCGACGAGGTACTCCACGGTACCGGCACCGTGGTAGCCGGCCTCCCGCATGATCGCCTTGGCCGACTCGCGCAGGCGGGCGTCCTGATCTTCGGTGAGGAACGGCGCGGGGGCCTCCTCGACCAGCTTCTGGAAACGACGCTGTAGCGAGCAGTCCCGGGTGGAGGGGACCACGTAATTGCCGTGGGTGTCTGCGAGTACCTGGCACTCCACGTGGCGGGCCCGGTCGAGGTACCGCTCCACGAAGCACTCGCCACGACCGAAAGCTTTCTCGGCCTCACGGGTCGCGGAGGCGAAGAGCTCGGGGATCTCCTCGATGGTGTGGGCGACCTTCATACCGCGTCCGCCACCGCCGAAGGCGGCCTTCACCGCGACGGGCAGGCCGTGCTCTTCGGCGAAGGCGATGATCTCCTCGGCGTCGGCGACCGGCTCAGGGGTGCCCGGCACCATCGGGGCGTCGACCTTCTCCGCGTAGTGGCGTGCGGTGACCTTGTCACCCAGCTCACGGATCGCCGAGGGCGATGGGCCGATCCAGGTCAGTCCGGCGTCGATGACGGCCTGGGCGAAGTCGGCGTTCTCGGAGAGGAATCCGTAGCCCGGGTGCACCGCATCGGCCCCGGAGCGCGTCGCGGCGTCGATGACCTTGGCGATGTCGAGGTAGGAGTCGGCGGAGGTGGTGCCGCCGAGGGCGAAGGCCTCGTCCGCCATCCGCACGAAGGGGGCGGTGGCGTCCGGCTCGGCGTAGACGGCCACCGAGGCGATACCCTCGTCGCGGGCAGCCCGGATGACCCGGACGGCGATCTCGCCACGGTTCGCGACGAGCACCTTCGACAATTTCCGGACC
>DXGC01000036.1 GCA_019114135.1 Candidatus Corynebacterium avicola
GGGGTGAGGAAGCCGGTCAGCATGATGATGCCACCGAAGGTGGTCAGCCAGAAGCCGAAGGCGTTCAGACGCGGGAACGCCACATCGGGCGCACCGACCTGGAGCGGCATGATGTAGTTGGCGAAACCCCAGACAATCGGTGTTCCGAACAGCAGCAGCATCACGGTGCCGTGCATGGTGAACAGCTGGTTGAACTGCTCATTGGACAGGAACTGGAGTCCCGGGTTGAACAGCTCGATGCGGATCAGCAGGGCCATGAGGCCACCGATCGCGAAGAAGCTGAACGACATGATCAAGTACATGATCCCGAGCTGCTTGTGGTCAGTCGTGGTCAGGATGGTCCATGCGTGACCACCCTTCGCCGACTTTCCACCGTGCGGAGCAGGCCGTGCGGGGGCGACGGAGTGGTCGTCCCTTGGCGCTACTGCGGTCATTCAATCCTCCTGACTACGCGGTGCCGATCGTCGGTTCGACACCCAATGAATGAGCTGCTCGGCGAGGTCCTCGGCGGTGTCGGGCACCACCCGTCACGCAGGACCCCACGCAGACTGCCACCAATACTAATGCGTCAGCCCTGTCATTAATAGCTGGAGCCCCCTGGCGCGCCCATAGCTCACGCAATCGGGGGTGACAGCGATGTCACCGCCCGGCCCGGTGGACGGTCCCCGGACCGGAGCTCCGGCGACGGACGACAGGTAGCAGATCGGCAGCACACGACACACAGAACGCCCGGCAACGACGATTCCTCGTCGTTGCCGGGCGCCTCTCAGTCACGAACCCGTCGCGTCAGATCAGGACGTCAGAAGGCCCAGTCGTCGTCGGTCGTGTTCTCGGCCTTACCGATGATGTAGGAGGAACCGGAACCGGAGAAGAAGTCGTGGTTCTCGTCACCGCCGGGGTTCAGCGAGGACAGGATCGACGGGGAGACCTTGGTCTCGTCGCCCGGGAACAGCCCCTCGTAGCCGAGGTTGTTGAGCGCCTTGTTGGCGTTGTAGCGCAGGAAACGCTTGACGTCCTCGGTCCAGCCGAGCTCGTCGTAGAGGTCCTCGGTGTACTGGCACTCGTTGTCGTAGAGCTCGAAGAGCAGCTCGAAGGTGTGGTCCTTGAGCTCCTGCTGGCGAGCTTCGGACTCCTTCTCCAGGGAGCGCTGGTACTTGTATCCGATGTAGTAGCCGTGCACCGCCTCGTCACGGATGATCAGGCGGATGACGTCGGCGGTGTTGGTCAGCTTCGCGTGGGAGGACCAGTACATCGGCAGGTAGAAACCCGAGTAGAAGAGGAAGGACTCCAGCAGCGTGGAGGCGATCTTCTTCTTCAGCGGATCATCACCCCGGTAGAAGTTCAGGATGATGTCGGCCTTCTCCTGGAGGTTCTTGTTCTCCTCCGACCAGCGGAAGGCGTCGTTGATCTCCGGGGTGGACGCCAGGGTCATGAAGATCGAGGAGTAGGACTTGGCGTGCACCGACTCCATGAAGGCGACGTTGGTGTACACCGCCTCCTCGTGCGGGGTGAGCGCGTCCGGGATCAGGCTGGTCGCACCGACGGTGCCCTGGATGGTGTCCAGCATCGTCAGGCCGGTGAACACGCGCATGGTGGCCTGCTTCTCCACCTCGGTGAGCGTGCCCCAGCTGGGGATGTCGTTGGACAGCGGCACCTTCTCGGGCAGCCAGAAGTTACCGGTCAACCGGTCCCAGACCTCCAGGTCCTTGTCGTCCGGGATGGAGTTCCAGTTGATCGCAGTCACCGGCCCACCATCCGAGTGGTGGATGGGCGTGTGTGCCTGACTGGACGTCGTCATGTATCTCTCCTGTACCTCTGGCGGCCGTGCACGGAAATAGGTGCTCGAACGCGCCCAGTCTAGCCCATCGGAGCTTCCCTCTGCCGCCCGATCCACCACTGTCTCCTGACCTCACCACTCCCCTGTCCACACCTCCCTCCACCCCTTCTCCAATCACCGCTCCCGACACCCGCCGGCGAACCGCTCGGCAGCCGACCGGCCCGCTCCCCACACCGCCTCGTCGGCAACCATCACCCCCGAAATCGGGTGTTTGACTTCAGGTAAGCCTCACATAGCATGGTGAGTGTCCCACGGTTGCCGGAGTGACCACGTCGGACGACGCCTATACCGCATCTCCGCTGACCTGCCAAAACAGTACAAATCGACAGATAGCACAGGCAATGCACAATAAGGGCAGACAGGCCTTTTCACCTGCGGATATAAGCAATTGGTTAGGCTGAATTTCCTAGAGAGAGGTTAATCCGATCAGTACGGTGAATGCCATGAGCATCAACGAGAAGTTCCAAGAAGCCCTGAACAAGCAGGTCGTCGCCGAGCACGGCGCGTCCCTGATCTACACCCAGCTGTCCTACGAGATGGACCGCCTGTCCTTCCTGGGTATGCGCGACTGGTTCCGCGCCCAGGCCGACGAAGAGCGTGAGCACGCCGCCAAGTTCGCCGAGCACCTGCTCGACCGCGACGCCCGCGTCGACCTCACCGACATCGAGCTGCCGTCCCTGAAGATCGCCACCCCGCTCGACGCCTTCGAGGCCGCCCTCGCCCACGAGCAGAAGATCTCCGAGATGATCCGCGACCTCGCCCGCACCGCGGACGAGACCGGTGACATCGACTCCCGCCAGCTGATCAACTGGTTCCTCAGCGAGCAGATCGAGGAGGAGTCCACCGTGAGCGACATCATCGACTGGATCAAGACCGTCGGCAACGACGGTTCCGGCCTCCTGCGCATCGACACCAAGCTCGGCGGCCGCGACTCCGAGTAGGACGTCCGGCAGGAAGTCACGCACAACCACCGGCATACCGGACAGCGGAGGTCCCGGCTCTGACGCCGAGGAACCCCTCCCCTCGCCCGATGCTCGCCCAGCGAACAGCCACAGACGATCGAGAATCTTCCGAGCAGCAGCGTTCGGAAGATTCTCGATCGTCTGTGGCTGTTGTGTCTTACGGAGTCTTACGGACGCACCGACACCAACGGCCCCGCCCCAGTTCGATGACTGGGGCGGGGCCGTTGGCGGCGTGCGGCAGCCGCCGTCGCGGATGAGACTAGTGCCCTAGAGCATGCAGGACACGCAGCCCTCGACCTCCGTGCCGGCCAATGCGGCCTGACGCATACGGATGTAGTAGAGCGTCTTGATGCCCTTGCGCCAGGCGTAGATCTGCGCCTTGTTGATGTCACGGGTGGTCGCGGAGTCCGGGAAGAACAGCGTCAGCGACAGGCCCTGGTCCACGTACTTCGTGGCCTCGGCGTAGGTGTCGATGATCTTCTCGTAACCGATCTCGTAGGCGTCCTCGAAATACTCGAGGTTGTCGTTGGTCATGTGCGGCGCCGGGTAGTAGACGCGGCCGATCTTGCCTTCCTTGCGGATCTCTATCTTCGAGGCGATCTGGTGGATCGACGAGGTCGAGTTGTTGATGTAGGAGATCGACCCTGTCGGCGGCACGGCCTGCAGGTTGCGGTTGTAGAGCCCGTACTCGGCCACCTCGGCCTTGAGTTCGGCCCAGTCCTCGGCCGACGGGACGTGGATCGACGAGCCGTCGATGATCTCCTTGACCTGCTCAGTCTTCGGCTGGAAGTCGGCCGGGTCGTAACGGTCGAAGAAGGCGCCGGAGGCGTAGTCGGAGTTCTCGAAATTCGAGAAACGCTGGCCGCGCTCGCGGGCGATCTTGTTGGACGCCTTGAGGCACTCGTACATCACCGCGGCGAAGTAGGCGTTGGTGAAGTCCAGCCCCTCCTCGGAGCCGTAGTGGATCCGCTCGCGACCGAGGAAACCGTGCAGGTTCATCTGGCCCAGGCCGATGGCGTGGGAGCCGTCGTTGCCCTCACGGATGGACGGCACGGAGTCGATCGAGGTCTGGTCGCTGACAGCGGTAAGGCCGCGGATCGCGGTCTCGATGGTCCGCGAGAAATCCGAGGAGTCCACCGCGGCGGCGATGTTCATCGAACCGAGGTTGCAGGAGATGTCCTCGCCGATGCGGGAGTAGGTCAGGTCGGCGTTGAACTCGCTGGCCGTGGAGACCTGAAGGATCTCGGAGCACAGGTTGGAGTGGGTGATGCGCCCCTCGATCGGGTTCGCGCGGTTCACGGTGTCCTCGTACATGATGTACGGGTAGCCGGACTCGAACTGGATCTCGGCGAGGGTCTGGAAGAACTGGCGTGCGTTGATCTTCTTCTTGCGGATCCGCGGGTCCTCGACCATCTCCTCGTAGTGCTCGGTGACCGAGACGTCGGCGAAGGGACGGCCGTAGATGCGCTCGACGTCGTACGGGGAGAACAGGTACATGTCGTCGTTGCGCTTGGCCAGCTCGAAGGTGACGTCGGGGATGACCACGCCGAGCGAAAGGGTCTTGATGCGGATCTTCTCGTCGGCGTTCTCACGCTTGGTGTCCAGGAAGCGCAGGATGTCCGGGTGGTGGGCGTTGAGGTACACCGCACCGGCACCCTGACGGGCACCGAGCTGGTTGGCGTAGGAGAAGGAG
>DXGC01000037.1 GCA_019114135.1 Candidatus Corynebacterium avicola
TGCGTGCCTACGAGCAGGGCGCCTACATGGCGTCCCCGTCCTTCGTGCAGTTCCACCCGACCGGCCTGCCGGTCAACTCGGACTGGCAGTCGAAGACCATCCTGATGTCCGAGTCGCTGCGAAACGACGGCCGCATCTGGACCCCGACCACCGAGGGCGACGAGCGCCACCCCAACGACATCCCCGAGGAAGAGCGCGACTACTTCCTCGAGCGTCGTTACCCCGCCTTCGGCAACCTGGTGCCCCGCGACATCGCCTCCCGTGCGAACGCGCAGCAGATCAACGCCGGCTACGGCGTGGGCCCGAAGAAGAACTCGGTGTACCTGGACCTCACCCACGCCATCGCGAAGCTGGGCGAGGACACCATCCGCGAGCGCTACTCCAACCTCATCCAGATGTACGAGGAGGCTATCGGCGACGATGCCTACAAGGAGCCGATGCGCATCGCACCGACCTGCCACTACACCATGGGCGGGCTGTGGACGGACTTCCACGAGATGACCTCCATCCCGGGGCTCTTCTGCTCCGGTGAGTCATCCTGGATGTACCACGGCGCCAACCGCCTGGGTGCGAACTCGCTGCTGTCGTCCTCGGTCGAGGGCTGGTTCACCCTGCCCTTCACCGTCCCGAACTACGTCGCCCCGTTGCTGGGCCAGGAGGTTCCGGACGCCAACTCCGAGGCCGCCCAGGAGGCGCTGAAGCGCACCGAGGAGCGCATCGACAAGATCCTGAACATCCGTGGTCCGAACCCGCACGGTGCCGAGTACTACCACCGCCAGCTCGGTGAGATCCTCTACCGCTGCTGTGGTGTGGCCCGCACCGTCGAGGGCATGCAGGAAGGCATCGACGAGATCCGCAAGGTTCGCGCCGACTTCTGGGAGAACGTCTTCGTGCCGGGTGGCAAGGACGAGATGAACCAGCAGCTCGAGAACGCGATCCGCGTTGCCGACTACCTGGACCTCGGTGAGCTCATGTGCGTCGACGCCCTGGACCGTGACGAGTCCTGTGGCGCCCACTACCGCGAGGACCACCTCGACGAGGACGGCGAGGCAGAGCGTAACGACGACGAGTGGTGCTTCGTCTCGGCCTGGGAGCCGGGCGACAAGCCGGAGACCTTCATCCGACACTCCGAACCGCTCTACTTCGACCGCATTCCGCTGATGACAAGGAACTACAAGTAATGAAACTGCATCTTGAGATCTGGCGTCAGGCGGACCACGCCTCGAAGGGACACTTCGAGTCCGTGGACGTCCCCGATGCCGTTGAGTCAATGTCCATCCTGGAGCTGCTCGACCACGTCAACACTGGCTACGTCGAGGCCGGCAAGGAGCCCTTCGCCTTCGCCTCCGACTGCCGTGAGGGCATCTGCGGTACCTGTGGCCTGATGGTCAACGGTCGTCCGCACGGACCGGACAAGAACAAGCCGGCCTGCCAGCAGCGCCTCTTCAGCTTCAACGATGGTGACTCCATCAAGCTGGAGCCCCTGCGCTCGGCCGCCTACCCGGTGGTCAAGGACATGGTCGTCGACCGCTCCGCCCTGGACCGCGTCATGGAGAAGGGTGGCTTCGTCTCGATGGCCGCCGGTACCGCTCCGGACGCCGACAGCCTGCTGGTCAACCACTCCGACGCCGAGCTCGCGCTCGACCACGCCGCCTGCATCGGTTGCGGTGCCTGCGTGGCCGCCTGCCCGAACGGTGCGTCCCACCTGTTCACCGGCGCCAAGCTGGTGCACATGACCCTGTCCCCGCTGGGGCGCATGGAGCGTGGCCGGCGCGCCACCAAGATGGTCGACGAGGCAGAGGGCACCTTCGGTCCCTGCTCGCTGTACGGCGAGTGCGCCGACGTCTGCCCGGCGGGTATCCCGCTGACCGCCGTCGCGGCCATCACCAAGGAGCGTGCCCGCGCCGCCATTCGCGGCAAGGACGACTAGGCCGACTGGTCCGCACCCCACCCGTGCGGGGGATGGAGCGCACCGCAACGACGGTGTGACTCGGTTCCCCCGCCGGTGGTGCACTAGAATCCAGAACAGCAACAAGCAGCAACACGCAGCAGTACGCAGTGTGTACCGGCCGGAGTCACCTCGACTCGGCTGCAGACGATGAAAGAGGAACTGATGTCCGCTCACGCCGACTCTGAGGTCATGTTCTCCGGTGAGCCGGAGTACCTGGACGGTTATGTCCCCACCAGCTGGGATTCCCAGCACTCGTCGCTGCAGCGCAGCCTGACCTGGCTCGGCATGGCCCTCATCCTGGTGGCGACAGCCGCAGCCGGCCTGTTCGTCTTCGGCTTCGCCTCCGACAGCGTCGGTTCCCAGGAGAACGGCCTGATGCTCGGCACCGTCGGCGGTGTCCTCACCGTCGTCATCCTGCTGACCGGCTTCGCCTTCGTGCACTTCGGTCGCAGCGCCTACCGCGACTACAAGAAGCGCACCGGCCGCGTCCACTAACGCAGCCCCTCCGCCCGGTCACCGTCTGACCACTCGGTCTGACCGGCACCTCCACGGCCCGCCCCGTCTGCTCCTCACCGAGCAGCCGGGGCGGGTTCTTCTGTGCTCCCAC
The DNA here is from genome assembly GCA_019114135.1 of Candidatus Corynebacterium avicola. Lineage (GTDB taxonomy): Bacteria > Actinomycetota > Actinomycetes > Mycobacteriales > Mycobacteriaceae > Corynebacterium > Corynebacterium avicola. The sequence goes on from DXGC01000037.1 coordinate 2,559, forward strand.
GTTCCGTGGGCAGGTGTCGGAAGCGTGGGATGGATCGCCGTGATCCGGGCCAGATCACGACGATTCGTCCCACGCTTCGGACCGCCCTTGCATAGCGGGAACTGAGGGGGACGGTGCGGTGCAGGCTCCGCGACCGCAGTTCAGGGATAATGGGACAGGTGAGTACCACTCTTTCTGATCCCTTGCCCGTCCCCGGCCCCAGCCCGGAGTCCGAGGCCACCCGTCGTCGCGACCTACGGCGTCACAAGGCTTTCGCGACCGGCCTGCTCGTGCTGGCGACGCTGATCTACCTGGTCTGCCGCTGGCTGGAGGCCACCGGACGCGACGCCGGGTGGACCCCCTACGTCCGCGCGGCCAGCGAGGCCGGCATGGTCGGTGCGCTGGCGGACTGGTTCGCGGTCACCGCACTGTTCCGCCATCCGCTGCGTATCCCGATCCCGCACACGGCGATCATCAAGCGAAAGAAAGACCAGGTCGGCCACGCTCTCAGCGAGTTCGTCGGCGACAACTTCCTCAACGCCACGCTGATCACCGAGAAGCTGCGTCAGGCCCGGATCCCGGAACGTGCCGCCGACTGGGTGCTCGACGGTGGCGGTGCCGAGCGCACCGGCAAGGAGACCGCCCGGCTGATCGACCTCGTGGTCAACGGCGTCGACCGGGAGGAGGCGGAGCAGCTCCTGCGCACGCTGATCATCGACAAGGCCTCCGAACCGACGTGGGGCCCGCCGCTGGGGCGTGGCCTGGAGCAGCTCATCGCCGAGGGACGCACCGAGCCGGTCGTCGATGCCGTCGTCGTGTGGTTGGACGAGAAGGCCCGCAACAGTGAGGAGCTGGTGGTGCGGCTGCTCGACGAGCGCACCCCGTCGTGGGCGCCGCAGTTCGTCCGCGACCTGGTCGGCGACAAGGTGCACCGCGAGCTGGTCCAGTTCACCGCGGACGTGCGGTCGGACCCGGAGCACGAGGCACGCCATGCGATGCGCAAGTTCATCAACCAGCTGGCTCAGGACCTGCAGTACGACCCGGCCATGATCACCCGGGTGGAGAACTTCAAGGCGGACGTCATGGGTTCTGCAACCGTCCAGGCGCTGCCGGGCACCCTGTGGGAGGCCATCCGGTCGAACCTCACGGAGATGGCCCGCGACGAGGACTCGGTGCTGCGGCGCAAGATCATCCAGTGGGTCACCGAGTTCGCAACCCGAGTCCGGGAGGAACCGGAACTGCGGGAGTCGCTGGAGCGACGGATCGTGCGCGGGGCGTCCTACCTGGCGGACAACTACGCCGGCGAGGTCACCGGCATCATCGGCGAGACCGTGGAGCGGTGGGACGCCGACGAGGCCAGCGACCGGATCGAGCTGATGGTGGGCAAGGACCTGCAGTTCATCCGGGTCAACGGCACGGTCGTCGGTGCTCTGGCGGGCCTGGTGATCTACTCGGTGTCCGAGCTTCTGTTCACGGTCTTCTAGAGTCAGATAGACTCGGTGACCATGGAATTCATCGATTACGCCTACTACGCCCTTTACTGGGTGGAGCGTGCTGTGATCCTCGGGATCGTCATCGCCGCTGTCTGGGGAGCGATTCAGGTCGCCGTTACCCGGGACGATGCCTTCATGGTCATCGACCGGTCCAAGCAGAACTGGTTGCTGATTCTCGGCGGTGCCGGCCTGGCTGCACTGTTCCTTGGGCTGCTCCTCCCGCAGCCGATGACGATTGCCTGGATAGCCGCCGCAGTGGTCGTCGGCGTCTACTGGCAGGACATCCGCCCTGCCGTGCGGGACGTGCTGGACAACTCCAGTGACTGGTGACCCACAGACCGGGGGACTGGGGCAGGTCGAACTGAGTCTGATGGACCCGCAGCCGTCACGGGAACAGATCCTGGCGGTCGTCGGGCACGCCCGGCAGGAGGGGATCGGGGCGGTGTGGGTGCCGTCCACGTCTTTCCCACTGCGGGGGACCGGGGGAGAGGGGGAGCCCAGCCTGTGCACGGTGGCGGGTTACCCCACCGGCCAGCACCACGTCCTGGTCAAGGCCAGCGAGGCACATATGGCGGTGACCCACGGGGCCGATGAGGTCACCGTGGTCCTGGACCCGTCGCACGTCTTCGGCGGACTGGACGGCACCGGGGACCCCAATGCGCTGATCAGTGAGATCGTCACCCTGCGTGAGGCGGTGCCTTATCCGGCGGTTCTGCGCGTGGCGGTGGGGACGGTCCGGGGCCCGGGCCAGACGCAGACCGGGGAGCGGGTGCCGGCGGCGGTCCTGCAGACCGTGGCGCGTGCGGCGGTCACCGCGGGGGCGGATGTCGTCGTCGGACCGTCGGACGACACGGTAGGGGAGAGTAGTACGGCGTCCGGCGTCGAGGAGACCGTCCGGATCCTCGCTGAGGCCACGGAAGGCAGCCCCGTGAAGGTGATGTCCGGCCGTGTCCTCTCCTTCGACGAACCGGACGCTCTGGCGGCCGTGGAGCAGCTGACTGCGGCGGGTGCGCACCGGGTGGTGCTGGACGCCGGCAGCCTCACCTCGGACTGAGGTTCTGGACCGAGGGGGCTAGGCCGCCTGGGCTTCGGATGCTCCGCTGGTGGAACTGCCGGAGTTGCCGGAGTTGCCGGACTCACCCTCACCCGAGTCATCCGAGGTGCTCAGCGCACCGGAGGTGTCGATCTCGTCCATGTTGACCTGGTTACCGTGCAGCTGGATCTTCAGGCCGTCCTCGGTGACCTCCGCGTTCTGGATCTCGAGATCCTCGGAGGTCTCGTTGACGGAGCGCTCCAGGGAGTCGGACAGCGACTCCGCGACGCTCTCCGGCAGGCTCATGCCGAAGATCTTCACGTCCTCCAGGGACATCGACAGGTTGCCGTCGGTGACCTCGGGGGTCATGCTCAGCGTCGCCAGACCACCGCTGACCTCGAAATCGAGGGTGTTCTCATCCGGGTTCATGTTGACACCGGTGATGGAGATCAGGCCCTCGAGTGCACCGGAGAACGGGTTGTCGCCGGACTCACCGGAATCGTCGTTCTGCGCCTGGTCGCCCTCAGCACCTTCAGCACCCTCAGCCTCAGACTTCTGCAGCTCGGCCAGCAGCAGCTCCGGCGGCATGGTCGTGTTCAGCGTCAGATCGTCGATCAGCATGCTTTCGCCCTTGATCGAGATGTCCTTGGCGTCCAGGTCGACGGCGGGCTGGCCACTGACCACCGGACGGGACTGGTCGCCGTCCTCGTAGTCCACCTGGATCGTGGAGGGCAGGCTGGCGTTCATCGACGGGATCTTGCCCTGGACCAGGCCCAGCAGCATCGGGGAGGCCCCGAAGCCCACAGACGGATCCTCGGACAGCTCGGTCCCGTCCTCCTCGAGGGAGGAGCGGATCTCGTCGACGACGGTGTTCTTCGCGTAGGCGCGCACACCGAACTCGGCGATCACCAGCAGGATGACCAGGACCGCCACGACGGAAACGAGGATCTTCCACCACAGTCCGGACTTCTTGCCGGACTTTTTCCCGGACGGTGTCCCGGGCGCGGTGGTCGAAGTGGCGGCGGGGTCCGCACGCCACACGTCGGGGTTACTTGAGTTGCTCACGGGAACCAGTGTGGCCCATCGTCCCCCTAGGACGCCACACCAGTCACCCCAAACACGCGGAAGGGTTACGTTCTTCTACGGCCACAGACAGAGAACTGTCAGCGCAGTGGTTATCAGGCGTTCTCGTTGATCCACTTCTCGACGAGGGCAGCCTCGTTGACGATGATGTCGCGGACGTAGTCGGCGACCTTCGGCTCGATGACCGGGCCGATCATCGGGATGGTGACGTCGATGTCGACCTCG
>DXGC01000038.1 GCA_019114135.1 Candidatus Corynebacterium avicola
GGTGGCGTTGTTGGCCAGATCAGCGATGTCGTAGCCGCGGTAACGCAGGATGCCGTTGCCGCCGTCGCTGTAGGTGATCTCGGACAGGGTGGAACCGGTGTTCACGTAGCCCGGATCGACGGTGGTCAGACCGGTCTCGGCGAGCAGCTTGCCCAGTGCGAAGCCGGAGTTGCCCTCCTTCGCCTCAACGATCGGCATTTCGTATTCACCACCGGGGTAGTGAAGAACGGCCTTGTCCTGGTTGTCGGAAGCCATTGACATCCCTTTCGTATTTCAGGTACTTCGGTGCTTTCGTAAGTGTCCACAGGCGAGGGGTGAGCTTGCCTGAAGCCCGCATCGACTCGTCCGGCTTGCACCGTTATGCAGGCACAAGTAACCGTGGGAGCGTGGGATAGGACACACTGTACCCAATGCAGGTGCCCAGGCAACACAGTAGGCCTGTACGGTATCCCCTCATTTCACCCCCAATGCCCCGCTCACGACGGGCCTAGACCCCCCACTTCCCGCACTGTGGGACAAGCTGTTCCACTGACGGTAGCCGAGGGGCTAGGCTGTGCGAGGTAAGAGATCCACCCCCGACGGCGGCAAGCTCCCGACGCGGCTCCCTAACGAACACCCTACGAACACCCTACGAACAAGGACTAGAAGAACCCACGATCATGAGCGACCAGTTCCCCACCCTGCCCGAGAACCTCCTCCCCTCCGACGGCCGTTTCGGCTGCGGCCCCTCCAAGGTGCGTCCGGCACAGCTCGAGGCGATCGTCGCCGGCGGCACCGACGTCATCGGCACCTCCCACCGCCAGCCCGCCGTGAAGAACCTCGTCGGCTCGGTCCGTGAGGGCCTGTCCAACCTGTTCAACATCCCCGAGGGCTACGAGATCATCACCTCCCTCGGTGGGGCGACCGCTTTCTGGGACTCCGCATCCTTCGGCCTGATCCGCAACAAGTCCGCCCACCTGACCTACGGCGAGTTCTCCGGCAAGTTCGCCACCGTCTCCAAGAAGGCCCCGTGGCTGGACGCTCCGGAGGTCTTCGAGAACGAGCCGGGCACCGCCCCGTCCCCCAGCTCCCTCGACGGTTCGGACGCCGACCTGGTCGGCTGGGCCCACAACGAGACCTCCACCGGTGCGATGGTCGAGGTCAAGCGCCCGAAGACCGACGCCCTGGTCGCCATCGACGCCACCTCCGGCGCCGGCGGACTGCCCGTCGACATCGCCGAGACCGATGTCTACTACTTCTCCCCGCAGAAGTGCTTCGCCTCTGACGGTGGCCTGTGGTTCGCCGCCTTCTCCCCGGCCGCCCTGGAGCGCGTCGAGGAGATCGCCGCCACCGACCGCTACGTCCCGGCCTTCCTGGACCTGAAGACCGCGGTGGACAACTCCAAGAAGAACCAGACCTACAACACCCCGGCCGTCGGCACCCTGCTGATGCTGGACGACCAGGTCAAGTGGATGAACGAGAACGGTGGCCTGGACGGCATGGTAGCCCGCACCTCCGAGTCCTCCTCCATCCTCTACAGCTGGGCAGAGGCCCGCGCCGAGGCCACCCCGTTCGTCACCGACGCCGCCAGCCGCTCGCTGGTGGTCGGCACCATCGACTTCGACGACTCCATCGACGCCGACGTCATCGCCAAGACCCTGCGCGCGAACGGCATCCTGGACACCGAGCCCTACCGCAAGCTGGGACGTAACCAGCTGCGTATCGGCATGTTCCCGGCCATCGACCCGGAGGACGTCCGCACCCTGACCCAGGCCATCGACCACATCCTGGACTCCGGCATCGCCGCCAAGTAGTCGCCTGGTCGACAGGTCGTAAAGGGATACCAGCCGGATACCTGCCGAACCTTCGACCGACTGCGAAATCCCCACGCCCCCAGGTACGTTTCCACGCCGGATGCGTACCTGGGGGCGTGGTTATTTCACGTCGCCACCTCGTCGCCACCTCGCCGCCACCTCCGCAACAGCGATTCCCGGCGTCGGATCCGCTCCCCCGCCCGGACCACGGGGTTTCCCACGTCGCTACAGCGCGACCACCTGTTTCTGCGCTACAGTTGCCGTAATCACCACCACATGAAACCGCATGAAGTCACGGAGGTCACCGATGCAGGAACTGCAGTTCGTCCAGGACGACAGCGACCCCTCATCCCTGGTGCTCCGCGCCGTCGACGGCGACCAGGAGTTCTTCCTGGCCGTCACCGATGAGCTGACCGAGTTCCTTGGCGTCGCAGCCGAACTCTCCGACCAGGGGGCGACCGGCGATGCCGCAGGTCAGGACGATTCCGCCGTGGCCGCCGCCGTGTCTCCCGTGAGCACACCGACCGACTCCGAAGAGACGGACGGGACGGACGCGACACCGACCGCAGACGCCACGGACTCAGCCGACGACGCCGATGCCGGCGACACCGACGATGCCCCGGCAGATGCTGCACCTTCGGTGTCTGCCGTGTCTTCAGAGCCGTCAGAGCCGGCAGAGTCTTCAGTGTCTTCAGAGGTCTCGGCACCTGCCGCAGAGAAGATCCCGCACAAGGACCGCATCCACCTGCGTCCCCGTGAGATCCAGGACCGCATCCGCCACGGTGAGACGGTCGAGGAGATCATCGCCGCCACCGGCATGGAGGAGCGGCGCGTGCGTCCCTACGCCGTGCCGATCGACATGGAGCGTGCCCGCATCGCCGATCTCGCCCGGGACGCTTTCCCGGTGCGTTCGGACGGCCCCGCCGACCAGCCCCTTCGCGAGGTCTTGGCCACCGCCTTCGGTGCCCGTGGTGAAAGCATGCGCGCCTCGACGTGGACAGCCGCGATGGACTCCTCCGACCACTGGGTCGTCTCGGTGTCCTGGGAGAAGGGCAACCGTCCAGGCGCGACCCGGTTCGTCGCGGACTTCCGCTACGTGCCCGGCGGCGAGACCCCGGCGACGGCTGAGCCGGTGAACTCCGTGGCCTCCGACCTCATCGACCCCCGGTTCGAGCGTCCGGTGCGCACGGTCTCCCCGTTGATCCCCTCGAGCGTCCAGGCTCCCGGTGAGGACCTTTACGCCGACGACGACGGGGCCTCCGACTCCGCCGATGCAGCGGATGCAGACCACGCCGACCCGGCCTCCGGCTGGGGAGCCGCCGGTTCCCACCCGGCCGGCAAGGGTGCGGGCAATGCCGCCGACGCGGATGCCGACGCCGGGGACGGCCGTGACGGAAATGCCCCCGTCGACCTCTTCGGCGACCGCACCGACCGTGCCGATTCTGCCGAGGGCGGTCGTCAGCGCCGCAAGAAGCAGGCGGTCACCCCGCACTGGGAGGACGTCCTGCTCGGCGTGCGCACCAACCCCCGCGCCAACGGTCGGAACCGGAAGAAGTAGCCGGTGGGAACCTCGTCCGGGTCGTCGCCGACGACCATCACCACGATGTGGTTCGTCACCGCCGCCGTCCCCCGGGACGTCCTGACGGCGGAACCCACCGCGGACCGCGGCTTCGCCCGCAAGTACCTCGCCCAGCTCGCCGTGAAACTGCCGGACGCCGGCTTCTCCGCCCCGGTGCACATCGGCGACTTCGACATGAACCGCTCGACGCCCCCGGGCCTCGACGAGTTCTACATCGGCGGCTACGCGGGTCTGTCCGTGGTGCAGACCGTGATCCCCGGGCTCACCAAGCTCTCGGAGATCCCGGAGCCCTACATGGAACTCGTCGCCGCCGCCGACGTCTACGCAACCTGCCGCACGCCGGACGACCCCTCCGGCCTCGGCGGTTTCGCGCACTGGTCCGGTGGCACGCTGAAGCGGGCCTTCACCGCGACCCGGGAGACCGTCCACGAGGACACCGGCCTGCCGGAGTCCTTCGAGGCCCCGTTCTGGGAGGGCAACGAGGAGACCAGCGGTATCCAGCTGCCCTTCATCCCCGGGAAGATTGGCGACGCCGCCATCGGCAACTGGCTGGGTTTCCGGGTGGCGCGGGATGGTCTGGACATCCCGGTGTCCGCCTTCGCGGTGGACGGTAGGCCTGCCCAGCGCTCGCGGCCGTCCCGACCGGCGTCCACGGGTTCAGCGGGATCCGCGGGGCCCACGGGGTCCACAGCGGCAACCTCTCCGGCCACCAAGCGCGCCGACTACGACGTCTACGACGACTACGCCGAGGCGAAGGCCCCCTCCGGCCGCGACACCGGTGAGTTGCTGCGTGGCGCCGCCGGGTCGGTGGTCACCGGGATCGGCCACGGGGTCAAGGCCAGCGCGCGCTTCCTGCGCACCGGGGCCAACAAGATCGGCGACGAGGTGCGTCGCCGCGCCCGCAACACCGGACGCTGAGGACGCCAGGCGACAGAATCGGGCGACCTAGAACTGGGCGGCGTAGAAACCGATCGCCGCCGAAGTCGCCACATTCAGTGAATCGGTGCCCGGGGACATGGGGATCTTCGCCCGCACATCGGCGGCACGCATCGCGTGCTCGGTCAGCCCGGGCCCCTCGGCACCGACCATGACGGCCACCTTGTCCGCGCCATCCACCGCTTCGGAAAGGGTGGTGTCGGTGTTCGGGGTCATCGCCACCACCCGGTAGCCACGGTCCTGTAGATCAGCCAGGCCACGCTGCCAGGTGGTGGGCCGGTCCCCCAGGTGGGCGAAGGGAACGCGCAGCACGTGCCCCATCGACACCCGCACCACGCGGCGGTACAGCGGGTCGGCGCATCCCGCCCCCAGCAGGACGGCCCCCACCCCGAGTCCTGCGGCGTTGCGGAACAGTGCTCCGATGTTCTCGTGGTCGCCGACGCCCTCCAGTACGGCGATCACCCGGGAGTTGCCGCCGGACGTCACAGCATCCACTGTGTCCACTGTGTCCACTGTGTCCAGCACCTCCCCTGCCTCCGGCTCGGCCACCCGATCGGCGGCGGCGACCAGGCCACGGTGCATGTCGAAACCGGCGACCTCGGCGAGGACCTCCCGGCTGACTTCGTAGAAGGGCACCCCGTCGAGGCCGGCTGCGAGCGCGGCGTCGGTGCTCGCAGCGTCCTGCAGTTCCACCAACCGGTGGGCGAAGCCCACCACGCACCGCACCGGGTACCGGGACGCCGCCAGACGGGGCACGACGAGTTTCCCCTCGGCGATGACCAGCCCCTTGCCGCCGGGCAGGTCGGGCCGCCGGTCGGAGGAGTTCAGGTCACGGACGTCGTCTAGACGGGGGTCGGACGGATCGTCGATACGGATCACGGAAGTCACACGTGCAAAGCTATCAGCCGATCGCGTCCATGATCGGGTCGATGCCGAAGTACACGACGAACAGGACCGCGACCACGTACATCAGCCAGTGCAGCTGCTTGGCACGTCCGGTGACCAGGTACATCACGGCGCAGGCGATGAAGCCCATGCCGATGCCGTTGGCGATGGAGTACGTGAACGGCATCATCACGATGGTCAGGAACGCCGGCAGGGCGACCTCGAACTTCGTGAAGTCGATGTCCTTGATCTGCGCCATCATCATCGCACCGACGACGACCAGCACAGGACCGGCGGCCTCGATCGGCACCACGGAGTACAGCGGGGTGAGGAACATGGCGGCCAGGAAGATGATGCCGGTGACGACGTTCGCCAGGCCGGTGCGCGCACCGTCGCCGATACCGGCGGCGGAGTCGACGAAGACGGTGTTGGACGAGGCGGACACCGAACCACCGACGGCCGCGCCGGCACCCTCGACGATCAGGGCGGTGCGCAGGTTCGGCAGGTTGCCCTGATTGTCGACCAGCTGGGCCTGCTTACCCAGGGCGGTCATGGTGCCCATGGCGTCGAAGAAGTTCGCCAGAACAAGGGTGAAGATCAGCAGGCAGGCGGACAGGGCACCGACCTGGGCGAATCCGCCGAAGATGTCGACGGCACCGACCAGGCTGAGGTCCGGCACGCTGCCGAGGGAATCCGGGATCTCCGGGGTGGCCATGGCCCAGCCCTTGCCCGCCTCGCTGTCGAAGGGACCTGCGATGGCCTCGAGGATCATGGCGATGATCGTGGTGGCGATGATGCCGATGAACAGACCGCCGCGGACCTTCTTGGCGACCAGGATGGAACAGATCACCAGGCCCACGACGAAGATGACGGCCGGCCAGGTGGCGATGGAGCCGCTGTCGCCAAGGGCGACGGGGACGGTGGTGTTCGCGGCGTCCGGCACTCGGGTGACGAAGCCCGCGTCGACGACACCGACCATGGTGATGAACAGGCCGATACCGACACTGATCGCGGCCTTCAGGGAGCTCGGGATGGCGTTGAACACGGCCTCACGGAAACCGGTGACCGCCAGCAACACAATGATGATGCCGTCGATGACCACCAGACCCATCGCCTGGGGCCAGGTCAGCCCCTCGGTCGCGACGAAAGTCACCGCCACCAGGGTGTTGATTCCCAGACCGGCGGCGATACCGAAGGGGTAGCGGGCGAAGACACCGAAGGCAATGGTCATCACACCGGCCGCCAGCGCGGTCACCGCCGCCGCCCTGGAGGCGCCGAGGACATCCCCGTTCACGTCCTCCACCGTGCCGATGATCAGCGGGTTGAGGATGATGATGTAGGCCATCGCGAAGAACGTGACCACACCGGCGCGGACCTCCGTGCCGATGGTGGAGCGTCGTTCGGTGATGTGGAAGAACCGGTCGATGGCGCTGAGCGAACCCGTTGCGGCCCCGGTGTTGTTCTCTTGAGTGTCGGCGTTCACGTCGCCGGTCGATCTAGGCATGACTACAGAGAATCCCACTATGGGGAAAACCCCGCAACTGATCAGGAAACTTCCCGGAAATCTGGCGCTTCACAACAGGTCACCGCGGGTATGGCAGCATAGGAGACATGCTGACTTCTGCCCTCCGGGTGCGCCCGCTGTCTGCCGTCGTGATCGGCGGGATCGTGCTCTCCACCCTTCCCGCATGCGGGGACAGCTCGGACAGCTCGTCCACGGGCGGCCCGACCGGGGATGCGACGGTACTCGAGGCCGAGATTCTCGAGGAGCACGACTTCGACGCCGACGCCTTCACCCAGGGTCTGGAGGTCATGCCGGAGGGCGACCTGCTCATCGGCACCGGCCTCAACGGGGAGTCGCGGATCTACCGGGCCCCGGTGGAGGACGCCACCTCCCCCACCGTCAACGAGGACCTCGAGGAGAAGTACTTCGGTGAGGGCGTCACCTTGCACGACGACACCGTGTGGCAGCTGACATGGAAGGAGGGCACAGCCTTCCAGCGCGACCCCGAGACCCTGGAGGTCACCGGTGAGGCGTCCTACGACGGCGAAGGTTGGGGGATCTGCTCCGACGGTGAGCGTCTGGTGACATCGGACGGCTCGGACAACCTGACCTTCCGCGATCCCGAGACCTTCGAGCCGACAGGCGACGTGTCGGTGACCCTCGACGGCGAGCCGGTCGAGGAGCTCAACGAGCTCGAGTGCGCCGGCGGTTCGGTGTGGGCGAACATCTGGCACCAGGACCGGATCGTGCGCATCGACCCGGAGTCCGGTGACGTCACCGGGGTGCTGGACGTCGACCTACCGGCGGGCGACCGCAGTGGGGCGGACGTGCTGAACGGCATCGCCGCGGTCCCGGACAAGGAGGACACCTTCTACCTCACCGGAAAGCTGTGGGACACGGTCTACGAGGTGCGCATTGACGAGGCGTGAACGACCCGGGGTGATGGCGAAGATCGCCAACCGCGTCTACGGCCTGATGGGTGCCGACGGTGCCCGTGAGTCGGGGCTGACCGCCCTGATGTGGACCTCGATCGCCAACTTCGCGGTGGACGCCGTGCTGGCCGTATCTCTCGCCGGCACCCTGTTCTTCTCCGCCGCCGAGGCGGAGTCCCGCACCTCTGTGGCTGCGTACCTCCTGGTCACCATCGCTCCCTTCGCGCTGCTGGCACCGCTGATCGGCCCAGCGTTGGACAGGATCCGCACCGGGCGGCGCCTGGCGTTGTCGTTGACCTTCGCCGGCCGCGTGGTGTTGGCGGCGGTGCTGCTGCAGAACTTCGACTCACTGGCACTCTATCCTGCCGCCCTCGGCATGCTGGTGCTCAGCAAGTCCTACGGGGTGTTGAAGTCCTCGGTCACCCCGCGTGTGGCCCCGGAGGCCCTGGACCTGGTGCGGGCCAATGCCCGGTTGACCATCGCCGGGCACATCGGCGGTTCGATCGTGGCAGGCTCCCTGGCTGCGGCGATCTCCTACGTGGCGGACCCGGCTGCGGCTCTGTGGCTGCTCATGGTGGTCGCACTGGCCGGCATCTACGGCTGTGCGTTGATCCCGGACTCCGCGGAGCGTGGTGAGGACGAAGTGACGGTCAGCCCCTTCCTTCCGGAGAACGAGCGGTCGGCGGAGGCTGGTACGGAGCAGACCGCGCCCACTCTGCCGCTGGACGCGGCGTCCTCCCAGGGCACGTCACACGACGCATCGCGCGGCGCGTCCCGCCGCAGCAAGATGCTGAACTCGTGGCGGCGGTCGATCCGCGTACGGTTCCCGGACGCGGCGCGGACCTGCATGTGGGGCACCGCCCTGCAGCGCTGCGGTACCGGCTTCATGACGATCTACGTGGCCTTCGTGGCGAAGTCGTCGACCGAACTGTCCGGACTGGAGCAGCTGACGATCCTCACCGCCGTCGGTGCCGCCGGTGGTGTGGGCACCTTCCTGGGAAATGCCCTGGGATCCCGGATCCACTTCGGCAGACCACAGGTGACGGTGCTGGTGCTGGGCGCACTGTCGGTCCTCACGGTCATCGGCGCTTCCGTGTGGGACGGCGTCCCCACCGCAGCTCTGGCCACCGCGGTACTGTCGGTGGGCTCGGCGATGTCGAAGGTGTGTCTGGACGCCGCGATCCAGTCGGAACTGCCGTCGTCGGCACATGCCTCGGCGTTCGGTATCTCCGAGACGTCCCTGCAACTGTCATGGGTCTTCGGCGGGACGTTGGGCATCCTGATCCCCCCTGAGCTGACGGTCGGTATGGCCGCACTGGCGGTCGCCGGTACAGTTATGTACGTCAATGTCGTTGCCGCGGCACGTGGCGTGGGCGTGGGCTCCCTGATCGGGCGGGTCCGCCGGCGCTAGGAATGCCGCCGTCGACCACCGCGAACATAAGGAGCGTTACTCCGAATGAGCACCGTCCCGTCCGGGCAGACCGGAGCGAAGAAGCCCACGGGAAGCACGAAGAAGCAACGACGCAAGGCAACCCAGCGACGCCAGCTGCTGACCTTCGTAGCAATCGTGGTGCTGGTGCTGGTCGTCGCGGGCGCGGTGTGGGGGGTTCAGCGGTGGATGGACAGTCGCCCGGGAACGGCCCCGGAGGACCTGCGTCTGACCGTGGAGATCAACGGTGAGGAGCAGGAGTACGCCCCGTACCAGGTCTGCCAGCGATTCACGGGCGAGTGCGACGAGAAGGATCCGGTGACCATCGACGTGGATCCGGAGGACGAGATCACACTGAAGGTCCCCGACGAGATCTCGAGCCAGGACTGGTCGGCGCTGCAGATCTTCGACAACCAGGCCGCGGACGCGGAGAACACCTGGGCCGCCGGTGAGACCTCCGAGGTCAAGGTCCCGGCATCGGCTGCGATCAGTGGTGAGGGCAACGCGAACCTGGCGGTGGTCGAGGTCCACGGTCTGATCATCGGCGAGGAGGACGGCGAGGAGGTCCCCTACGGCGTGGTGTGGGCCTTCAGCACCGGTGTCGAGCCGGACGAGGATGCCGCGGCCGACACCGAGGCCACCGAAGGTGCAGAGGGTGCAGAAGGTGCAGAAGACACCGAGGGCACCGAAGAGTAAGGCCCCGCCCAGAACTGAGCCCCCGGGAACGTCGTACACGTTCCCGGGGGCTTCTTCTGTCCGCTACATAGTAAGGAGTAGACCTACTCCAGTTCGCGGGCGATGGTCCGCAGGATCTCGGCGACCTGGCGTCCTTCCTTACGGTCCGGACGACGCCCCGACTCCAGTGACGGCTGGACCCGCCCCTCCAGCAGGGTAATGGTGTCCTGGACGAGTTCGTGGAGCTGGTCGGCGGTGTAGCGGCGTCCGCCACCCTGGCCGCCCTGTCCACCTGCACCGTCGGAACGTCGGGCCCCACCACGGCGTCCACCACGACCCCGTTCACCGCTGCCGTCACCGTGAGGGGCCGGACCGTCGTCCAGCACCGTGACCCGGAGCGCCTGCGGGCCCTTCCTGGCCTCGGCGAAGTCGTACTCGAGTCGCTGCCCCTTCACCAGGTCGGTGACTCCCTGAGGCAGGACGGATGCACCGACGTACACGTCCTCTCCATCGGGGTTGGAGACGAAACCGAATCCTCGGTCCGCGTCGTACCACTTCACTTTTCCGGTGGGCATGTGTCCGCCCGTCCTTTCCTACTGCTGTCGTCTGTCTCCCTTGGTCGGGGAACAAGCCATCATAGCCGTTTCCCGTCCACGTGGCTGCAGCCGACCGCCAGCAACCACAACTGTCACATCAACCACATTACCGACCGATGTGACGAAGGTCACATAGTTAAGATAACGGAACGGTAACAAAGGAAGCACAGAAGTATAACGCGCAGGACAAAGCGGCTTTCCGTACTTTCGTGTTTGGGGGCACAAAAGTGCTGATCGGGCCACGGCGGAGCCAAACTTTGCGAATCAGCGTGACTCAATCGTGACAAACCGTTAGTGTCATTCGCAGCAACGGTGAGACACGCGGCGGGCAGCCAGAGGCCCTCCGCACAGCAAGACAAGACAAATACAGATCCACAGTCTCACTTCGACGCGAGAATCGACCCCGGAAGGACACAACCGATCATGGGACGACACAGCAACCGCAGCAAGAACTTCACCACCAAGCGCCTCGCCGTCGCCGGCATGGCCACCCTCGCACTGGGTGCCGTCGCCGCACCGGCAGCGAATGCAGCCACGGACGAACAGTGGGACGCCCTGGCAGCGTGCGAGTCCGGCGGCGACTGGTCCATCAACACCGGCAACGGTTACTCCGGTGGGCTCCAGTTCGACCAGCAGACCTGGAGCGCCCACGGTGGCGACGAGTTCGCCCCGAGCGCCGACCAGGCCACCCGCGAGCAGCAGATCCAGGTCGCCGAGCGCGTCCAGGCCAGCCAGGGCTGGGGCGCATGGCCGTCCTGCTCCGCGCAGGCGGGCCTGGCCTAGTACTGGCCGAGCGCCGACGAACAACATAAACAACATATTGACCTCATATTCGCGGACGTAGACACGTTCGCGAGAACTAATCCGGAAGGACAAGCCCCACAATGGGACGACACAGCATCCGCAAGAACAACTTCACCACCAAGCGCCTCGCCGTCTCCGGCATGGCCGCACTCGCCCTGGGCGCCGCAGTCGCCCCGGCCGCGAACGCTGCCCCGGACTCTGACTGGGACCGCCTGGCAGAGTGCGAGTCCGGCGGCGACTGGTCCATCAACACCGGCAACGGTTACTCCGGCGGACTGCAGTTCTCCCCGAGCACCTGGAGCGGCCACGGCGGCGACGAGTTCGCCCCGAGCGCCGACCAGGCCACCCGCGAAGAGCAGATCGTCGTCGCCGAGCGCATCCTGGCCAGCCAGGGCTGGGGCGCATGGCCGTCCTGCTCCTCCCAGCTGGGCCTGAACTCCGCCGCCGAGCAGCGCACCGCCCCGGCCGAGTCCGCCCCTGCCGAGTCCGCCCCGGCCGAGTCCGCTCCGGCCAGCCAGGAGGACGACACCCTGGCCGTCGACGCTGTCTGGGAGCAGATCGTCAGCGAGTTCAAGGCTGCCGGCATCGAGGTGCCGCAGGAGCTCCACGACCTCTACGAGAGCAACCGCGAGACCCTGGACGGCCACTACAACGCCGCCGCCGACCAGGTCGACGACGTCACCAAGCAGCTCGAGAGCGCTGCCGAGGACTACAAGGGCATCGCCACCGCCCTGCGCTAAACAGCGCCGCCTCCCCACCTCAGGTGGGGATCGCAACAAACAGACACACCCCCAGTTACGCCCTGAAGTAAGAATGCGTACCTGGGGGTGTGTTTTCTTTTGTATGGCCGAGGACTACCGAGGTCGGACGCGCGTGCCACCACCCTCGACACAGCGTCAATCAGAAATAACCACGCCCCCAGGTACGTTCTCAGCGTGAAAACGTACCTGGGGGCGTGGTTATTTGCGGCGGGAGTCGGTGCGCAGCCCGCCGCCGAAAGGGACGAAGCCCCGGCCACGGCGCACACCGCGCCGGACAGGGAGGACGGTCCGTCCTACCGGTTGATCACCGTGTAGGGGTGGACGTAGTTGAGCTGCTCGGCCGGGACCGGGAACTCGGCGTCGCCGAAGGGGCTCAGTGCGCCGGCGTCCTCGGCGATCAGCTCGGTGACCGCGTGCTTGCCCTCGGGCAGGTCCTGCGGCCAGCCCGGATCAACGTAGTGCTTCTTCTTGTCAGCCATGCCCCATATCTTTCCACACTGAAGCCGTCAACAGCGACATCAGCCAGGACATTGCATACCCCTGTTGCCCCATGTGCGGGTAAAATGCCTGTCTGTCATGCCTACCGAACCGACAACCAGCGCCTCAGCCGCGCCCGACGCCTTCCCGACCTACTCCCAGTGGCTCGCCAGCCACAGTGACGGTGACCTGGTCGACCTTCTCTGGCGGCTCCGCGCGTTCCACCCGGTCGGACTGTCGGTCGGCGGAGGCACCACCTCCAGAGGCGCTGGGTCCTCTGCCGCCGTGCTGGGCGCGGTCACCGACATCGCCGCCCTGCGCCGACTCACCGCACTGGACCTGGCCGTCCTGCAGGCTCTTGTCATTGCCGGAGCCTCGGTCACCCCGGTGACCCGCGAGGACCTGGACGACGAACTCAGGGACCTGTTCGACGTCGCCGAGACACCCGCCACCCACCGGCCGGACGCTGCCGCCGTCGACGCCACGGTGCGCTCGCTGGCCGGGTGGGGACTGGTGTTCGGCCCGGGCCTGGCGCTCACCGACAGCACCGACACAACATCAGCACCCGGCCAGATGATGGTCCCCTCCCACATGCCTCCGCTGTTCGCCGGGGTCACCGACATCCCGTGGGTCCTGGCCGACGGCTACCGTTGCCCGGTGCCCACCGCTGACCTGCCGGAGACACTTGCCGAACTCCCGGCGCGCCAACGACGGCTGTTGCAGACCCTCGAGGCCTCCGGCGGCATCGGCCACTCCGCCACGCTGAATGACCCGGAGCGCCCGCTGGCGAAGATGATCGCCGCAGGTCTGCTCGACCAGGTCGACGACCAGACCGCCCGACTGTCCCCTCGGGTGGCCGCGTCCATCTCCGGGCGGGTGGTCCCCTCCCCCGGCGGCGACTTCCGACCCGTCGGTGTCCACAGCGCCACAGACGCCGAAGAGTCGGACACCGACAGCTCCCGCGACCGGGTCGACGGCGCTGCTGTCTCCCGCATCGTCGACACCGCCCGCATCGTCGCCGAGGTCCTGGAGGAGATGGGACGCTCCCCGTTGCGTCCGCTGAATGCCGGCGGGGTGGGCGTCCGGGAGATCACCCGCCTGGCGAAGTCGCTGGACCAGTCCCCGGAGACCACCCGCGAGACGCTGGCGCTGTGCCACCATGCCGACCTCATCGGGCGAGGTGTGCCCCTGCCTTCCCCGCAGGACGCCACCGGCCCCGACGAGCAGTGGGCGGTCACCGACCGGGGCGCCCGGTACGTCTCCGCCCCGCTGTCACGCCGCTGGGCGATGCTCCTCGACGGGTGGTCGCGCAGTGAGCACGCGCCGAGCGGGTCGGTCGTCGCCCAGGACGCCCACCTGCTCGAGGAGACCCTCGACCGCTCGCGACTTGCGGCGCTGCGTGGGCTCGTCGCCGGGGTCGTGACCGTCGCCGACGGTGCCGATCACGCGAGCGCGCTCTGGCGGACACGTCCCGCGGTCGCCTCGGTGACCGCCCAGGACGATCTCGACCAGACACTCGTGGAAGCCGTCTCCCTCGGTCTCCTCGCCGACGGTGCGGCATCCTCGGCCGCCCACGTCCTCGCGGAACTGGAGGACACCAGCGACACAGGCACCAGCGAGGACGTCCTCACCGACCGCCTCTCGCGGATCCTCCCCGCACCGGTGTCGATGCTGATCATCCAGGGCGACATGACCATCCTCGCCCCCGGCCTGCTCGACACCGAGACCGAACTGATGCTGCGCCAGTTCGCCGAGGTGGAGTCCACCGGCATGGCGAGCGTGTGGCGGGTGACCCGTCAGAGCATGGAACGTGCGGTGGACGCCGGTCTCGACTCCAGCGACATCCTCGGTTTCCTGGCAGGAATGGCCCCGGAAATCCCCCAGGCGCTGACCTACCTCGTGGAGGACACCGTCCGCACCCACCGCCGGGTGGAGCCCGTCGTGGCGACCACCGCCGCCAGCGTGCTGACCGCGCCGGACGCCGACACGATGACGGCCCTGCTCGCCAGCCCGGCGGCCGAGGAGGTCGGCCTGCACCGCATCGCCCCGACGGTGGCGGTGAGTTCCACGCAGCTCTCGGTCGTGCTCGACGCCCTCGACGAGGACGGCCAGCTCGTGCGGGTCGCCGGAGGGGGCGGTGACGGCTCGCTCTCGGCGGGACGCGCCGCGTCCCCCACCGCGGGCATGTCGACGGTGCCGGACCCGGAGCGTCCGGACGCCACCCGCGAGGACGTCGACGACCAGCTCGCCGGCGCGGTGGAGGCGTTCCGTCGTGCACTGCAGCATGACGACGACGCTGACGGCGGCCCCGGCACGACCGGCGACGGGGTGACCGTGCACGAGCCCGGGGAAATCATGGACGCCCTGCGGCAGGCCTACAACCAGGGGACCCAGGTGCAGATCAACTACGTCAACGCCTCCGGCTCGGCGGTACGGGAGTGGATCTCCGTGGTGACGATGAGCCCGGTGGCCATCGTGGGCGTCACCGAGTCCGGTGGGGAGTCGCTGCGCATCCAGCCGCACCGCGTCGCCTCGGTCACAACCTGACGGCCTGACCCCAACTCCGCGTAGAATGGCCAGGTTGCAATCCGCGCACCGAGAGGAGACCGACCGTGGCCCTGGGAGACGGACCGTTGATCGTCCAGTCGGACAAGACCGTCCTGCTGGAGATCGGACACCGGCAGGCGCAGGAGGCCCGCAATGCGCTGGCCCCCTTCGCTGAACTGGAACGCGCCCCGGAGCACGTCCACACCTACCGGATCACCCCGCTGGCCCTGTGGAACGCGCGCGCCGCGGGACACGACGCCGAGCAGGTCGTCCACGTGCTGGAGACCTACTCCCGCTTCCCGGTGCCCCAGCCGCTGCTGGTCGACGTCGCCGAGACGATGGACCGCTACGGCCGGCTGGTGCTGGCCAGCCACCCCGCCCACGGCCTGGTGCTGGAGTCCAAGGACCCGGCGGTGCTCGCCGAGATCCAGCGGCACAAGAAGATCCGTCCGATGCTCGGCACCCCCATCGACGAGGACACCGTGCTGGTGCACCCCTCCGAGCGTGGCCGGATCAAGCAGGAGCTGATCAAGGTCGGTTGGCCGGCCGAGGACCTCGCCGGCTACGTCGACGGTGAAGCGCACCCCATCGCCCTGTCGACCGAGAACGAGAACTGGGAGCTGCGCGACTACCAGGAGATGGCCGCCCAGTCCTTCTGGTCCGGTGGTTCCGGCGTGGTCGTGCTGCCCTGTGGTGCGGGCAAGACCATGGTCGGCGCAGCGTCGATGGCGAAAGCCGAGAGCACCACCCTGATCCTGGTGACGAACACCGTCGCCGGACGCCAGTGGAAGGACGAACTGGTCCGCCGCACCACCCTCACCGAGGACGAGATCGGCGAGTACTCCGGGGAGAAGAAGGAGATCCGCCCGGTCACCATCGCCACCTACCAGGTGGTGACCCGCAAGACGAAGGGCGAGTTCCGCGCCCTGGAGCTCTTCGACTCCCGCGACTGGGGCCTGATCATCTACGACGAGGTGCACCTGCTGCCCGCCCCGGTGTTCCGGATGACCAGCGACCTGCAGTCGCGTCGCCGACTGGGCCTGACCGCCACACTGGTGCGTGAGGACGGTCGGGAGGACGACGTCTTCAGCCTCATCGGGCCGAAGCGCTACGACGCACCGTGGAAGGACATCGAGGCCCAGGGCTGGATCGCCCCGGCGGACTGCACCGAGGTCCGCGTGCAGCTCACCGAGTCCGAGCGCATGGTCTACGCCACCGCCGAACAGAACGAGAAGTACCGCCTGGCGGCGTGCTCCCCGACGAAGACGAAGGTGGTGCGCAAGATCCTGGACCAGCACCCGGACGAGCCCACCCTGGTCATCGGCGCCTACATCGACCAGCTCGAGGAGCTCGGTGAGGAGTTGGACGCACCGGTCATCGACGGCCGCACCACCACCCACCGTCGCGAGGAGCTCTACGACGCCTTCCGCGCCGGCGAGCTGCGGGTGCTGATCGTCTCGAAGGTGGCGAACTTCTCCATCGACCTGCCGGGCGCCTCGGTGGCGATCCAGGTGTCCGGTACCTTCGGCTCGCGCCAGGAGGAGGCGCAGCGTCTGGGCCGGATCCTGCGTCCGAAGCCGGACGGGGGCCCTGCGTTTTTCTTCTCCGTGATCGCCCGTGACACACTGGACGCCGACTACGCCGCCCACCGCCAGCGTTTCCTCGCGGAGCAGGGCTACGGCTACCGCATCATCGACTCGATCGACCTCTAGAGATTCCCCGCAGAAATTCTTCAAGAAGGACCGGAAGATACCCGTGACCAGCTTCAACTTCCCCGTGGACGAGGCCTTCGCCCGTAAGCACAACGAGTTCTTCCGTGACGCCCGACGCTTCCAGTGGTCCGCCGGGATCCTCGGCGCACTGCTGGTCGTCGCCGCGCTGATCCTGTTCTTCGTGGTCGCCGAGGGGTGGGCCGTGATGCTGGGCATCGCACTGTGCGTGATGGCACTGGTCAGTTTCATCATGGTCCCGGTGATGCCGCGGCAGCTGGGCTCCCCGCAGCAGTACTACGACAACTACGACCTCGCCCCCACCGTGATCGCGCAGGTCAACTCCCGCGACGTGGTGCTGATGGCCCTGGTGGAGACCACCGTGGAAGGCAGCGGTTCGCCGTCGCGTCCGGGTCTGGCACTGCGCACGGTGACCTCGATCCCGGGGATCCAGCGCAGGGTCGGTGAGCGGGTGCCGTCGATGGCGGTGGTCGGTCTGCGCACCGCACGCGACCAGGACCACTGGCAGGAGATCTCCCCGATGCCGGTGGCCTGGGGCACCCAGGACCGTTCGGTGATCACTGAGGCCGAGGAGGCGATCCCGGAGGCAGACTGGGCCCGGTTGGACGACCTGCTCCCCCGCCTGGAGGACGTCCAGGCCACCCGTCGCAACCTGCTCGATCTGGACAAGTAGCCGGGCCCGGGCCGGGCTCTCCGCCGCCACCCCATCTCTCACCTGTCCGAAAGGTGGCATGAATCGCCGGTTTCAGCGCCGGAATCACAGCGATTCACCCCACCTATCCGACACCTCCTGACTACTGCCCGATTGCTGCACGACCGCTGACCGCCGTCTGCCTCAGCGGAACTGCGAGGCGATCCGCTCCAGCTTCTCGACATAGGAGGACCAGTCCACCCCACCGAGGACGTTGTCGTTCCCGACCCACATCCCGGTGGACCCGTCCAAGCGCTCGCGCAGGATGTCAGCATGGCCGACGTGCCGGGCGAGGTCACCGAGGACATGGGTCGCGATCTCCCCGAGGCTCTTCTCCGCGTTCTCGGCAGGCCAGTGAGGGACGTGCCCCAGGTCATCGACGGCGAACGTCCCGAAGGTCTCGGCGGTGTGCGCCCACACCCGCCGGTAGAAGTCGACGATCTGCTCCACCGTCTCATTCGGTGTCAGGTAGAAGTCGACGTTGGGGTCCGCACGGGCGTCCTCGTCGGAGATCACCTCCCCGGCCACCGGCCACGGCCGGCCGAAGGTGTCCCCGAAGTAGCCGATCTCCAGGAGGGCGACGTGCTTGACCAGCCCGGCGAGATTGGTTCCGGTGGGGGTCAACGGGCGTCGGGCGTCGTACTCGCTCAACCCCTCGAGTTTCCACAGCAGGGCATCGCGGTTGAGTTGGAGGTATTCCTGCAGGTATTCGGACGCATCGGTCTGTGCGGGATCCACTACCCCATTGTGACCCAACACACAGCACCCCGTCACCCCACGTGGATTGTTCAACAATCTTTCGGTAAACTGGCACCCCAGTCACGAAAGGGTGAGGAACAATGTCCGTCATCGACCTCAACGCAGACCTCGGCGAGACGACCAACGGCATCGCCGTCGCCGACGACAATGCCATGGTCCAGTTGGTCACCAGTGCCAACGTCGCCACGGGTTTCCACGCCGGCGAGCCGCACACCATCGCCGCCACCGTCCGCGCCGCCGCCGACCGTGGCGTCTCCGTCGGAGCCCACATCGGCTACAACGACCCGGTGAACTTCGGCCGGACGAACATCGACATCGACCCTGACCAGCTCGCCGACGAGGTGCTGTACCAGATCGGTGCCCTCGACGCCCTGGCCCGCCGCTACGGCACGCAGGTCACCTACGTGAAGCCGCACGGCGCGATGTACAACACCATCGTCCACCACGCGGAGCAGGCCCACGCCGTCATCGACGGCATCCACGCCTTCTCCACCGGCATTCCGGTCATGCTGCTGCCCGGCGGTGTCGCCGTGGACGTCGCCGAGGCCAAGGGTCTGCGCGTGATCCGCGAGGCCTTCGCCGACCGCAACTACAACCCGGACGGCACCCTGGTCTCCCGCACCGAGTCCAATGCCGTGGTCACCGACCCGGAGTTCGTCGCCGCGCGGGTCCGCCAGGTCGCCGAGACCGGCTCCATCACGGCCGTCGACGGTTCCGTGGTGAAGGTGGACGCCGAGTCGGTCTGCGTCCACGGTGACTCCCCGGACTCCGTCGCCCTGACCCGGAGCATCGTCGAGGCACTGCGCGCCGACGGCATCGAGATCAAGAGCTTCCTGTGACCGGGGCCGCCACCATGACTGTTCCCGCGACCGTCCCCGTACACCGCGTCGGCACCCGCAACCTGCTGGTCGACCTGCCCGACCTCGCCACCGCCATGGCCTGGCACGCCGCCCTGAGCGCGGATCCCTTGCCCGGCCAGACCGAGGTCGGCGCCGCCGCACGCACCGTACTGGTCCGCTTCGCCTCCGCCCGCGACGCCGAGGCCGCCCGCGGCGTCCTGCCCGATTTCGCCCCGCAGGACGCCACGACCACGACACCGCGCGACGTCACCGTCGACGTGCACTACGACGGCGCCGACCTCGCCCCGCTCGCCGAGTCGCTGTCGATGTCGCAGGACGCCCTGGTCGACTGGCACACCTCCACGACCTGGGCGGCCGCCTTCGGCGGGTTCGCACCCGGGTTCACCTACTGCGTTCCCGTCGACGGTGCCCGGGCTCTCGACGTGCCGCGTCATGCCTCCCCGCGCTCCACCGTGCCGGACGGCGCGGTCGCACTGGCCGGGGACTTCTCCGCGGTCTACCCGCGGACCTCGCCGGGCGGCTGGCAGTTGGTCGGCACCACGGCACAGCATTTCTGGGACGCCGACGCCGAGCACCCTGCCCTGCTCTCCCCCGGCGACCGGGTGCACTACCGGCAGGTCAACGAAAAGATCGAGGTTGCCGGGAAGGCCACCGCCGGGGCTGCGACGGAAACGACTCCGGGACATGAATCGACCCACCGCCCGGTACTGCGCATCGACGACCCCGGACTGCAGGTCCTCATCGAGGATTCCGGTCGCCCCGGTGCCGGTGACCTCGGTGTGACGACCTCGGGTGCCGCCGACCGGGCGTCCGCCCAGGCGGCCAACGACGCCCTCGGCAACAGGCGCTCCGCCGCCGTGCTGGAGAACATCGGCGGACTTTCGGTGACCTCCCTGGTCGAGACCGTCGTCGTGGTCACCGGCGCCGCCGCCCCGGTGACCGTCGACGACCGGGCCGCACAACGTGGCGTCCCGCTGCTGCTCCGCCCCGGCGCGACGCTGACAGTCGGAGCAGCGGAAGAAGGACTGCGCAGCTACGTCGGGGTCCGCGGCGGCGTGGTCGCCGACACCGTGCTCGGCTCGGCGTCCACCGACCTGCTCTCCGGACTGGGCCCTGACCCGCTGAGTTCCGGGGACACCGTCCACGCCGGGGAGCCGACCGGCAGTGTGCGTCCGGTCTCCACGACCATCCGCACCGACGGTGTACTCCGGGTGGTCCCCGGGCCCCGCGACGACTGGTTCACCGACGGCGTCGCCGCGCTCACGGAGAAGGAGTGGACGGTCACCGCGACGTCCAACCGCGTCGGACTGCGGCTCACCGGGGACACGGCGGAGAACGGGATTGTCCGCTGGCAGACCGGCGAACTGCCCAGCGAGGGCATGGTGGCCGGGTCCGTGCAGGTCCCGCCCAACGGCGAACCCGTGGTGTTCCTCCGCGACCATGCGGTCACCGGCGGCTACCCCGTCATCGCCACCGTCGTCCCCGAAGACCTCGACGCCGCGGCGCAGCTACCACCCGGCGCACGCGTCACCTTCACCGTCCACACCGACCACTCTGCCCGCACCGACTTCCAGGAGAACACATGACCACCGTCCTGATCGCCAACCGCGGCGAGATCGCCGTGCGCATCACCCGGGCCGCCCGGGACCTCGGCATCCGGTCGGTCGCGGTGTACTCCGAACCCGACACCGGCGCGCTGCACACGCGGGTCGCCGACGAGGCCTACGCGCTGCCCGGTTCCACCGGTGCGCAGACGTACATGAACATCCCCGCCCTGTTGGACGTCGCTGCCCGCGTCGGCGCGGATGTAGTCCACCCCGGCTACGGCTTCCTGTCGGAGAACGCCGACTTCGCCCGGGCCGTGACGGAGGCCGGTCTGACCTGGATCGGCCCGACCCCGGAGTCGATCGAGACCCTGGGC
>DXGC01000039.1 GCA_019114135.1 Candidatus Corynebacterium avicola
ATCTGGTTCATGATCTTGGTCTCGCCGTCCATCGGCAAGGCGAAGGTGGTCACCTCACCGTCGTCGTTGACCACCGCCGCGGCACGCCAGGGGCTCGACGACGCCGATTCCGACGTCGCCGGCACCGTCACCGGGCTGGTAGGTTCGTCCAACGCGGAAACGTCCGGCTGCGACTGGTTGATGTTGTTGGGGCTCAACTCCGCACACGGGTCCCCGACGACTTGCCAGTACAGGTCCGACGGCGGCTGCTGCTGGGTGAGGCGCTCGTAGAGGCCGCGCTGCGGGTCCTGCCGGTCGCACTTGGAGTCCGTTGCGCTGATCGCCCAACTCCGGGCGCTGAGCAGGTTCTCGTCCACCCGGTCGGTGAGGAAGCGTTGGGTCATACCGGTGATCACGGTGCCGGACACCGTCAACCCGAGGGCGGTGAGCACCGCGATGACCAGCACCAGAGACACCCGCAGCGGGTAGTGCGACAGGAACACTCCCGGGTATGGCTTCTCCCGGGCGGTCTTCTCGCGGCTCGCTTTCTCTCGGCCGATCTTCCAGGCCCTCCCGTCGGACGGTGACGCCATCAGTTACGCGGCAGCCGCAGGACGTAGCCCACCCCGCGCACGGTGTGGATCAGCCGCGGCTCCTGGGTGTCGATCTTGCGTCGCAGGTAGGAGACGTAGGACTCCACGACGTTGCCGTCGCCACCGAAGTCGTACTCCCACACCGCGTCGAGGATCTTCGACTTCGGGACGACGACCTCGGAGTTGATCAGCAGGTAGCGCAGCAGCTTGAACTCGGTCGGCGACAGGTCGACGACCTTACCTGCCTTGGTGACCTCGTGCATGTCGTCGTTGAGGGTGATGTCGGCGTAGGAGATCAACGAGGAGTCCTCCTCCTCGGCGGGCTGCACGCGGCGCAGGATGACCCGCAGGCGGGTGATGACCTCCTCCAGGGCGAAGGGCTTGGTGACGTAGTCGTCCGCACCGATGGTCAGTCCGTGGATGCGGTCGTCGACGCCGTCCTTGGCGGTGAGGAAGAGCACCGGTGCGTCATGGCCGTCCTCGCGCAACTTGCCGAGGAGGGTGAAGCCGTCCATCCCCGGCATCATGACGTCGAGGATGAAGGCGTCCGGACGGAAGTTCTTGGCGATCTCACGGGCCGTCGCACCGTCGGCGGCGGTACGCACCTCGAAGTCCTGGAACTCCAGTCGCGCCTTGATCAGGTCGGCGATGTTTGCTTCGTCATCGACGACCAGGACCTTGACGGGGGCGGAGGAGTTGCTGGAGTGGTTCGCGGTAGGCACGTTCATGTCTCCCTAGTCTGGCCCGGAATTCCGGGGACTGCATGGATGTCACATCCAGAATACCTGTGACTTCAGTGAACGTTCGCCGCCACGGCAGTGGACCGCCCCTGAAACTGTTCCCCCTCGAATTGACCCCCCGGGGTACGCGACGCGCCAAGGGAATTCTGGCTTATCGTGGGATTGGGAACGTATGATGACCGCGTGAACATTCGTAAGGCTTTCGCCGCTGTCGGCGCCACCATCATCGCCACCGCCGGTTTCGCGTCCGTCGCGTCCCCCGCCGTGGCCGCCCCTTCCGCTGTCTCGGTCCCCAAGCTGTCCGACCTGCACACCACCGTCAAGGACACCGGCATCGAGCTGCCGGCCCCGGACGAGATCAACGAGCTCGTCCGCGAGGGTGCCCTGGACGCCCACGACGCAGCCCTGCTGCAGTCGGGCGAGGTCCCCGAGCAGTTCCGCGACGCCTACGAGCAGGGCGTCCGCGACCTGACCGACCTGGTTGCCCCGGGTGCCGTCCAGGAGCGTGACGACGCCCGGGAGGCCGAGCGTCAGGCCGCCGCCGAGCGCCAGGCTGCCGCGGAGCGTCGTGCCGAGGCTGAGCGCCGTGCCAACTCCACCAGCAACACCCCCTGCCCGGCCGACGCCCGCGTGTGCGTCGACGTCGACGGCAAGCGCACCTGGATGCAGCGCGGCGGCGAGACCTCCTACGGCCCCGTCCCCATGTCCCCGGGTAAGGCCGGCCAGGACACCCCGCGTGGCACCTTCTCGGTGCAGTACCAGGTCAAGGACGAGGTCAGCCGGGAGTTCGACAACGCCCCGATGCCCTACGCCACCTACTTCACCAACAACGGCCACGCCTTCCACCAGGGCACCCTGGACAACCTCTCGGCCGGTTGCGTCCGCCTGAACCAGCAGGACGCCATCACCTACTTCAACGCCCTGAACCCCGGCGACAAGGTCTTCATCTACTGATAGCCTGGTCCGCCGTGACTGCATCACCGACACCACAGTTCCGCTACCGCCGCGCCACCGGCGGTGACCGGGACATCCTGCGTGCCATGTACATCCTCACCGACCAGTGGGGCGACGAGTCCCGTCCGGTGAGCGAGGGGATCGAAGAGGAACTCGCCGCCTACGTGGACGCCTGGACCCCGCAGCAGCCGGGGATCATCCTCGAGAGGGTCCCCGGGGAGGACTCCGCACAGGACTCCAACCACGCCCCGACCGCAGTGGGCGCCGCGTGGCTGCGCACCTTCACCTCTGAAGCACCCGGGGCAGGCTTCGTGTCGGACGACTACCCCGAGGTGGCCGTCGCACTGCGCCCCGAAGTCGCCGGCCACGGCCGCGGTACCGCGCTAATGCAGGAAATGCTGCGCGTCGCCCGCGAGGAAGGGTTCCCCGGCGTCTCCCTTGCCGTTGATGTGGGCAATGACCGGGCCCGGCACGTCTACCGCAAGCTGGGATACGTCGACAGCACCATCAACGGCGGCTACGACACGTCCGGCAGCTGCCACGTGATGGTCTACCGGTTCGACTGATTCACCGCTATACCCGGGTGACGTGTCCTGACCTTTATCGCGGTCAGCACGTTCTCCGCACTGATCAGACACATGGGCACCCCCACCCCCGGCGTGGTCGTGGAGCCGGCGTAGTACAGGTTCGACACCGCCCGGGAGCGGTTCGTCCCGCGCATGAACGCCGACTGGGTCAGCGTGTGTGCCAGGCCCAACGCCCAGCCGTGCCAGGAGTTGTAGTCGGCGGCGAAGTCCTTCGGCCCCAGGGTGGCACGGGCACAGATCCGCTCGGCGAGGTCGGGGATCCCCGCCCGCTCGGCGACCAGGTCGATCGTCGCGTCCGCGATGGCGTCGACCTGTCCGTCGGTGATCGTCGTGTCCGCGGCGCAGGGCACGAGGACGAAGAGGTTCTCGTGGCCCTCCGGGGCGACGTCCGGATCGGTGGCGGAGGGACGGCACACGTACACCGAGGATGATGCAGGGGACGAGGCACCTTCCTCGCCGTGTCCATCGAAGACGGCGGCGAAGTCGGGCGTCCAGTCCTCGCTGAAGAGCAGCGTGTGGTGCGCCAGCTGCGGCAGCTCGCCACGCACTCCGAGCATGACCACGATCGCGCCGACACCAGGGTTCACCCGCTTCCAGTGCGCTTCCGGGTAGGTCTGCACCCCGGGCGCGAGCAGCGCGGTCTCCGTGTGGTGCAGGTCAGCAGCACTGACCACGGCATCGGCGTCTACCTCGGTACCGTCGGCCAAAACCACACCGGTAGCCCGCGTGGTGGCACCGGGCAGCCAGGACGCCAGCCGCCCCAGGCCCGGCACCCGCCGCAGCGGGTTGGCGTGGTCGGCGTCGGTGCGGATCCTGGCAACCGGGCAGGACGTCCTGATCTCCACCCCGTTGTCCTCGGCGAGGCGACGCAGCGACTCGACGACCGCGGTAAATCCGCCGAGCGGGTACTTCACGCCCTGCACCAGGTCGGTGTAGCTCATCAGCTGGTAGAGGGCGGGTGTCATCGCCGGTGCCGAAGACAGGAACACCGCCGGATAGGACAGGATCTGCCGTGTACGGGTGTCGGAGAAACGCTTGTTTACCAGGGATTCCAGGGACCCGGTGAGCAGCTTCACCAGGCGTCCGGCACGGGCCAGCACCTCCCGACCCAGGAAGGGGGCCGGGGAGGAGTAGTTGGTGTAGAGGAAGCGGTCGACAGCGATGCGGTAGGTGTCACCGGCCTCGTCGAGGTAGCGGCGGACCTCGCGTCCGGCACCGGGCTCAAGGGATTCGAAGAGTGCGGCGACCTGCTCCTCCCCCACCGGGACGTCCACCGGGTCGCTGGTACCGGAAAGCACCCGGTAGCCCGGGGCGAGGTCCACCAGGTCGAGCTGCTCGGCGGTGGTGGTGCCCATCAGCTCGAAGAAGCGGTCGAAGGCCTCCGGCATGAGGTACCAGCTCGGCCCGGTGTCCCAGCGGAAGCCGGGGTCGGCGCCGATCTGCTCGCCGGAGAGGGAGCCGGCGCGTCCTCCCACGGTGTCGTTGGACTCCAGCAGTGTCACCTGGTGGCCGGCGCGGGCGAGCAGTCCGGCGGTGGCGAGACCGGCGACACCGGCGCCGATGATGATGAACTTCATGATCTTCTCCGCCGGATATTCGCCACGGCCTTGGCGGTGACCAGGGCCTTGCGCGGTCCCGGCACCCGGATCCGGGTGTTCTCCAGGTCGGCGGGGTCGCTGGCACGGATCCTCACGGCCAGCTCGGCGTAGAGTGCGATGGCGGCGGCGACCCCGGCGCGGGCCCCGGCGGGCAGGTACGGGATACGCTCGCGGGCGAGGTCGAGGTCGGCCTCGATGTCGTCGAGGAACCGGTCGTGGGTGGCGCCCGTCAGCGGGCCGTCGGCAAGTTCGGGCAGGTAGATCCGTCCGAGTCCGTCCTGGTCAGCGCCAAGGTCGCGCAGGAAGTTGACCATCTGGAATGCCCGGCCGAGTGCGATGGCGCCGTCGTCGAGCCAGGTCCTGTCGGCGTCCGTGCTCTCGTGGGTGAGAAAGATGTCCAGGCTCATCAGCCCGATGACCTCGGCAGATCCGTGGATGTAGGACGCCAGGCTGTCCGCGTCGTGCACGGTGACGTCCAGGTCGGCGCGCATCGAGGCGAAGAAGGCGACCATGTGCTCCGGGTTGATCCGGCAGCGGGAGGCGGTGCCGGACCAGGCGTGCAGGATCGGGTCGGTGAAGAACGGGGCACCGTCCGTCCCACCCGTTGCGGCGAGCACGCGGGCCTCGTAGTCGTCGAGGATCGTCCGGACCTCGTCCCGCCCTGCCCCGACGTCCGACGCTGCCCCGTCGACGATCTCGTCGGCGATGCGTACCACGGCGTAGAGGTTGCGGATGTCACGCCGGATCGGCGCGGCAAGCAGGCGCGTGGCCAGGGAGAACGAGGTGGAGTAGCTGGCGATGACGTCAGCGGCGACCCGGTCGGCCAGTGCCGAGTAGGGGTCGGTGGAGGTGTCCCCGCGAGGGGCGTCAGGCCAGGTCATCACACAGGCAAGGGTACAGCGGGCAGCGGCGTGGGAGATAGCCGGGAGCGCTCACACCTTCGGGTACCAGAGCCACATCGGCTGGTCGGTCGGAATCGCCTCGTCCTCCCTTCTTAAGCGACGCCGACGCTGCAACTCGAAACGGACGGTGTCCGCCACCTCGTCCGCGAGGTACCGCGGCGCGTGCTTTACGGCGGAGTCGGGGTAGCGGAGAAGCAGGTAGCCCCACCGCGTCGCCTGGTTCCCCTTGCACCGGTCCCTCGCGAAATCCATCCGCTTCGACCTGGCCTCCCCGTGATAGGCCCAACTGTCGATCTCGATGAGCAGCCGTACCTCCCGGATCAGGATGTCGAAGCAGTATCCCCGCACCATCCCGTTCGTTTCGATCGTGATCAGTCCCTCCTCCAGCTCCCGCCGCAACGCCGACCTGATCAACTGCACCGCCGTCGTCTCCAGTTGGCTCGCCGTCCCGATGATCGCCTTTCTCAAGACGGGATCCAGCCGCCTACGCTCTCCGCGGGTCAGGAGGGCGAAATCGTCCTCAAGACGCCGGGAACCCTTGAACCCCTGGTAGCCGCGGTCAAGGACGCGGACGGCAGCGCTCTCGTCTGTGGTCGCGAGCTCGGCGGCGACGATCGCGGCTACCGCGACCTGCAGTCCCCGGCGTGTGACGGTGGGGCGTACCGCCCTGCGGCGCAGGTCCAGATGGATGACGGCGCTGCGGGACGTCGGGTGGTGGGCGGTCGCGGGCCACACCATCGGAGCTACGCCGTAGAGGTATGCTGCTGTCCGCCCGGTGAAGGTCAGCCCTGGGTAGGCCAGATTGAACGCGTGAAGTACCGAATGCGGGTCCTTCTTCGAGATGTAGTGGCCCTTCGCGATCTTGACGAGCACCTGCTGGTCGACGGCGCGGGCGATGTCCCGGTAGCTGTGGCCCGCCGCTGTCAGTTGCTTCGTGGTCCAGACGTCCTGGACTGTGAAGTCGTCCCCCATTGTTTCCCGCCCCCTGCCGTTGGTGCGAGTGTAGCGGGGTCGGGCCGTGTGCGGGGCTGGACGGGCGTGTATCTGCGGGGTTGGTCGGGGCGTGTGCGAGCCAGCTGCCAAATACGGTCGGCTCAACACACTCGATGCTGCCGATTCTGGCAGCTGGCTCACCGAGGCCCCACCTCCGCGGCCCCTCTGGTTACGCCTCCAGCTCCCCCAGCCGTGCCTCGAGCTCGGCGATCCTGGCGTCGCGCTCGGCGACCATGTCCTTCAGCTCGGAGATGTCCGCCCGGTACAGGTCGAGGCGCTCGTCGACCTCCTCGCGGGTCCAGCGCGGGATGATCTGCTTGGAGCAGTTCGCGTCCGAGGCGACGACGTCCACGACCACGGCACGCTCGATGACGCCCTTGATGGTTAACTCACCGAGGTCACGCAACTCCTCGATCAGTTCCGGGTCGTCGTCGGCGTCAATGGTGCGGGCGTGGCCGAAGACCTTCACCCGGGAGCGCGTGGCGAAGTCGATGAAGAACAGGCAGACGCGGTCGTCCCGGTCGAGGTTGCCGGTGGTGACGAACTGCCGGTTGCCGGTGAAGTCGGGGAACATGATCTGTGAGCGTCCGCCGACCGTCCTGACCTTCACGAAGCCGGACGGACCGCCCTTGTGCTGCACATAAGGCCAGTCGGTGCCTGTCACGGTGGACATGAAGAACATCCGGGTGTTCCGGATCAGCTTGGCGTCGCGCGCGTCCAGCTCCGCGCCGGACGCACCGGTGGTGTCCACGCGGTTCGCCACACCGCGTGCTTCCTGCCGGGCCTTGACGAAGTCGTCGAAGGCGATGGAGGCGTAGTTGGTGGGTTCGTCGTCTGTTCCTGTCACTGCCGCTCCAACCATGCGTTGATGCCGCCCGGGTAGTTGGACGCGGTGATCCCCGCCGTCGCCAGCAGGTCGATGGCCTTCAGTGAGCGAACGCCCGATCCGCAGTAGACCACGAGCGGACGTCCTTCCTGGGTGGCCCGGTCTGCCAGGTACTCGGCCTCCTCGGGGAACTCCCCGTCGACGCCGCCGCGCAGGACGGACAAGGGGATGTTCACCGCGCCGGGGATGTGCACGTTGTGGAATTCGTCGGGCTCTCGGACATCCATGAGCACGGCGTCCGTGAGATCCGGGAGGTCCGGACGCTCACCGTCGGATTCCTCCACCGCGAGTTCCTCGGCGACCGGCGTCGGGGCGTCCTGCACGCGGGCGGCGACCGCGGGGTCGGCGGTCAGCGGGATGTACTCCCAGCGTCCGGACAAACCGTCGAAGTAGCCGAGCTCCCCGGCGAGCGGTTGCCCGACGCCGGTGAGCACCTTCACCGCTTCCAACGCCATCGCGGTCCCGACCACGCCGACGACCGGCCCGAGCACCCCGGCGGCCGAGCAGGACGGCACCGTCCCGGCTGGCGGTGGCGTGGGGAAGACGTCCTCGTACACCGGGCCGGCTGATCCGTCGGCCAGCGTCGCGCCGAAGACCGAGAGCTGGGCGTCGAAGCCGAGGATGGATGCCCACACATGCGGGATTCCCAGCACCGCGCTGCCGTGGGAGGCGGCGTAGCGGGCGGCGAAGTTGTCGGTGCCGTCCAACAGGACGTCCGCGCCGCGCAGCAGGTCAACGGCGTTGTCGGCGGTGAGCCGGTCGGCGACGGTGTGCACGGTCATGCCCGGGTTGCGCGCCAGCATCTCCCGGCGCGCCGAGGTCGCCTTGGACTCCCCCACCGACGCATCGGTGTGGATGACCTGGCGGTGCAGGTTGGAGGTCTCGACCACATCGTCGTCGATGACGGTCACCGTCCCGACCCCGCAGGCGGCGAGGTAGACCAGCGCCGGAGAGCCGAGACCACCGGCGCCGAGGACGGCGACGTGGGCGTCGGCGAGGGCCTGCTGGGCGTCCAGGCCGAATCCGTCGAGGGTGATCTGACGGCGGTAGCGTCCGATATCGACTTGCTGTTTCTCTCCAGTCACAGTCCCACCCACTCAGTCGATCCGTCGGTGTGCGCCTGTTCCTTCCAGATCGGCACATTCGCCTTCACCTGGGTGGCGAAGTCGGCGATGGCCTCGAAGGCCTCCCCTCGGTGGGCGGAAGCCACGACGACGAGGAAGGCCATGTCGCCGATGGTCAGCGCCCCGGTGCGGTGCTCGGCCCACAGTCTGACCTGCGGGTACTTCTGCACCGTCTGCTCGGCGATCTGGGCCAGGACCTCGGCGGCGCTGGGGTGGTGGGTGTAGTCGAGGCTGGCGACTCCGGCGCCGTTGTCGTGGTCGCGGACGACACCCTCGAAGGTGACGACGGCGCCCATGGCGTCGGTGCCGGTGTCAGCCTTCGCCGCGGCGAGGTGCTCCTCCAACGGCTCGGCGGAGATGGCGGTGTGGACGACCACGCCGGTCTGTTCGGCGACGTAGGCAGGGTCATTCATGGTCGCTCACCCCTTCCAGCTGGGCGATGAGGTGGTCGAGGACCGGGTCGAGCACGGCGATGCCGTCCTTCACCCCGCCGGCGGACCCGGGCAGCGTCATCACGAAAGAGCGTCCCACCACCCCGGCGACCCCGCCGGAGAGCAGCGCGGTGGGCACCCCGGCGTCGACGCCCTTCTGCCACACCGCGGCAACCAGGCCAGGAAGTTCGTGGTCGAGCAGCGGCCTCACGGTGGAGACGGTCCGGTCGGTGGGGCTGATGCCGGTGCCGCCGGTGGTCAGGACGATCCGGGGCAGGACCGGGTCGTCCAGCAGCTCCGGCAGGGCCGTGGGAATGTCGGCGTCGGCGATGACGGTGGCGTCGTCGACCTCGAGGCCGCGGGTGCACAGCCAGTCGACGAGGACGGGGCCGGTGCGGTCGGTGTAGTCGCCGGATGCTGCGCGGGTGGAGGCGACGATGACCAGTGCGCGGGTGTGGGCTGTGGTGTCGTTTGTCTCGGTCATCAGCGCACATCCCAGTCGCCGGACTTGCCGCCGGATTTCGCGAGGACGCGGACGTCGTCGATGACGGCGTGCTTGTCGACGGCCTTGATCATGTCGTAGACGGTCAGCGCCGCGCTGGTCACCGCGGTCAGTGCCTCCATCTCGACACCTGTAACGCCGCGGGTCTTGACCGAGGCCTCGATGCGCACGGCGTCCTGCCTGCTGGAGGCTGGGTCCTCAGTGTCCCCAGTGTCCTCGCTGACCGCGTCCTCACGGGTGAAGTCGACGGTGATCTTGCCGAGCGGCAGCGGGTGACACAGCGGGATGATCTCCGGGGTCTTCTTCGCCCCCATGATCCCGGCGACGCGGGCGACGGGCAGGGCGTCACCTTTCGGAAGACCCTCGTGCTCACCGTCGGCGGGCGCGAAGATCATGTCGAGGACGTCCGGACGGCTGATGACCCGCCCGGTGGCCACGGCGGTGCGGCTGGTCTCTTTCTTGGCGGTGACGTCGACCATGTGGGCCGAACCGTCCTCCCGCACGTGGGTGAGGTGGGCGCCGCCTGTGTTCCCTGCGTTCTCCGTGCTGCTCATGGTTACCCAGGTTACGCGGTATGGAGAGTCATCGATCGAGGTCCTCGACCTCCACCTCCCGCTGAGCGATGTCCATTGACTCATGGATAATTCCCAGTACATACAACGTCTCTTCATCTGCCCGGTACAGCAGTAGATGCCGCGGCGAAGTCACACGGTCACCAGTCACCCGGTCCCGACTTAGACGGAGATGCCAAGACCGTTTCCCCTCCCCAACTCGGGACGCTTTCGACGCCCGGGCTGATCCGGGTCTTCGGCTACGTCGTTGAGTGCTGTCGCAATCAAGCTCTTGTATCGCTCCATCGCGTCGGTCCCGAATCGATCCGCTGACCATTCGAGGAGGTCTCGGAGATCCTCTTTAGCCACCTGGGCCATACGGACCTTCCGCGTCAGCGCGGGGTCCTCGCTTCGGTGACATCTCGAGCCAGGTCATCGACGAAGTCTCCGATCCCATCGACTTCGATGTCGGTGTACCGCCCCTCCACCAGATCAAACTCTGCCGCATCGACATGCCTGCGCAGCGCTTCCAGCATTGCGAGATGTTCCTCGCGTTGCTTCTCCACGAGCCGCAGTCCCTCGCGGAGCACCTCACTGACGTTCTGGTACTCCCCCGACGCCACAAGTTCATCCACCAACTGCTTCTGGTGGTCGGTGATGACGACATTCCGTGTGGGCATGGTGTTCCTCCCTGCAGGATTCAACTTCCGTCCACTATAGACAGCTATGGCATAATCTGCCATAGCACGCAGGAGCCGCGAATCCCCCTGTTCAGCCGGCCCCACCTACTCCGTCAGGTCCTTGAAGTACCGGGCCACCGGCCAGCGCCGGTACCCGTTGGCCTCGTACACAGCGCGGGCAGGCCCATGTCCGGGATCATCACCGGTCTCCACCATCACCATCCGCATCCCGGCGTCCCGGATCCGCTGGTGCGACCGCTCGAGGAGCACTGAGGCGATCCCCTGCCGCTGCACCTCCGGGTCCACGACGATGACATGCACCTCACCCATCGAGTCCTCGGCATGGATCCGGGTGACCACCCACCCGACGACCAGTCCGTCCAGAATCGCCACGTCGACGAGCTCGGGCGCCTCGTCCACCACCTGCGCGAGGTCCTCCCGCTGCCTTGTCTCCCACCCCTCCGGCCAGAAGTTGTCGTAGACGAACCGCGGCACCGCGCCCCGCAGCTCCTCGAAGACCGGCGCCCAGGAGCGCAGGGCCAGCTCCAGCATCTCCTCCCGGTGCGTCGGTTCGTAGTCGACGACGGTCACGGCGGCGCGCTGATCAGTCATGGTGTGCAGCCTATCGGCGAAACCTCTCCACGCGCGCCGCCTACACTGGGACGCATGGTTGAGATCCACTACTTCGCCGCCGCGCGAGCCGCCCGCGGCGTGGCCCAGGAGACGCTGCCGGACCCCGGGAGCACTCTTGCTGACCTGCTGGGATCCCTCGGCACCGCGCACACCGACACCACCGCCGGCGGGACGACGCTGGCCCAGGTCTTTGAGCGCTGCGGCTTCCTCATCGACGGTCGCACCGTCACGCATGCCGACGCCACCACCACACCCCTCGACGGGGTGCAGCGCGTGGACGTCCTTCCCCCGTTCGCAGGGGGATGACGGTGACCATCCACGCGATCATCCTCGCCGGCGGTGCCGGCTCCCGGCTGGCGGAGTCCGCCCCCGCGGACACCCCGGCCAAGCCGCTTCTCGCAGGACGCGACGGGGTGCGGTTGATCGACCGCGTTCTGGACGCCGCTGCCGCTTCTGCCGCGCAGGACGCTGCGTCCACCGGCGTCCGCGTCGTCGTCGCCGGGGAGATGGACCTGCCGGAGGATGTCGTCCGGCTGCGCGAGGACCCGCCACTGTCCGGTCCGGCCGCCGCAGTCGCCACCGGTGCTCGGGCCCTGGCGGCACGCGAGGACACCGCGGACGAGGACCTGATCCTGCTTCTCGCCGCGGACCTGCTGGATCCGGCGCCGGGGATAGCGGCGCTCGTCGCCGGCTTTCGGGAGGCTGCCGACGACACCGCCGGCGTGATCGGCACGGTCGCCGGACGACGCCAGCCGCTGATGTCCGTCGTGACTCTCGGCGCACTGTCGGAGGCCGTCGGTGAGGACTCCTTCGCCGACGCCCCGATGATGCGCCTGCTGCACCGCATCCCGATGGCCGAGGTTGAGCTGCCCGAGGTTGCCGCCGCCGACGTGGACACGTGGGACGACTGGACCGAACACCTCAGCCACCAGCCGGTGACCTGGCAGGACGCCCGCTCCCGCATCGCCGACACGGTCGCCGCCATCGTGGCGCGCACCGGACGCAACGAGGAAGACAACGGAGCGTCCCACACCCCGGCGCCCGGCGACGTACTCGCCCAGGACGTCCTCTCCCCCATCCCCGTGCCGCACTACACCTCCTCGGCGATGGACGGCTTCGCGGTGAGCGGGGCCGGACCATGGACGCTGCTGGCGTCGACGCCGACCAACGCCCGCGGGCGCAACCTGCACAGCACAGGCGGCACCCTGGAGCCCGGTCAGGCGCTGCCGATCCTCACCGGCTCACTGATCCCCGAGGGCACCACCGCCGTCGTGCGCTCGGAGAACGCTGAGATCACCGACGACACCCTGCAGGCCGAGACCCCGGAGGACGGCCGTGACATTCGCCCGTCCGGCCAGGAGTGGGAAGCCGGCGCCGTCCTGGTGAGCGCCGGCACCCGCCTGACCCCGCGTCATGTGGCGATGCTCTCCGCCTGCGGGGTCGACACCGTCGAGGTGCGCCAGGCCCCCAGCGTGGCGTGCGCCTTCACCGGAAACGAGGTCATCGACGATGGCGTGCCCGGCCCTGGCGAGGTCCGCGATGCCTTCAGCGCCTCCTTCCCCGCCCTGCTGTCCGGCTGGGGTGCGGAGGTGACCGTCGCCGACCGGTTGCCGGACGACCCGGTCGCCGTGGAGGACTGGCTGCGCCGGCCGGACGTGCAGGCCGCCGACATCGTGGTGATGACCGGTGGTTCAGGACGCTCCACCCAGGACTTCGCGCGCCGTTTCATCAGTCGTGTGGCCGAGGAGGTTCTCGCCGAGGAGGTGGCGTGCCAGCCCGGGCATCCCACACTGATCACCCGGCGCGCCGACCAGTTGATCATCGGGGTGCCGGGCAATCCCTTCGCCGCGCATGTCGCCCTGCACTCCTTCATCGCACCGGCGGTGGCGATGTTCTGCGGCACGGCTTCAGATGACGCCGCCCGTGCTGCGGTGGCACTCCACCCAGCGACCGTCGCCGAATCCGGTCACGTCGGTGCCCTGCATCGGGACCGGGTGCGGCTGATGCCCGCCACCCTGGGTGAGAACGACGGGCAGACCACGGTCTCCCCGGTGCCCGGCTCTCATTCCCACATGCTCAGTGGCTATGCCGCGGCGGACGTGCTCATCATCGTCCCGCGCGAGGGTGTGGACCCCGGCGACCGGGTGCAGTATCTGCCGCTGTAGGACGGTCTTCCCCTGCCCTGTCCGACAGGTGGGGTGAATCGATGGTTTTCCGCGTGGATCCCCGGCGATTCGTCCCACCTTTCGTACACCAGCAACACCCTCCTACACGCTGCCCATCTCGATGAACAGGACCCCGCCCATGATCAGGACGATACCGCAGGTCATCATGAAGGTCAGCGCCTCCTTGAACAGCACCCGACTGATGACCGCGGTGACGGCTACGCCAGTGGCCGACCAGATGCCGTAGGCCACGCCGAGCTCCATCCCGTGGCTCAGCGTGGCGGCCAGCGCCATGAAAGAGAGCAGGTAGCCGACGACGACCGGCAGGTACCAGAGTCTTGACCCGGAGACCGACATCCGCAAGGACACGGTGGCCACGACCTCAAGGACGATGGCGGAGACGAGGAATGCCCAGGCCATCACGCCTCACCCCGCAGCGGTTCCTCCGCAGGGAGCGGGGTGGGACGCTGCGCCTGCCGCGCGTACTGCTGCTGAGCGGCCTTCTGTGAGCCGATCTCGACGAGCAGGACGCCGCCGATGACCAGCACGATGCCGGCGGATTTCATCAGGTTCATCGACTCACCGAAGATCAGCGAGCTGAGTATCGAGGTCAACGCCACCCCGGACGCAGCCCAGATACCGTAGGCCACGCCCAGCGCCATGCCACCTCGCAGTGTCCGGGAAAGCATGAAGAAGGACATCAGGTAGCCGAGGACGACCACCACGTACCAGGCCGGGTTGTCCATCGCTGCCTTCAGCGACAATGATGCGGCGACCTCGGAGACGATCGCGGCCACCAAGGTCATCCATACGGTCATGGGACGGTCTCCTTCCGATCGTCAGAGTGGTCGAGGTCGTCGAGCATCTCCCGGGCGAGAACGAGGACGTCCGCCCGTGCCCCCTTGCCGGGGTCGAGGACGCCGGTGGCGGACGCCAGCCACGCCCCGTCGGCCATCAGTCGCACAGCATGGAGACGGGTGGCGACCTCAACGTCGAGTCCGTCGTAGGTCGCGCTGACCGATGCAGAGTCCGGTTCCTTCTCAGCGGCAGGGGACAGCCCGACCCAGGGAGCGATGCGCTCACCCCAGCGGGCGGTCAACGCGGGGCGGAGGCGGGGGTCGGCGAGCATGACGATGTCGGAGTTCTCGAACTCGGTGCCCAATGTGAACTCCGCGTAGGCACGGATCCTGTCGACCGGTCCGGCCTCCTCCAACGGTCCCCCGAGGGCGGCGATGAGCTGTTCCTCCCAACGGTCCACCACATGGTCGACCAGGGCGAGCATCAGCGCTTCCTTCGTCGGGAAGTGGTACATCAGGCCGGGTTTGGTGACACCGGCCTGCTTCGCCGCCGAGTCCAGTGACACGGACCCCTTGCCGCTCCCGTCGACCGCGTCGTTGAGCAGGGCCAGGGCGCCGTCGAGGATGCGGTCCCTGGTCTGGTCGTGCTCTTGAGTATCGGTATGGTCCTTCACGAACGACGACTTTACCAACCGGAAGGTAAAGCTGTCACGCTACCGCGTCCTCGGCAGCCTCCGTGTCCTCGATGTCCTCCATTCGGATGCGGCGAAGCACCACGCTGACGACCACAGCGGTCACCGCGAGCAGTACCGCACCGACCGCGGCCGTGGTGGCGATGCCGGCGGTGTAGGCGGAGGTGGCGACATCGTGCACGAGGTCAGCCAGGTCGTCCGGAAGGTTCCCGGCGACGGCCAGAGCCTCGCCGAGGGTGTCGCCGGACGCAGCGGACACCTCGGCGGGGACGTCGGCAGGAAGCTCATCGCCCATCCGACGCTGGTAGACGGCGGTGGCGATACTGCCCAGCACGGCGATCCCGAGCGCACCTCCGAACTCCGTGCCGGTCTCGTTCAGGGACGCGGCCGCACCGGCCTTCTGTGGCGGCGCACTACTGACCACGATGTTGTAGGCCAGGGTGATCGCCAGTCCCATGCCGACACCGAGCACGCTGTACGGCGCGAGGACGCCGAGCACCGAGTCATCGGCCTCCAGCCTGGTGAGCAGGGCGAAGCCCAGGGCGGACAACCCCAGTCCCGCACCGATCACGTAACCGGGCCGCACCCACCGGACGATGAGCGTACCGACGGCGATGCCGACCATGGTCATCGCGATCATCGGCACCATCCACAGTGCGGCGATGAACGACCGGTAGCCCAGCACCAGCTGCAGATGCTGGACCACCAGCATGCCGACCCCCGCCGAGGCGACGGCCAGGAGCGTGTTGGCGCCGATGGCCGCGGAGAACTCGGGGCGTCCGAACAGAGACAGGTCGATCATCGGGTGAGCCGTCGTGCGCTGGCGGTGGATGAACAACCAGCCGAAGACCAGCCCGATGAGCAGGGAGGCGATCGGGGCCACACCCACACCGTCATCGAGGCCGTCCTCGGCGATCTTCTTCAGACCCCAGATGACCGGCAGGATCGTCGCCATCGACAGCGCCGCGCTGAGCAGATCGAAGCGTCCGGGCGACGGATCCGAGTGCTCCGGGAGCAGGATCGGCGCGAGGACCAGCAGCAGCACCATCACCGGCAGGTTGATCAGGAAGACCGAACCCCACCAGAAGTGCTCGACGAGCAGTCCACCGACCATCGCGCCGATCGGCTGGCCCGCGCCGAAGGCCGCAGCCCACACACCGACGGCGGTGCGACGTTGGGCGTCGTCGTGGAACATGTTGCGGATCAGGGCGAGGGTGGACGGCGCGAGCGTCGCACCTCCGACGCCGAGCAGCGCCCGGGCGATGATGAGCATCTCCGGGGTCGTCGACACCGCCGCGAGCAGGGAGGCCGCACCGAAAGCGGCCGCACCGAGCA
This sequence comes from Candidatus Corynebacterium avicola, assembly GCA_019114135.1. Lineage (GTDB taxonomy): Bacteria > Actinomycetota > Actinomycetes > Mycobacteriales > Mycobacteriaceae > Corynebacterium > Corynebacterium avicola. The sequence continues at coordinate 16,143 of DXGC01000039.1, forward strand.
TCAGCAGGCGTCGGCGTCCGATCCGGTCACCGAGAGTGCCCATGGTGATCAGCAGTCCGGCGAGCAGGAAGCCGTAGATGTCCATGATCCACAGCAGTTGACTACCGCTGGGGATCAGGTCGGCGCTGATGCCGGGGACCGCCATGAACAGGACGGACAGGTCCATGGAGACCAGGAGCGCGGGGACGGTGAGCACGGCGAGGCCGATCCATTCACGCGCCGTGGCCCGGGGCAGGGTCGGGTTGGTCGTGGTCTGAGCTGTCGTACCCATGCCCCAATGTATACATTTGTCCTATACATACGTCAAGGACGTTTGTGTACTACACCCGTTCATGACATACGTCTGAGACGGACGTGTCGTTCCGCTCCGGAGGCTCTAGACTCGACTGCCATGGGAAACCGGGAAAACCTCCTCGAGGGCGCCAAGCGTTGCCTCTACGAACGCGGCTATGCACGCACCACCGCCCGCGACATCGTGAATGAATCGGGCACCAACCTGGCCTCGATCGGCTACCACTACGGGTCCAAGGACGCCCTGCTGGACGAGGCGTTGATCTCGATCGCCACCGAGACCGACTCACTGTGGGGAACGACCGCCGATATCTCACAGTCCTTCCCCGACGCCTGGGACCGGATGCTCGAGGATCTGGCATCCCACCAGAACTGGCTGGTCGGGCACACCGAACTGTGGTGTCAGATGCAGCGCTCCCCCGCCCTGAAAGAGAAGTACCTCGAACTCGCTTCCGAACAGCGGGCCGCCGCGGTACAGCGCGCCCTGGAGGTCAAACCCGATCTAGACCAGCAGACTGCCGAAGCAGTGACGTCCCTGAGCATGGCGATCGGTGACGGCCTGGTCGTACAACTCCTCGCCGACCAGGACCTGACCATCAATGGCTCCGAGCTGCCCGCTGCACTACGCGCTCTCGCCGACTACTACGAGGACGCCGCGGCCACAGCGAACGACGAAGACTGAGCCTGCCGGACCTGCTCCCCAGGTCCGGTGCAAGAAGGGTGGGACGAATCGCTGGTGATCCGACCGGATTCCCAGCGATTCGTCCCACCTATCCGGCAGCTCCGGAGGAGGCTGCAGGGTGACGGCCTACAGCTCGACGATCTCCACCGGGTCGCCTGCCGCCAGCCCCTCGCCTGCCGGGACGCGAAGCAGGCAGTCCGCCGACACAGACTGGGCGAGCAGGTGGGATCCGGGGCCACCGACCACGAAGCCGGTCAGAACCCCGTTGACGATCTCGGTGCGTCCCCGCAGGAAGCGGTCCTTGTCGGCCAGCCCCTCCAGGGTCTCCCCGGCGCGACCGACCACCGGATCCGCAGCATCGGCAGCCTCGCCGAGGACCGGGGCGACGAACAACCGGAAGCTCACCGCGGTGGACACCGGGTTGCCCGGCAGGCAGATCACCGGCACGCCCTCGAACTCGGCCAGGCCCTGCGGTCCACCGGGCTGCTGGGCGACGTGGCCGAACCATGCCTCACCAGCCGCCGCGCCCTGCAGTACCTGACGCACCACCTCGAAGCGTCCGTGGCTGATCCCACCGCTGGTCACCACCGCATCGGGACCCGCCTGCCCGATCGCCTCGGACAACACGGCGCGGAACCCTTCCGGGTCATCGCTGGTGCGCACCGTGCCGGCGACCTCGATCCCGTGCCGCGCACACAAGGACTGCAGCATCGGACCGTTGGCGTCACGGATCATGGCGGCACCCGCTGCGCCGACTCCGGACGCACCGTCCCCACCGATCTCGTCACCGCCGGTGCAGATCAACACCCGTGCCGCCCGGCGCAACGGCAGCCCGGCGATGCCCTGCGCCGCGACCGCTCCCACCGTCCGCGGATTGACCAGATGTCCGGACGGCAGAAGTTCCGCACCGGCCCGCAGGTCCGAACCGGCCGGTCGGACGAAACGTCCTGCCTCCCACGCCGGCACGCTCACGCCGCCACCCGCGGCGGTGGCGGCCTCCGCCGCATCGAAATCCGGCGGGTCGCAGGCCTCCACCGGAACCACCGCAGCGGTCCCGGCCGGCAGTCGGGCACCGGTCATCACCGGTATCACGGCCTCACGGATCCGCGAGGTTGGGTTCGAGACCGCGTCGTAGAGGACGTCACGAGGGTCAGCCCCGGCTGCCACCGTGGGCCCCACCGGGAAGCGTCCGCCAGCCAGGTGCTCACCGGACAGCGCGTAGCCGTCCATCTGGGAGTTGTCGAAGCGCGGGGAGTCCTCGACGGCCGCGACACTGTGGGCCAGGCGGCGTCCCACCGAGTCTGCCGCGGGCACCTGCACCACCGCCCGCTCCCCAACCAGATCCTCGACGAGGGCGCGCACCGCGGCGAGGTGCTCCTCGGGGCTGCGGGCGTGCTCACCCGTGTGCTTGTGAATGTGCATTGTTTCCCTTGAGTCCGTTCGCCCCGCCGACACCCGAGCGGATGACGGCGATCCCGCCGACGACCAGCACGTACACCCCGATCAGCATGATGCACGCACCCAACGCCCGGTCCATGTCGTTGGCGCTGAGGCCCAACTCCACGAGCAGCGGGATCGTCCTGGTTTCGCCTGCTACGTTACCGGCGAAGGTGAGGGTCGCGCCGTACTCCGAGAGCGCCCGGGCGAAACTGAGCACACAACCGGTCGCGATACCTGGAAAGGACAACGGCACCAGGATCCGCAGCATGGTCTGCCAGCGGGACGCGCCGTCCAGGGCGGCAGCCTCCTGCAGCACCACCGGCACACCCCGTAATGCCGTGGTGGTCGTGGAGACGAAGAAGGGCAGGGACACGAAGACCTGCACCGCGATCACCGCAAGCGAGGTGTAGGCGACCTGCACACCGGCGTCGTCCAGTAAGGAGCCGACCACCCCACGCCGTCCCCAGAAGAACACCAGCGCCAGGCCGGACACGACCGGAGAGAGCACCAGCGGCGCATACACGATGAGCTGCACGATCTGACCCCATCCGAGGTGTCGGCGGGCGAACTCCACCATCCACACCGACAGCGGCAGCCCCAGCACCACGCACAAAAGCGTGGAGACCAACGCAGTGGACAGCGACAAGGTCAGCGACTGCACCGCGGCCGGCTCGGTGACCAGTTCGACCGTCCGGTCCCAGGGGATGTTCAGCAGCAGGCCCAGCAGCGGTCCGAGCAGCAGAAGGACCGCCGCCAGCCCGATGAGGGTGATGACGACGGGAACCGAGGTGACCGTCCTGCTGCGCGCCATGTGCACCGTCCTACCGTGCCCTGTGCCCGACTACTCGTCCTGCGCGCCGAAGCCGTACTTCTCGATGATCTCGGCGGCCTCGTCGGTGCCGAGGAACTCCAGGAACGCCGCGGCGGTGTCGTTGTCCTGCCCCTCGACGGTCAGTGCCGCCGGGTACGGGTTCGGCTCGATGTCCACGGTGTCGGCGATGTCGATGACGGAGATCGCTTCGTCGTCACCTTCACCCGCGGCCTCCTGCAGCGCCTGGGCATCGGTGGCGTAGATGAACCCGGCATCGACCTCGCCGGTGGAGACCTTGGTCGCCACGTCGGAGACGTTCGCCTCCTCGGTGGGGCTGGACAGGGTGATGTCCTTATCGTCCAGCACCTGGTGGGCCAGGGTGCCGCAGGGAACGCCGTCGGCGCAGACGGCGATGCGGGCGTCCTCCGCCGAGCCGCCGGACGCGAGGTCGTCGAGGGACTCGATCCCGGCCGGGTTGCCAGGGGCGGTGGCGAGCACCAGCAGGTTGGTGGTGACGACCTGGGAGTCGGCGCCGTCGAACTCGGGCAGGTCGAGGGCGGCGTCCATGTTCTCTTCGTCGGCACTGATGAACAGGTCAGCATCGACACCCTGGTCGATCTGCTGGACCAGCTTCGAGGAGCCGGCGAAGTTGAAGACGATCTCGGCGTCGCCGTCGTTGGAGGCGTTGAAGGCGTCGGCGAGATCCTCACCGACGTTGTTCAGCGAGGCAGCGGCGAAGACGTTCACTGTGCCGGACGCTGCGTCCGAGCTGGTCGCGGAGGCATCGTCGCTCTCACCGTCGGTGGAGCAGCCGGTCAGGACGAGGGACGCCCCCGCCCCCAGCGCCGACACGGTGAGAACGGTGCGGGGGATCCGGGTGATGGTCATGGGATGTCCTCTTTTCCGGCAGGTTAAGGATGCTTCGTCGACTGCGGACCTGGGCGGCCCGGCGTCTATCCTTGGGTACAGGACGTACCCTAGTCCCCCGACCGGACACGGTCCGGGTCGAGCCCCCGGGGCGAGGGTGCCGCATCTTCGGACGGCCGTGCGGAGATGCCACACGGACCAGGTATGGATGGTTGACCGGCCAGACGGTAGACCGGACACTGGAGAAGAAGGAGGTGGCCCACCACATGACCACGGTTCTGCCCGTCCCCACGGTGCCACCGACCATCGCGGGAGCGGCGGCGAACGCCGCGAGCAGGTCGTCCGACATGCCTGTCACCGCAGGCCCACTGCGCCTGCGTGACCGGTGGGGACGCACCGCCGACGACCTGCGCATCTCCCTGATCGACAAGTGCAACCTGCGCTGCACCTACTGCATGCCCGCCGAGGGACTGCCCTGGCTGCACAAGTCCTCGCTGCTGACCGCGGAGGAAGCGGTGCGTCTGGCGGACATCGGCGTGCGGATCCTGGGGGTCAAGGACATCCGGTTCACCGGTGGTGAGCCGCTGGTGCGCCACGACCTGGCCGAGATCATCGCCGGGGTGCGCGAGCTGCACCCGGAGGTGCCGATCTCGATCACCACCAACGGCATCGGCCTGGACAAGAAGGTCGACACCCTGGTGGATGCCGGGCTGACCCGGGTAAACGTCTCGCTGGACACCGTCGACCGGGAGGCCTTCGCCGAGCTGACCCGGCGCGACCGTCTTCCGCAGGTCATGAGGGGTCTGGCTGCCGCGAAGGATGCCGGCCTGTAGCCGGTGAATGTCAATGCGGTGATGATGCGCGTGGTCAACGACACCGGCGCGCCCGACCTGCTGGACTGGTGTCTGGAGCGTGGCTACCAGCTGCGGTTCATCGAGCAGATGCCGCTGGACGCCGACCGTTCCTGGGCGCGTGACAACCTGGTCTCCGCCGCGGAGCTGCGCGCCCGGCTGTCGGAGCGCTTCGAGTTGCGTGAGGACCCGGCGCCGCGGGGCTCGGCACCGGCGCAGCTGTGGGAGGTCTACGGGCGTGGATCCGGCGGTGCGTCCGGCACGCAGGACGCACCGCTCGGCAAGGTCGGAATCATCGCCTCGGTGACCGAGTCCTTCTGCTCGGCATGCTCCCGCACCCGCGTCACCGCCGACGGCAAGGTGCGCAGCTGCCTGTTCTCCGCCGAGGAGACCGACCTGATGTGGTTGCTGCGCGGTGGGGCATCCGACGAGGACGTCGCCCTGGGCTGGGCCCGGGCGATGTGGGGCAAGCCACGGGCCTATGGCTCCGACGACGTCACCCTCAACGACGAGGACTACGTGCAGCCCGAGCGTACGATGAGCGCCATCGGCGGGTAGGGTCACCTGCACCCGAAAGAAGGAGTCCCTCAGTGTCATTCCTGGTTGTCATCGGTGTCGTGGTGGCCACACTGGCCATCGTTCTCGGACTCGTGAGATCGGAGAACCAGTCAGCAGGCACGGAGCAGAGCGACCTTGACCAACCCCACGGCAACAACCAAAGCTGAGCGGACACATCGGGCGTGACATGTCGGCCCGCTTGCGCACCGACCTCACACCAACAACACTGGTTACATGACTTCTCCCCTGCCTCAGAATCTGCGCGGTATCGTCACCGACTACATCGACGCGACGACGACGTCCGCTGCCACGACGCAGGATGCCGCTCTCATCCTCGACGACGATGCCCACCTCATCGAAGCCCACATCACCGGCGAGTGGGACGAGGACGACCGGGAGCACGAGAAGGACGCACACCAGACCATCAAGACACTGCTCGACACCGCCTCCTCGGAGGATCTCGAGGGAGTGCGGCAGGAGCTGGCACAGTCCGCCGAGCACCTGCTCAACCGGCTGTAACTCCGCGCCGGGCCCACTGCTGCTTTCCAACCCTCCCGACCCCACCTCCAGTCGGTGGCGGGCCTCTCCGGGGGCTCCACCCCGACTACGGCACAACCGCCACGCGCTCCAGAAGCCAAACAGCCTAAATGAGCAAAGTCGAGTTCCCGAAAAGTACCCTCAAGGGTGTTGTAAGGCCGTCACGGAAAGTCATAGAATCGCTGAAGTCACCGAACTCCCCTCACAGGAGAATTACTTTGGCCCGTAAGCGGGGACAATGATGAGACGGTGTCGAAATCCCACGCCCGAACGAGGAGCGCGCACATGGAACCAGTCGACGGTATCGCTACTTTCGGTGAGGGTGTTTGGGACCTGCAGGTCGCCTACGCCAGCACGATAAACACGGCTGAAGAGTTCGAGAAGAAGAATAGCTTCCCGACAATTGCGAACGCCGTTGCTCAAAGCAATGGATATACCGGTGAACTCAGCCTTGAGAATATCCGCGCCAAAGACCTCGCCTCGATTGAAGATCACGTACGACAAGGCGAAGTAACGGTTGACTCGTACGAGTTCACTATTTTCGTCGAATCATTCATAAGATCACACCACGGTGGAAGTTGGGGTGTCATGAAGTGGGGCGGAATTTCAGCTAACTCCGAGCCGATCCTAGGAGTGTTCCGTCCCCATGGAACAGTCTTCAACCCTGTATCAGAGTGGACTTCGAATATTGTCTCCAACAAGCCCTCCCCCTCCATTCCGCTTGACCTACTGATATCTCCGCAGAGCTAGCCTTTCCCGCAGTAAGGCATGGACACCAACCGCACCATAACCGAGGTCATCCGAGAGTTGAGTGTCGGTCACCAATCACTGGGCACGTGGGTCGCCACCCCCTCCCTCGCTGGCCACGCCGGGGCGCAGCGGCGCGAGCGGCTCGGAGCGACACCCGGGGCGTCCCCGGCGAGTCTCACACGTTGGCGGCGGCGAAGCGGGTGCCGGGCCGGCGGTACACCACCCAGACCACTCCGGCCATCACCACGTAGGCCGCGGTGAACACCCAGAAGGCGGTGGCGAAGCTACCGGTCGTGCTCTGCGAGAAGTTCAGCACCTGCGGGATCGCGAAGCCGCCGAAGCCACCGATCGCGCCGATGTAGCCCAGGGCCGCTGCACTCTTGCGCTCATGGCCGACCGGGTCGTCGGCGGGGACGGAGAGCTCGAAAACGGTCGGGATCATCCGGTAGGTCGAACCGTTCGCCAGTCCGGTCAGAGTGAACAGCAGGAGGAAAAGCACCAGGTAGACACCGAAGGAGATGTGGTCGAGCAGTGTCACCATCACCGCGGTCACCAGTGCCATGCACAGGAAGACGACGATGCTCACCCGGGCGCCACCGATCCGGTCGGCCAGCTTGCCGCCGTAGGGACGGGCCAGGGAGCCGACCAGCGGCCCCATGAACGCCAGGCTCAGCGCCGCGCCCAGCACCGTGAAGGACGAGAAGTCCGGGAACTGCTGGTTGATCAGCGTCGGGAAGACCGAACCGAAGCCCATGAAGGAACCGAAGGCACCGACGTAGAGGAAGGCGATGATCCAGAGGTGCTTCTCCTTCAGGGCGGACAACGAGCCCTTGATGTCATTGGTGGCGTTGGAGAGATTGTGCATGTAGCGGCGTGCACCCCAGGCGGCCAGCAGGATCAGCGGCACCCAGATCAGACCGGCGACCGAGAGGTTCGGCTCGAAGGCCCCGAAGGCGAACAGGGTCACCGCGATCGGGATGACCAGCTGTGCCACAGCCACACCCAGGTTGCCGCCGGCGGCGTTGACGCCGAGGGCAGCACCCTTCTCCGCCTTGGGGTAGAAGAAGGTGATGTTGGACATGGAGCTGGCGAAGTTGCCGCCGCCCAGGCCGGCGGTCGCGGCGATGAGGAACAGGATCCACACCGGCGGGTTGTCCGAGGTAAGCACCAGCGCGGTGGCGATGGTGGGAATCAACAGCAGCAACGCGGAGATCACCGTCCAATTGCGCCCGCCGAATATCGGGACGGTGAAGCTGTAGGGGATCCGGGCGGTCGCGCCGACCAGCGGTGGCAGGGACACCAGCCAGAACTGCTGGGAGGACGTCAGGTCGATACCTGCCTGGGGCAGGAAGATCACGGTCACTGACCACATCTGCCAGACGGCGAAGCCGAGGAACTCACAGAACACCGACCAGATGAGGTTCTGTCGGGCGATCTTGCGTCCAGGGCCGTTCCAGAAGGCCGGGTCCTCGGCATTCCAGTTGGTGATCCACCTCCCCCGGGTCATCTCGACGCGGGGTTCGGCAGGGCTCTGGGTCTGGTTCTGGGGCGGTGCTGTCGTAGGAGAGTTGGGGGTCGTCGTGGTCCGTGTCGTGGTCACGCGGGATCCTGTTCGGGTCGTCGTTTCAGTGGACTGACCCCAAGCTGTATCCGCGTCCGGACGGCTCCGAAAGGCCGGAGCGGGGCCGGAAACAGAAACTTCACAGCAGGTGGGACGCTATTTCTTCCCAGTGTCGCGATGATGTTGCCGCGGTGACGGAGTTCGCGCACAGCGGCACGGCCCGTTGTGAGCCGACCGACGTACGACCGAAACGCGCCATAGATTCCACCGCAACACCGGCTCCCTAACGTGGCGTCACATGAGCACCACTGCACCGACTGCACAGTCTCTCCCCCTCGCCACCGACGCTAGCACCAGCACCGCCGACTCCGCCGAGTCGCGCTCCGTCGACACCATGTGCGGTTACTGCGGCGTCGGTTGTGGCCTCACACTGACCGCCGCGCCGGACGGCACCCTCACCTCCCGCGGCACCCCGGAGCACCCGGTGAACCGGGGCAGATTGTGCACCAAGGGCTCCACCACCGCCGACCTGCTGTCCTCCGGCGGCCGCCAGACGACCGCCCTGGTCGACGGGGAAGCGTCCGGCACCACCGAAGCGGTGGAGGAGGTCGCCCGCCGCTTCACCGCCCTGCGCGAGGAGCACGGTCGCGACGCCGTCGCACTCTACGTCTCCGGCCAGATGACCCTGGAGGCCCAGTACCTGGCGAACAAGCTGGCCAAGGGGTACCTGCGCACCAACCTCATCGAGTCGAACTCGCGGCTGTGCATGGCTTCAGCGTCGACCGGCTACAAGCAGTCCTTCGGTGCGGACGGCCCGCCCGGTTCCTACGACGACCTCGACCATGCGGACGTCTTCCTGGTCACCGGGGCGAACATGGCGGACTGCCACCCCATCCTCTTCCTGCGGATGATGGACCGGGTGAAGGCCGGGGCGAAGCTCATCGTCGTCGACCCACGTCTCACCGCCACGGCGAAGAAGGCGGACCTGCACCTGCCGGTCGCCCCGGGTACCGACATGGCCCTGCTCAACGGCCTGCTGCGCCTGATCTGCGACAACGGTGACACCGACCCGGGGTTCATCGAGGCCTTCACCGACGGCTGGGAGGTCATGGAGGACCACCTCGTGCACTACCCGGTCGAGGAGGTCTCCCGCATCACCGGGATCAAGGAGGACGATCTGCGTACCGCCGCGGAGTGGATCGGTTCCACCCGCCGCTTCGTGAGCCTGTGGACGATGGGCCTGAACCAGTCCGTCCACGGCACCTGGCACACCACCGCCCTGTGCAACCTGCACCTCGCCACCGGCTCGTTGTGCACCACCGGGGCGGGGCCCTTCTCACTGACCGGCCAACCGAATGCGATGGGTGGCAGGGAGATGGGCTACATGGGCCCGGGACTGCCGGGTCAGCGCAGCGTGCTCGACGACACCCAACGCGCCGAGGTCGAGGACATCTGGGAGGTGCCGCCGGGAACCCTACACACCGATCTCGGCGGTGGCACGGTCGACCTCTTCCGCGAGCTCGGCGACGAGGAGTCCCCGGTGCGCGCGGTGTGGGTGATCTGCACGAACCCCGCGGCGACGGTGCCGAACAGTTCGCAGGTGATCAAGGGCCTCACCGGCGCCGACCAGGTGGTCGTGCAGGACGCCTACGCCGGTTCCGCCACCGCCGGTTACGCCGACATCGTGCTGCCGGCGGCGTTGTGGACGGAGTCGGACGGTGTGATGGTCAACTCCGAACGCACAATGACCCTCTCCTCTCCCCTGCTGGACGCACCGGGCGAGGCCGCCCCGGACTGGGAGCTGATCTGCCGCGTCGCCCAGGCGATGGGTTTCCCCGGTTTCGACTTCTCCAGTGCCGCGGAGATCTTCGACGAGATCCGCCGCTTCCACAATCCGCGCACCGGCTGGGACCTGCGCGGGGTGGACCATGCCCGCCTGAAGGACGGCCCGGTGCAGTGGCCGGTCTCCCCCGGCGGCGAGACGCGCAACCCGGTGCGCTACCTCAACGACGGGGTCAGCCAGAAGCAGCTCGTCACCGAGGAGGGTGAGGTCCCGCGCCTGGCCTTCCCCACCGCCACCGGTCGGGCACAGTTCGTGGCCCGGCCGTGGCTGCCGCCGGACGAGGAGCCGGACGAGGACTTCCCGCTGACCCTGACCACCGGCCGGCTGCCGCACCAGTGGCACACGATGACGAAGACGGGCAGGGTGGCGAAGCTGATGAAGCTCAACCCCTCCGGATTCGTGCAGATCCACCCCACCGACGCCGCCCCCCTGGGCATCGGCCAGGGCGACATCGTTCGGGTGACCTCCCGGCGCGGCACCCTGGACGCTCCGGCGGTCGTCGACGAGGGCATCGTCCCCGGCACCTGTTTCATCCCAATGCACTTCGCCGATGTGCCGGTCAACGAACTGACCACCGATGCGGTGGACCCGGAGTCCCTGCAGCCGGAGTTCAAGGCCTGTGCGGTGTCACTGCTGCGGGTGGCCGCCGCACCGGAGACCCCGGACGACATGGAAGATGATCCTGAAGATGCAGACGGGGCCGACACCGTTTCCGTGGTGTGGGCGTCCCAGACCGGCACCGTCGAGGAGTACGTCCCTGGCCTGGTCTCCTCCCTGACCGCGGCCGGTGTGCCTGCCCGGGCTCGCTGCGCGGACACGGTGGATGTCGGGAAGCTGCAGGGCACCGTCCTCTTCGTCACCTCCTCCACCGGCGACGGCGACGCCCCGGACATGGCGACAGGATTGTGGGAGTCGCTGGAGAAGATGGAGGAAGGACGGGACGCGCCACCGCTCGCCGGGCTGCGCTGCGCAGTGCTCGGCTTCGGCGACTCCTCCTACGCCGACTTCTGCGGCTTCGCCCGCAAACTCGAGGAGCGCCTGGCCACGCTCGGTGCTGAACTCTTTCTGCCGCGGGCGTCCTGCGAACCGGACTTCGAGGCGACTGCAGCGTCGTGGTTCACCGATGTGGCCGAGGCCCTGGGTGCCGACCCGGAGGCCCTGGCGTCCGCCGCCGGCGCAGGTACGCAGCCCGCCGCCCCCGGCACCCGCGCGAACCCGGTGACCGCCACCCTGGCCGCGACGACCCGTCTCACCGGTGGGGATCCGGGAGTCACCGGCCGGGAGGTGCGCCGCTACACCTTCACTCTGCCGGAGATAGAGGAAAGTCCCATCAGCTACGACACCGGCGACGCACTGGGTATTCTGCCGCGCAACCGTGCCTCCACCGTCGAGGAGTTCCTCTACTTCACCGGGCTCGACCCGGACGTCCCCCACCCCGAGACCGGGCAGCCACTGCGCGAGGCACTGACCAGACTCGACATCACCTCCGTCACGCCTGACCTGCTGGAGCTGGTGCAGCACCAGTACCCGGGTGCAGACTTCGGTGAACTCACCACCGACCCCGCCGCACTGCGCCGCTTCTCCTACGGCCGTCACCTGTGCGACGTCCTGGCGTCCCACCCCGTCGAGGCGGACCTCACCGAATGGCTGGCGGTGCTCGGCGAGCTCCGCCCACGGCTCTACTCCATCTCCTCCTCCCCGCTGGCGGACCCGAACCATGTGGAGATCACCGTCTCCACCGTGGTCTTCACCAGTCCGCGCGGCGCGGCACGGCGGGGCGTGAGCTCCGGCTTCCTCGCCGAGCTCGACGCCGGCGACGAGGTCGAGGTGTTCATCAAGCCGAACCGGAGCTTCGGCCCGCCGGAGCGTCCGGACGCACCGATGATCATGATCGGGCCGGGAACCGGCGTGGCCCCCTTCCGCGGATTCCTGCAGGACAGGATGTGTTCGGGAGCGGCCGGGGACAACTGGCTCTTCTTCGGCGACCGGCACCGCGAGACCGACTTCCTCTACGGCGAGGAGCTCTCCGGGATGCACAACCGTGGGCTCCTCACCCGCTTCGACACCGCCTTCTCCCGCGACCAGGAGCAGAAGATCTATGTCCAGGACCGGATGCTGCACCACGCTGCCGAGTTGTGGGAGTGGATCGGACGTGGCGCCCACCTCTACGTCTGCGGTGACGCCGGACGCATGGCCGCCGACGTCGACTCCGCGCTGTTCCGGATCGTCGCCGAGCAGGGCTCGATGGACGAGGCCGAGGCCGGGGCGTTCATCGCGCAGCTCTCCGCCGACCGCCGCTACGTGCGCGACGTGTACTGAATCACACGTTCTGAGAACCGCGTGTTTCGCATGTTTCGCGCCCGTGTCCCCGGACGCTCCGCCGCAGGCCACCGGTGAACCAGCTGTAAAACAGTGCTCTCATCAGTACCTTCTCCCGTGGGAGAGTTTTAGCGTCTTCAGACATGACCCCACGACTGACTCGCTCCCAGACCCCGCACACCGTGATCGTCGGCTTCGGCATGGTCGGTCACCGCACCGTCACCGAGATCCTCGACCGCGCGCCGGACGCCCGGATCACCGTCATCTCCGGTGAACCCTGCCACGCCTACGACCGCGTCGCGCTCTCCAGCTACGTCTCCTCCTGGGACCGCACCGCCCTCGAGCTCGCGGATCTGCCGGAGGCCGTGACCGTGGTGCACGCCAAGGCCACCGGCATCGACCGCGACACCCACACCGTCACCTGTGACAGCGGTGCGACCGTCGACTACGACCACCTGGTGCTGGCGACCGGCTCCTACGCCTTCGTCCCGCCGGTGCCCGGCCACGACCTGCCGGGCTGCACGGTCTACCGCACCCTCGACGACCTCGACGGCATCCGCGAGCTCGTCGAGAACGCCCGGGAGGCAGGACGCGCCCCCGTCGGCGCCGTCATCGGTGGCGGCTTGCTCGGCCTGGAGGCCGCCAACGCGCTGAAGCTGCTCGGTGCTGAAGCCCACATCATCGAGCGGTCCCCGCGGCTGATGCCGATCCAGGTGGACCCCGACGGTGGCGTCCTGCTCGCCGACAAGGTCCGCGACCTGGGTGTGAACGTCCACGTCAACACCACCACCGAGGAGATCACCACCGACTCTTCCCCGGGCCCGCTGACCATGCAGCTCAACGACGGCGAGTCGACGACGCCGCTGCCGGTCGACGTGGTCATCTTCTCCACCGGTGTGCGTCCCCACGATGCCCTCGCCGACGCCGCCGGCCCCGCCCCGCTGGACAAGGCACCGCGCGGCGGCATCCTCACCGACCGGCTGTGCCGCACCTCCGACCCGGACATCAGCGCCGTCGGCGAGTGCGCCGCCGTCGACGGGGTCTGCTACGGCCTGGTCGCCCCGGGCTACACCACCGCCGAGATCGTCGCCGACCGGCTCACCGGTGCAGAGGCGGCGTCCTTCGAGGACCCGGACATGTCCACCAAGCTGAAGCTGCTGGGTGTGGACGTCGCCAGCTTCGGCGACGCCCACGGCGTCACCGAGGGCGCCCGCCCGCTGACCGTCAACAACCCCTTCGCCGGGACCTACGGCAAGATCGTCATGGACTCCACCGGCCAGACCCTGCTGGGTGGTGTGCTCGTCGGCGACGCCAGCGCCTACGCGATGCTGCGTCCCATGGTCGGCGCGGAACTGGCCAACCCGATGTCCTTCATCTCCCCCGCCGCCGACGGTGACGCCGGGGCTGCCGGTGCCGGTGTCGCCGCGCTGCCGGACGCCGCCCAGATCTGCTCCTGCAACAACGTCACCAAGGAGGACGTCAAGGACGCCATCGGTGACGGCGCCTGCTCGGTCGGCGACCTGAAGACCTGCACCCGCGCCGGCACCAGCTGCGGTTCCTGTGTGGGCCTGTTGTCCCAGATCCTCGACGCCGAGGGCATCGAGCAGTCCAAGGCCCTGTGCACCCACTTCCACCAGTCCCGCGCCGAGCTCTTCCAGTGCGCCGCAGCCACCGGCATCCGCGACTTCCCCCGCTTCATCAAGCGCTTCGGCACCGGCCTGGGCTGCGAGATCTGCAAGCCGACCATGGCCTCCATCTTCGCCACCATGGACACCGGCCACCACGTCCTCGACGACGGCCACGCGGCCCTGCAGGACACCAACGACCGCTTCCTGGCCAACATCCAGCGCAACGGCTCCTACTCGGTGGTGCCGCGGATGCCCGGCGGTCAGGTCACCGCCGAGCAGCTCATCGTCGTCGGCGAGATCGCGCGCGACTTCGGGCTGTACACCAAGGTCACCGGTGCCCAGCGCATCGACATGTTCGGCGCCCGCGTCGAGCAGCTGCCCGCCATCTGGCGCCGTCTGGTGGACGCCGGCATGGAGTCCGGCCAGGCCTACGGCAAGTCCCTGCGCGCGGTGAAGAGCTGCGTGGGCACCGACTGGTGCCGCTACGGCCAGCAGGACTCGGTGAAGATGGCCGTCGACCTGGAGCTGCGCTACCGCGGTCTGCGCAGCCCCCACAAGCTGAAGATGGGTGTCTCCGGCTGCGCCCGCGAGTGCGCCGAGGCCCGCGGCAAGGACATCGGCGTCATCGCCACCGAACACGGTTGGAACCTCTACGTCGGCGGCAACGGTGGCGCGACCCCGCGGCACGCCGAGCTGCTGGCCGGCGACCTCGACGAGGAGACACTGATCCGCTACATCGACCGTTTCCTGGGCTTCTACGTCCGGACCGCCGACCGCCTGCAGCGCACCGCCGCCTGGATGGAGGAGACCGAGGGCGGCCTCGACCACATCCGCGAGGTCGTCTGCGAGGACTCCCTCGGCATCGCCGCCGACCTCGAGGACTTCATCGCCCACCACGTCGACGACTACACCGACGAGTGGCGTGCGGTGCTGGAAGACCCGGCCAAGCTGCGCCGTTTCGTCTCCTTCGTCAACGCCCCGGAGTCCCCCGACCCCACCGTCCAGTTCCAGAAGCAGGACGGCCGGACCGTCCCGCTGCCGATGCCCGGCCTGCGTAGCGCCGTGTAACTCCCCCGCCTTTCCGCTTGCCACACGTCTCCGAAGGAGTAAGACAATGACCGTCGCCACCACCCACCCCGTCACCATCTGCATGCTCGACGACCTCGAGGACAACCTCGGCGCCGCCGTCCTGCTGCCCGACGGAACCCAGGTCGCCCTCTTCCGCGTCACCGACACCGACGGGGCGGGCACGGAGTCCGACGTCTACGCGGTGTCCAACATCGACCCGTACATGGGCGCGGCAGTGATGAGCCGCGGCATCGTCGGCGACCACGACGGGGTGCCCACCGTCGCCTCCCCGCTGCTCAAGCAGCGCTTCCGTCTGACTGACGGTGTCTCCCTGGAGGACGACGCCCACGTCCTGCGGACCTTCGCCACCGAGGTCATCGAGGACCACGGCGAGCAGCGCGTCCTGCTGCACCACTAAGCAAGCCGCTCCACCTGAAATCTCACACGGTCATTGTTGCCCGTGTGAGTTTTTTGTCGCACCGCTGTAGCCGAGCAGACCGCACAGGGAAACAGCCACCTCATAACCTCGGTGAATGACGGTACCTTCCACGTACCCCTGACTGCATACCTTCCGTGACCTGGAGGAACTTCCGTGACTTTCGTACTGACCGGACTCGACGTCCGGGACACCGAGATCGTCCTCGTCGGCGGCGGCGATGTGACGGCCCGCCGCGCCGCAACCTTGCACGCCCACGGCGCGGTGCTGCGTATCATCGCCCCGCAGCTGTCCGTACGGACCGCGGACTTCATCCGCGCGGCCGCTGAAGATTCTGCATCCTCGGCGGCGGCCGACACCACGGCCCCGGAGTGGGTGGCGCGCCGCGTCCGCCTCGCCGACATGGACGGTGCCTGGATGGTGCATACCGCCACCGGTGACCCGGCGGTGGACACCATGGTGGCCGAGGAGTGCCGCGCCCGGCGGATCTGGTGCATCAACGCCTCGGACGCCGCGGAGGGCTCCGCCCGGATGCCGGCCCAGGCCCGCCGGGAGGGCACGGTCTTCGGTGCGCTGTCCACCGGCTCGCCCAATCCCAGCCGGACTGCCGAGGTTATCCGTGCGGTGGCCGAACAGGTCGACCAGACCACTCCGGCGCCCGTCGACACCCTGGCACCGGCCGCCACCCGCGCCACCGGCACGGTCCACCTGCTCGGCGGCGGCCCCGGACCGACCGACCTGCTCACGGTGCGGGCGCACCGGATCCTCGCCTCCGCCGACGTCATCGTCCACGACCGCCTGGGCCCCACCGACCTGGACGGCTTCTGCGATGCGAACACCGAGGTCATCGACGTCGGCAAGCACCCCGGACGCCACCCCGTCCCCCAGGAGGACATCAACGCGATCATCGTCGACCGCGCCGCCCGAGGGCTCACCGTCGCGCGACTCAAGGGCGGTGACCCCTTCGTCTTCGGACGCGGCGGCGAGGAGGTCATCGCCTGCCGTGCCGCCGGGGTTCGGGTCGAGGTCGTCCCCGGAATCAGCAGCGCGGTCGCCGCACCGTCCTGCGCCGGTGTCCCGGTGACCCACCGCGGCGTCGCCGACGCCGTCCACGTGGTCAACGGCCACCGTGAGTGGGACGCCCGGACGCGCGCCGCCCTGCTGGACGACGCCACCACCGTCGTGGTCCTGATGGGGGTCTCGACGCTGACCGACCTGGTCGACACCGCCCTGGCGGACGGGGTCCCGGCCTCCCGCCCGGTGGCGATCGTCGAGAACGCCCACCGGCCCGGACAACGGTGCGTCCGCGCTACCCTGGGGAGTGTTATGACAGCAGCAGAAGTCCACGGGGTGCGCGCCCCCGCAGTGATCGTCGTCGGCGAGACCGCGCGTGCCGGACTGCTCGACGCAGCGTCCCCGGCACCGAGGACACCCGTGGCCCAGGCGGTCACGGCATGACTCCTGCACGTCAGTTGTCCGAGGCCCTGGCAGGATGCTCGATCCTGCTCCCGGTGGACCGCCGCTCCGGCGAGTTCTCCACCGCCCTGGAGCGCCACGGTGCCGAGACCACAGTCGCTCCCCCGCTGGCGATCACCTCGCACTTCGACGACGCCGAGCTGCTCGCGGAAACCCGGGCCCTGATCGCCGACCCGCCGGAGATCGTGGTGGTGACCACCGGTGTGGGTTTCCGCGGGTGGATGGACGCCGCCGAGCAGGACGGTGTCCAGGAGGACCTCGTCGGCGCACTGGAGCAGGCGCAGATCCTGGTGCGCGGACCGAAGGCCCGCGGTGCGGTGCAGCAGGCCGGCATGGAGATCGACTGGGTCGCCGAGACCGAGACCTCCACCGAGATCATCGACTACCTGCAGGCCGAGGGCGTGCGGGACAAGCGGATCGTGATCCAGCACCACGGTGCCGGTGACCCGCACATGGAGAACGCCCTGACCGAGGCCGGGGCGCAGGTGCGTGGCCTGGTGATCTACCGCTGGGGTCCGCCGCCGGATCCGGCGTTGGTCGGACGCACGACCGGGATGGTCGCTTCCGGCCGGGTGGACGCGGTCCTGTTCACCTCGGCACCGGGCGCCCGTGCCTGGCTGCGCAGCGCTGAGGAGCTCGGCACTCTGCCGGCTGTCCTTGAGGCAGCCAAGGAGCGCACCTTGTTCGGCGCGGTCGGTCCGATCACCGCCACCCCGCTGCGCGAGATCGGCATCGAACCCATCGTGCCGGAGCGGTTCCGTCTGGGCGCACTTGTGCGCGAAGTCGTTCTGTCCATGGCAGGCCCGGCGAACTCCGTGCGTACCGATGTCGGTGATCTGCACGTCCGCACCGGCGGCGCACTGTTGGAAGGGTCCTTCTACCCGCTGGGACGCACCGGTTCAGAGCTGCTGCGCATCCTGTGGTCGCGACCGGGGCAGGTGTTGTCACGCGCCGAGGTCGCCGAGAAGTTGTCGGCGGTGACCGGTGAGGACGCCACGGAGCGCGCCGTGGAGGTCGCGGTCGCCCGGGTGCGTGGTGCGATGGAGCAGCCGGAGCTGATCCAGACCGTCTACAAGCGGGGCTACCGCCTGGCGGTCCCGGATGAGACGGTGCGGAAACTCGCCTGACCTACCAGGACTCCCCGGCCCCAGACACACGAAAACCGCCCACCCGGGAGAACCCGGGTGGGCGGTGTAACGCGGTGAAGCGTCGCCGGTCTTACTTGGCGGCGTTCTGGCCGGCCTCGAACGGGAAGCCCAGCTCGCGCAGCAGAGCGCGGCCCTCTTCGTCGTTGGTGGCGGTGGTCACCACGGTGATGTTCATACCGCGGGGACGGTCGATCTTGTCGACGTCGATCTCGTAGAACATGGACTGCTCGTTGAGACCGAAGGTGTAGTTGCCGTTGCCGTCGAACTGCTTGTCCGAGAGGCCGCGGAAGTCGCGGATTCGGGGCAGGGCCACGGTCAGCAGACGGTCCAGGAACTCCCACATGCGGTCGCCACGCATGGTGACGCGGGCGCCGATGGGCATGCCCTCACGCAGCTTGAAGTTCGAGATCGACTTCTTGGCAACGCGGATCTGCGGCTTCTGGCCGGTGATCAGGGTCAGGTCGTTGATGGCGCCGTTGATCAGCTTGGAATCGCGGGCAGCCTCGCCGACACCCATGTTCACGACGACCTTGGTGACGCCGGGGATCTGCATGACGTTGTCGTAGCTGAACTCGTTGTTCAGGGACTCACGGATCTCACCGCGGTAGCGGGTCTTGAGCCGGGGAGTGTAGTTGTCGCTCATTAGATGTCCTTCCCGGTGCGGCGAGAGATGCGGATCTTCTTGCCGTCCTCGTCGAAGCGGTAGCCGACGCGGGTGGGCTCGCCGTCGGCGTCCAGGACCATCACGTTGGACACGTGGATGGGGGCCTCCTGGGTGACGATGCCCTCGGACTCAGCACCGCGCTCGGGTGCGGAGTTCACGACGTGCTTCTTGATGCGGTTGATGCCCTCGACCAGGACCTTGTCACGCTGCGGGTAGGCCTCGATGACCCGGCCCTTCGCGCCCTTGTCCGGGCCAGAGATGACCAGTACGGTGTCGCCCTTACGGATCTTCATGAGTTAGAGCACCTCCGGAGCGAGAGAAACGATGCGCATGAAGCGCTTGTCGCGCAGCTCACGAGCAACCGGCCCGAAGATACGGGTACCGCGGGGGTCGGTGTTGTCGGCGCCCTTGATCAGGACGGCGGCGTTCTCGTCGAACTTGATGTAGGAGCCGTCCGGACGACGGGTCTCCTTCTTGGTGCGGACGACGACGGCCTTGACGATGTCGCCGGTCTTGATGTTGCCGCCGGGGGCGGCCTCCTTGACGGTGGCGACAACGATGTCACCGATGCCGCCGGAGCGTCGGGTGGATCCGCCGAGCACGCGGATGACCAGGATTTCCCGGGCACCAGTGTTGTCGGCGACCCGCAGACGCGATTCCTGCTGAATCACTGGAGTCTCCTTGTAGACCTAGTAGTTCTGAATGCACGTAGGATTACCGTCCCTGACGTGCGCGGTCGATATTGGCCGCGGCGCGCATCACGCCGCCCAAGCGGGGATCGCCGGAGCACAGCACGCGGACAACCCATGTATCTTCGCACAGCCCTGCATGCGGGAACAAATTACCGCGGGGAGCCACTGACCAGCACGGCGAACAGTAGCTCTACGGAGCACCGGGTCAGGGAGACCTTGTTTGACCGTACGTAGCCGTACTAACTATGAGGCTCCCTAGTTTTCAGCCCTATATATAAGGCATCGACGTGGATGCGCACCAAAAGAGGCTTTCCACGACCTGTGTGGACGATGGGGACGGGGGTATCTTGCAGTCCACTTTCCGTTCATCTCATCGTTACTTAGCGCCCATACTACCCCCGGTTTGGGGGCTAATTGAAATTTAAGTCTGCCGGCATAAGCAAGCTCACGCTAAGCTTCCACACGTACTTGTTCCCCTCACAACACTCAGAGGAATATTATGACTTTCAAGAAGAGCTTCGCCGCCGCCGGCGTCGCCACCGCAGTTGCCATCGCCGGTACCGGCGTCGCCGCCGCTCAGGACGACGCCGACCAGACCGAGGGCTCCGCCGCCCTCGGCAGCATCCAGGGATCCGTCTCCGATGGCGCCCTCGACCCGCAGGGCTCCGTTCAGGCAGACGGTTTCTTCAACCAGATCTGGGAGGACGGCGAGACCGGTGTCATCAGCCTGGCCGGTGTTGCCGCCGTCATCGCCGGCACCGCCGTTGTTGCCGGCAACGTCAAGGGCATCGCCGACGCATACCAGGCCGTCATCGGCGCTTCCGACGCCTTCCAGGGCGTCGTCGCCGACACCCGCGGCTTCCTGCAGTCCCAGGGCATCCTCTAAGCCTGGATCCCGGAAAATACCCGCCCGCACCCGGGCGGGTTTTTTCATGTCATATCAACAATCCCTTTCCGTAATTTCGCTTAACCCGTCGGGGTATTTACCGGTAATGAATCTATTCAAATAAAAGGTGGACCACTTTTCTGAGCGATGTTAGCGTCGAGCCCGTACCTACCCCTCACTTCCTGATTCGCAAAGGAGAGACTTTCACATGAAGGCCCGTAAGCCCCTCATCACCCTCGCCGCTGCAACCGCCCTGACGATCGCCAGCACCGGCATCGCCTCCGCCGACGGTGAGGAGAACGACGACGAGGACACCACCCCTCCGACTGCCTCCGCAGCCACCCTGTCCGATGAGGACACCCTCGACTCCGCCGGCTCCATCTCCGGCGACGACGCCCTCGGCTCCTTCGACGACGACGGCGCCTTCGACCTCGGCGAGGCCGGCGACGCCCTCGGTGAAATCGCCGGCGGTGCCGGTGACATCGGCGACATCGCTGACGCCGTCAGTGCCGTTGTCGACGCTTCCGACGCCCTCCAGGGCGTCGCCGACGACGCTCAGGGCGGCGACGAGGAGTAATTCCTCGCGCTTCCCGACAAGCCCCGCCCGACCTTCCGGGCGGGGCTTTCGTTATGCCGCACTCCCCCACATCGGTTATCGAGGTAGATCTTCCTCGTCACAAGTGCTGTACACACCGCATATCTGCAGTCCCCACAAGGTCCACCCCCACCTCTGGACTGCAGGTCACGCAGAAGTTCACGGCGAGCGCAATTGCGTAGCCGCCCTCAGCAACCCATCCCACCTGCTGTTTCATCGCAACGTACGAACATCAATGACTCCAGAGCGGGACACCATGAACCTCATGATCCAAGCAAAGGGCCAGCTGCATGAATGTCGGCTGTGAGATCTTTTTCTCGACCTAACCTCCTTCATCGCGCAGGATCAAGATCGGTGCGTCCTATCGCAGGCCGACAGGACGCAACCTTCCAACTCTGGGCCATTCCACGGCTCACTGACTTACCTGACGTAAAGGACACAGCGCATGAAGCTCAAGAAGAGTCTGCTCGCCGCCACCACCGCCACCGCAGTCGCTTTCGGCAGCATCGGCGTCGCCAACGCCCAGGACGAGGAAGGATCGAGCACGTCCTCCCTGGCTTCACTCTCCTCCGAGAACCCTGGCGGCGGCGACAACGACATCCTCAGCTCCCTGGAGGACGAGGACGGAATCCTCGGTTCCTTCACCGATGCGGACGGCGACGCCTTCGACACCATCGCCAACATCACGACCGTCATCAGCCTGATCGTCGCCGGCTTCAACCTGGCGAACCTCATTGAGCTTCCGGAGCTTCCGGAGCTCCCCTTCTAAAGAGCACTTTCAGGCAACACACCACAGCGCCACTCACCCACCCTCCCCGGGTCAGTCACAACAACCGGGGAAGTGCGGGTGGGTGGCGTTGCGACGTGACGAGGTTCACCGTAAGGTGAACCTATCCTCGGGGTGAGGTGCCGGGCTTTTGCCCGGTCTCCTCCCCTTTTTCTCTTTCCACGATCGAAAGGGGCCACGGACCCATGACGGCATCCACCGTCAGTCACACCGACCCACCCGGGCCACCCTCCTCCAGGGCCGAACGCAAGCAGCGAAGTGCCGTCAACGCCACCTCCCAGATCCGACGCCGCCGCGTGATGGGGCTCGGAGGACTTCTGGCACTCCTCATCGTCGGCATCGGGCTGAGTCTGGCCTTCGGCTCCCGCATCATCGACACCGAGAGCCTGTTCTCGTCCCTGAAGAACCTGCCCTCAGCGCTGCGCAACCCGGAGGACATCACCGACCCCGACCTCCAGGTCATCGCCCAACTGCGCGTCCCCCGAACCTTGGTCGGCATCGTCGTCGGAGCCGCACTCGGTGTCGCCGGAGCCCTGATCCAGGGACACACGCGCAACCCGCTGGCCGACCCCGGCATCCTCGGTATCTCCTCCGGTGCTTCGCTGGCCGTGGTCTGCAGCTTCGCCTTCTTCAACGTCACCAGCACCGGCATGACCGCGGTGTGGGCCTTCGGTGGTGCTCTCGTCGCCACCGCGATCGTCTTCGGCCTCGCCTCCGTCGGCGGCGGCAACGTCCACCCGCTGACCCTGATCCTCGGCGGTGCGGCGATGAACGCCGTACTCCAGGCCATCATCAGCGCCATGGTGCTCACCGACGACAGCAACCTCGACCGACTGCGCTTCTGGACGGTCGGTTCAGTCGCCGGACGTGACATGGGTGTGTTCTGGGGTGTGCTGCCGATCATCATCTTCGGTCTGGTCCTTGCCTTCGCCACCGGTCCGCAGCTCAACCTGCTGAATCTCGGTGACGACATCGCCCAGTCCCTCGGCGTGAACACCAGGATCGCCCGCATCGTCGGCATGATCATCATCGCCCTGCTCGCCGCCGCAGCCACAGCCGCCGCCGGCCCCATCGCCTTCCTCGGCCTGGTTGTCCCCCACCTGGTGCGTTCGATGACCGGACCGGACTACCGGTGGATCCTGCCCTACTGTGCCCTGGCCGGATCCTGCCTGCTGATCTACGCCGATGTGGTGGGCCGTCTCATCACCCGCCCCGGTGAACTCCAGGTCGGTATCGTCATGGCCTTCGTCGGTGCCCCGCTGTTCATCGTCATGCTCGTGCGTAGGAAGGTGGTGCAGCTGTGAGCGACCGTCCATTGACCAACGCCACCGCCGTCGCACCGGAGGAAAACGACAAGCGCCGCGGCTCCAGGCGGCCCCACGGCATCCGCCGGTACGTCTCCGACGGGCAGGTGCCGGGACGGCCCGCCTTCCGTATCGGCATCTACTCCACGGTGTGGCGCCCCCGCCATTTCTTCACCACCATCGCCCTCATCGCCCTCCTGGTGGTCCTGTTCTGCGTCTCCATCGGCGTCGGTGACTACCCGATCACCCCGTGGCGGGTTTTCGAGATCATCGTCACCGGTGCCGGTGAACGCATCGAGAATCTCGTCGTCTTCGACTGGCGCATGCCCCGCTCGGTCACCGGCATCGTCGTCGGTGCCGCCCTGGGCCTCTCCGGTGCGCTGACCCAGTCGGTCACCCGAAACGCCCTGGCCAGCCCCGACATCCTCGGTATCACCACCGGCGCCTCCGCCATGGCCGTGACCATCATCGTGCTGGGTGGCGGAACCACCAGCGGCCTGGTCGGCTGGCTCGCCGGCGTCGGCATCCCGCTGGCAGCACTCGGCGGTGGTCTGCTCACCGGCCTGGTGATCTGGCTGCTGGCCTACCAGCGTGGCATGGACCCCTTCCGCCTGGTGCTCTCCGGCATCATCATCTCCGCGCTCCTGTCGGCCTACATCAGCTACCTGATGACCCGCGCCGACCTGCGCGACGCCGCCAGCGCCCAGCTGTGGCTCTCCGGCTCACTGAATGCCTCGGACTGGACCAAAGCCGTACCGGTGATGATCATCGTTCTCGTCGGCGCCCCGCTGTTCGCCTGGATCGCCTTCCAGCTGCTGGCCAGCATCCTCGGGCCGGACATCGCCCGTGCCCTCGGCCAGAACGTCACCGGGGTGCAGGTCGCCCTGCTCGTCTTCTCCGTCGCCCTGGCCGCCATGGCCGTCTCCGCGGCCGGACCGATCGGCTTCGTCGCCTTCGTCTCCCCGCAGATCGCCCAGCGTCTCTGCGGACGCTCCACCCCACCGCTGCTGGCGTCCGCCCTGTTCGGCGCCAGCCTGCTCGTCGCCGCCGACGTCATCACCCAGACACTCATGCCGGTCGAACTGCCCGTCGGCCTGCTGACCTCCGCCGTCGGCGGTATCTTCCTGATCTACCTGCTCGTCCAGAACAACCGAAGGGCCTCCACCGAATGAGCCACGACACCATCCGCGCCGCCGGACTCACCGTCGGCTACGGCAACGACAAAGCAATCATCAACGACCTGGACCTCGAGGTCCCCGTCGGCAAGGTGACCACGGTGATCGGGCCCAACGGCTGCGGCAAGTCCACCCTGCTGCGCGCCATGTCGCGGCTGCTGCCGCCGCGGGCGGGCGAGATCCACCTGGGCACCACCGACATCGGGTCGATGAAGCGCAAGGACCTGTCGAAGATCATCGGTGTGCTCCCCCAGTCACCCATCGCCCCGCCCGGGTTGATCGTCTCCGACCTCGTCGCCCGCGGACGCCACCCGCACCAGTCGTGGATCCGCCAGTGGTCCTCCACCGACGAGGAAGAGGTCATGGCCGCCCTCGAGATGACCTCGGTGGCCCAACTGGCCGACCGTCCGGTGGACTCCCTGTCCGGTGGTCAGCGTCAGCGCGTGTGGATCTCCATGGTGCTCGCCCAGAACACCGACGTCCTCTTCCTCGACGAGCCGACCACCTACCTGGACCTCTCCCACTCCATCGAGGTCCTCGACCTGGTGCGCCGTCTGAAGAAGCAGCTCGACCGTACCGTGGTGATGGTGCTGCACGACCTCAACCTCGCGGTCCGCTACTCCGACCACCTCGTGGTCATGCGGGAAGGCGAGGTCGTCGTGGCCGGCTCCCCCAGCGAGATCATCAACTCCGGGATGCTCAAGGACATCTTCGACCTCAACGCCGTGGTCATCGACGACCCGGTCACCGGTGGTCCGCTGATCGTGCCCTCCGCCCCGCCGGAGGTCGGCGAGCACATCGCCGACGGTGCCGACACATCCGCCACCTCCGAGACCTCCGGCGCCGCTGTCGAGACCGACACCGCCGACGCCGCCGACACCCTGAAATCCGCAGACTCTTCCGACAACGCGAACAACCCCAGCAGCTAGGAGCCGCCACTATGACCACAGTCCCGGCCACCGCCGTCGCCGACACCGAACTGCTCGAGCGACCCCTGCGCGGCACCCCGGAGGACCAGGACGACGCAGGGCGCCTGATCGCGGTCACCGTCACCGCCGCCGAGCAGCTCGGACCGAACCTGCGTCGGCTCACCCTCGCCTCCCCGGGGCTGCGGGAACTGACCCTCACCGGGCCGGACGAGTTCTTCGGTCTGCTCATGCCGCGTGACCGGGGCGAGTTCACTCTCTTCGACACCGCCGGACGCAACATCCGCGCCGCCGTCGCCGAGATCGGCGAGGACGAGCGTCCTGGCCTGCGGTGGTACACCGTCCGGCACTTCCGGCAGGAGGCCGGAGAGATCGACGTGGACGTGGTCATGCACGACGACCACCCCGGCCCCGGCGCCACCTGGGTCGCCGCCGCCCAGCCCGGGGACACCGCCGGCATCTGGCTGGCCAACGCCATCTGGACCCGCCACAACACCGACAGTCCCCTCTTCGTCGCCGACCCCTCGGCGGTGCCCGCGTTACGCGCCGTCCTGGAGTTCACCGTCGACCACCACCCGGAGGACCTGAAGGACTACCACCTGGTCATCGTCACCGACGGCGGCACCGACCTGGAGTCCGGCTTCGCCGAGGAATGGCAGGACAAGGTCGCGTCCCTCACCGTCCTGAATGCCACCCCGGAGCAGGCCACCGAGGCCGTCCGCACCCACCTCACCGAGGCGACGGCCGCCGGTCACCCCTCCACGAAGCCCGGCTACGTCTGGGCCAGCGGTGAAGCCGGAATGGCGAAGGCGGTCCGCGGCGTGGCGGTCGACGACTGGGGGCTGGACTCCTCCGTCATCAACTGGGTCGCCTACTGGATCGAAGGTCGCCCCCGGCCGTAGTTCTTCCCGGGGTCACCACATGACCTTGGTGGAATCGAGCGCCTGCATGGTCTTCCGGTTGTAGCCGTCGAGGAACCTTCGCAACACCAGGCCCAGGAGCAGCGCCGGGATGAGGAAGATCAGCAGCTTACCCAGGCTGATCCACAGGTCACCCTGGTACATTCCGGCGATCGCCGAACGCATCGCGTCCACGGAGTAGGTCGCTGGCAGGATCGGATGGAGCCACTGGAACCATTCCGGCAGCAACGGCAACGGATAGGCGCCGCCCGCTCCAGAGACCTGCAACACCAGGATGATCACCGATATCGCCTTACCGACACTGCCGAAGGACAGCACCAGCGTGTAGACGATCGTCATGAACACCATCGACGCCACCCAGCACGAGATCATCAGCAGGAACGGGTGCACCGGCTCGATCTCCACGAACACGATCAGCCCCAGTGCGGTCAGCGTCGACTGCACGAACCCGATGACCTGGAACAGGCCGACGCGTCCGAAGTACGCCTGGGTACGGGTGACCGTCGCATCGTCCTTCTCCACCAGCGGCGTACTGCCCGGAACATTCGTGCGCACCAGCACCGCGGTCAGCAGCGCACCGACCCACAGCGCCAACGTCGCATACATCGGGGCCATGCCGGAACCGAAGGTGGCGACCGGGAAGACCGCCTCACGCTCGACGTTGATCGGCGCGGCGAGGTGCTGGGCCAACGACTCGGGGTCGTTACCGACGAGCTCCGCCAACTTCGCGAAGTCACCGTCCTGCCCGGCACTGCCCAGGGCGTCGGCGACCTCCGCGAAGGTATCCGCATGCTCGTCGAGCTTGTCGGCGATGCTCACCGTCGCCGCAGTGGCGCGGTCCAGGGTGTCGCCCAGCGAGCCGTCGGAGCCGGACATTCCGGAGGTGATGCCGTCCAGGTCGTCCTTCACCGTGTCGACGCTGCTACCCAGCCGGTCGAGGGTGTCGCCCAGCTCCGAGAACTGCGGCTTCAGGTCCTCACGGTAGGACGTCACGGCCCCGTCGATCGCGTCACGGGCGCGGCCGAGAGAGCCCTCGATGCTCTCCTTGGTCTCCTGCGCCGAGGAGTTGCCCTCGCGGATGTCAGAGGCAGCTCCAGCCAGTCGTTCGTGCAGGTCGGACGTCCTGTCGATCGCGGCGTCCAGGGAGGACATCACGCGGTCGTAGCCCGGCTTCGCAGCATCCGGCAGGTTGTCACCGATGTTGTTGTCCAGGTTGTCCCGCAGGCCCTTGAAGTAGTTGACCTGGTCCTCGACCCGGCCGGCCAGGGTGTCGAAGGTCGCCGCGGTGGACGCACTGGTGGAGTTGGCCGAGGAGAACAGGGAGTCCAGACGTTCGGAGACCGCCCCGAAGCTACTGCTCGTCGCACCCAGCGCGCCCTCCAGCGAACTGGTGGCACTGTCGAGGGTGGACTCCAGGTCAAGGCTCGCCTCCGCACCCTCGCCGGCCTCCTCCTCCGGATCGTCGAACTGGGCACCGGCGGCACGGGCGATGTTGCCGGCACCGTCGACCAACGGGCTGGTGGACTCCAGCAGGTTCGTCAACGAGCGCACGGTGGACGCACCGGACTCCAGCCGGGCGCCGATGTTCTCCACCCTCGACTCCATCCGCTCCAAGGCGGCCTGGGTGTCCTCGTCCTCCAGGTAGTCCGACAGGCTCGTGATCGCGCCGAGGCCGACGTTGGCGACGATCTCGGTGAAGGTCTCGTTGATCTGGGTGATCACGCCTTCGGCACCCTGTTCGGTGATGATCGTCGACAGGGCGTTCTTCTTCTCGTTGGTGTAGAGGTCCAGCGTGGTCGGCTCGGTGCCGGTGGCGTAAAAGGTCAGGATGGAGGAACTGAAGTTCTCCGGCAGCACGATCGCGGCGTAGTAGTCGCCGGACTTCGCCCCTTCGACGGCGTCGTCCTCGTCGGTGACGACCCAGTCGATCTGGTCGTTCCGGCTGAGCTGCGAGAGCACCTGGTCACCCAGGTTGAGGTCCATCGGGGCGATGTCGCTCTCGTAGCCGGAGTCGGCGTTGGCGACGGCGATCTCCAGCTCGTCGGTGTTCTCGAAGGGGTTCCAGTTCGCCAGGACGTTGAACACGGAGAAGATCATCGGGACGACCATGATGAAGAACACCACGATCGAGGTCATCACGCTTCCCCGGAGAGCGCGCAGGTCGTCGCGAACGATACTCAGGGTCTTCTTCATGCCTGGCCACCCTTCGAGTCCTTGTCGTCCGAGTCAGTGTCCGCATCGGCGGTGTCGTCTGATCCGTCTGCATCGTCGGGTTTCGGGTCGTCAGGGCCATCCGGGTCGTCCGGGTCGTCCGGGTCGTCCTGAATCACCGAACTACCGCCGACACCGGCGACAGCGGTCTGCAGCTCACTCTCGGGGAGCTCGGCGAGCTCATGGGCATTGGCGTAGCTGCGCTTGACGTAGTACAGGACCAGGATGAACCCCACGACAAGGAGCATCCACAGGCACACGATGCCGAAGATCATCGCCTTCTGGGTACTGGTGAACCTGGCGATGATGCCCAGCACCACCGCACCGGCGATACCGACGATCACCGCCCCGCGCAGCAGGCGGTCGTAGTTCTCACGCAGCGGCTTCCACTTGTTGTCCATCTCCTCGCGGAAGGCGTCCCGGTCACGCAGCGCGTAGATCACGTCGGACAGGCGGTAACTGGACCCCACGACCTCGACCCTCTCGCTGAGGACCAGGCCGGTGGACTCCAACTCCTTGTTGACCTGGACGTTGACGTTCGACATGAAGCGTCGCGCCAACGTGCCGACCACGAGGGCAATCACCGTCATCACCGCCAAGGTGCCCATCGCACGCCAGTAGTGGTCGCCGTAGAAACCACCTATGGTCTCTCTCATGGCGTCGATGCCGTAGGTGAACGGCAGCAGTGGGTATATCGCCTGGAAGAAGGCAGGGGTCATCTCGATCGGGTACATGCCCGAGGCGCCCGGGATCTGCAGGAAGGCCAACACCACCGCAATGATGCGGCCGACATGGCCCAGCGTGGCGACCAGTCCGTACACGATGGACAGGTACGCCAGTCCGGTCAGCATCGAGGTGCCGATGAACGCGAACGTGTTGGCGGTCTGCACGCCGAGCAGCAGGTCACCGACCGAGACGACCAGTCCCTGACCCAGGCCGAGCACGGCCAACAGCATCAACCGTCCACGGTAGGCCTGGCCGACGGTCAGCCGCTTCACACCCTTCTTGTCGACCTCCACGCGGAAGGTCACCATCAGCATGAACGCGCCGATCCACAGCGCGAGGTTCGTGAACAGGGCCGCCATGCCCGAGCCGTAGTTCTTCACGGGGTACACCGCGTGGCTCTCCACGTTGGCCGGGCTAGCGACGAAACGGGACACGCCGTCGGAGTCGAGACTGGTCACGGTATCCAGCAGGCCGCCCTCGGACGCCGCGTTCAGCGCGAGGATGTCTGTCTTCGCCGTCTCCAGACCGTTCTCGATGCCGGTGACCTCATCGGCGAACTCACCCAACACCTCTCCGGTGCCGTCGAGCGTGTCCTTGGCCCCGTCCAGCAGAGAGTCCGCCTCGGTCAGCATGGTCTGGGTGGACTTCAGGGAACCGGCGAAGCTGCCGGCGGTGGCGTTGACCCTGCTGATCGCCGCCTGCAGCTGTGGCAGGGCGTCACCGGTCGCCGACTGGATGCCACCGGCGGAGTCACGGGTGTCCTGGGTGGCGGCGGCCATGGCGTCTGACGCACCGCTCACCGCATCGAGCGCGCTCGAGGCATCTGTCTGCAGACCCGTCAGACTGTCGACGAGGTCCGAGTTCGCCTCGTTCTGGGACCGGAGGTCGTCCAGCGCGTCCTGCAGCGGGCCCGCGGCACCCGCCCCGATGGCGGCACCGTCGATCAGTCGCTCCAGCTGGGCGATGGCGCGCTCGCTCTGACTGGTGAAACCAGAGGCGTCGCGAAGCGCAGAGTCAATGCCCGTCCCGGCACGCTCCAACTCACCGGTCACCGAGGAGATCGCCCCGCTGGCGGCGGAGGTCCCCTCGGCCAGTGCCCCGGTGCTCTCCAGGTAGGCGGTGGTGGCCGCCTCGGAGAAGTTGTCGATCTGTGTCTGGACCTCGCTCATGATCGACTGCACCTGGGTCAGGGCGGTGTTCGCCTCGTCCAGGGTGCCGTCGACCGATCGCAGGGCTTGCTGGGTGGAGTCGATCGTAGGCTTGGCCTCGTCCAGTCGGCCCTGGATCCGGGTCAGCGACGCACTGGCGGAGGCCATGGTGTCGGCGGTCTCGTCGAAGGCGTTGGCTGCGTTGTTCTGGGAGTCCGCCAGCCGTTGCTCAAGGTCCCCACCGCCACTGGTCAGCTCAGTGGTGACGGCTTCGCTGACGCGCTCCTTGACCACCGAGTCGATGGTGGAGTCGAGGGTGGTGGCACCTTGGTCGGTGATCTTCGGGGAGATCGCACTGGTCTTCTCGTTGACCTGGTACTTCAGTGTCGGTGGCGAGTAGGTGCCCTCGAAGATGCTGAGGATGTCACTGGTGAAGGTGGACGGCACGGTGATGGAGCCGTAGACGTCGCCATTTTTCAGTGCGTCGTCGGCTTCCTCGGCGTCCATGAACTGCCAGCCGAGTTCCTCGTTCTCCTTGAGCTGGGAGACGACCTGTTCACCGACGTCGATCGGACCGGTCAGATCCGACTCGCCGCCCTCGTCCTCGTTGACCACGGCGACATCGACGTTGCCGGTGTTGCCGTAGGGGTCCCAGAATGCGGCGACGTTCACCCATGCGTAGAGCGCAGGGATGATCATGACCCCGATGATGATCAGCCACACCTTGGGCGTTTTCCAGAGACGAGTCAGATCCCTGGTGAAGACTTTCGTGCTTCCTCTCACTCTGGCACCGTAACACCCTGCGGGGCTCCACACTCAATGATTCAGTCTGGCTCACAGAAACCTGCGCCGCCGAACAGAAAGGTTGCGTGCGCAGGGAACGAAAAGTCTGCTCGCCCGACCGAAAAACAGTGGTGAACGTCACTTACCCACACTCCATGGTGCCCGGAAGTCGTTTCCCGGTGACTTCGCCGTGAGGTGGCATCGCAGCTGCACTGCCGGCTATCGCAAATGACCGCATTTCACTGATTCTCCGGTCATTTGCGATGACCGAGCGTTCATCTGCGATGCCACCTCATGCGCTGCGCTCCTTGGCGAAGGAGGCGTCCGCGACCGGTGCCGGGATCGGAGCGGCCTCACCGAAGGGCCCGCCGTGGTTGGTCACGGCGAATCCACGGCGACGCAGAGCGGGAATCACACCTTCGCCCAGGTGGTAGGTCTCCTCCAGGTGCGGGTAGCCGGACAGGACGAAGTCCACGACACCCTTGCCGTGGTACTCGGCGACGAGATCGGCGACCTCCTCGTAGGAACCGACGAATGCGGTGCCGGCGCCACCACGGACCAGGCCCACACCGGCCCACAGGCCGGGGTGGATCTCCAGGTCGTGGACGTCGCCGTTCTGGCGGTAACCAGCCCCACGGTCATGCAGTTCGGCGATGCGCCGCTGACTCTCGGACTCGGAGGACGCGATGGCCTGCTGGGCGGCACGGACGTCCCGCTCGGAGACGTTGCTGATCAGGGCGCGTGCCGCAGTCCATGCCTCGGCGGAGGTCTCACGGGCGATGAGGTGCACGCGCAGACCACCGCGTGCGTCCGGCACCTCGGCGAGCTTCTCACCGACGGCGTCGGGACGCTCACCCCAGGTCAGGTAGGTGTCCGCGTGACTGCGGGCGACGTCGAGAGCCTCCGGTGAGGAGCCGGAGAAGAACACCGGCGGGATGCTGTCCGGACGCACCGGCAGCCGGGCCCCGGTGACCTGCACGTGACGGCCGTGGAAGTCGACCGGCTCCGGGCTGATCCAGAGCTGCTTCCACAGTTCGAGGTACTCCGCGGTGCGCTCGTAGCGCTGCGGCTTGTCCAGGGTGTCACCGGTGGCGTCCTGCTGGACCGGCTCTCCCCCGGTGACGACGTTGAGGTTCAGCCGGTCCCCGGACAGCCTCTGGAAGGTGGCGGCGGACTGGGCCTCCTTCAACGCGGTGGCCAACCCAGGACGCACGGCGATGAGGAACTTCAGCCGGTCGGTGACGGAGAGCAGGCTGGATGCAACGACCCACGGGTCCTCGCACCACAGGCCGACGGGGATCAGGACGCTGTCCAGGCCGTTCTGCTCGGCTGCCAGGGCCAGCTGGGTGAGGTAGCGAAGGTCGACCGGCCGGTCGGTGACCGGGTCGTTTCCGCTGGTGGTGACCTTGCCGCCCGGGCCACCGCCGACGACGTAGCGTGTGTCGACGAACGGAGGCAGGAACCAGTGGAAGGTGAGCTCCGGCGCTGGGTCCGGCTGTGCTGAGCTGGTCTGTGAAGTCATGCACAGCAGTGAACCACTCCGTCTAGTTCATGAACCAGGCTTTCTTTCGGTCTGAATCTCCCGTCAGTGACCCGTGTACTCCCGCCAGTGGGGTGCGGTGAGCTCGTCGTCGATGACGGAGTTGGCTCCGGCACGGACACCGACCACGCCCATCACCAGCGAGAGCACCACCAGTGCGATCAGGATCTCGGTCCACCTGCCCGTGTTCTCGTAGACCAGACCGATGAGGAAGGGTCCCAGGCCGGCCACGAAGTAACCCATCGGCTGGACGAACCCGGACAGTCGCGCGGTCACCAGTGGTGACCGGCTGCGCGCCGGAATCAACGCGATCGCCGTCGGGAAGCAGAAACCTCCGACGCCCAGGAAGAGCGCCCACAGCAGCGGCGTAGTGGTCGGGGCCAGCAGAATCCCCAGGTAGCCGCCAGCAGTGAGCACTGCGAACAGCAGCGGGAACGGTGCCAGGCTGCGCACCCGGTCGATGATGGTGGGCATCAGGATCCCGCCGAGCACGTTCAACGCGCCGACCAGGGAGAGCGCCAGGCTGGCGGTGTCGCGCGAGGCCCCGGCGTCCACGTACATCTGCGGCATCCAGCCCATCTGCAGGTAGGCGTTCATCGACTGGAGGGCGAAGAACAGGGTGAGGAACACCGCGGTCGGCGAGCGCCACAGCGACACCCTGGTCAACGCAGTGCGGACGGAGGCGTCGGTACCGGTGCCGGTGCCGGACGCTCCGGCGGTCGCCGTCGCGTCCGACTCCACGTCGGCGGGCACCGGGTCCGGGGTCGACGGGAAATCGAACCCGGTACGCCAGGCGACGACCAGCCACACCACAACCTGCACCGCAGCCAGGAGACCCCAGACGAACAACGACCAGCGCCAGGCGTCGTCCCCGGAGAACCACATCGCCGACAGGGGCCCGAGCGCACCCGACAGGCCGAGCAGCGCACCGTAGGCGGTCATCATCGCCACGGTGCGACGTCCCCCGTAGTTCTTCACCCACGCCGGGATCAGCACGTTGCCCACCGCGATACCGGCGACGACCAGGCCGGTGAGCAGCATGAACCAGGCGATCCCACCGACCCACGGGCGCACCGCCAGTCCGAGCAGGGCCAGCACCATGCCGATCACGATCACCCGGCTCAGGCCCAGGCGTCGAGCCAGCGGCACGGCACACAGGCCCATGATCCCGAAGAGCACACCGGGCATCGCGGTGATCAGACCGGCCAGTGAGCCGGAGGCACCGAAGGCGCTGAGCACGTCCGACAGCACCGGTCCGAGCGAGGCGATCCCGGCGCGAAGGTTCACTGCGGCGACGACCACGGCGACGAACGCCAGTCCCACGGGGATGGCGACGCTCTTTCTCGGCACGGCGATTCTCCTGTCTGTGCTGCTTTCCCACCACACGGCGGCGTGGACTGACCAAACCCTAGTCAACCTACCCGCGGACTCAGGTGCTTTCCATTCACCGGGTCTCGGCGGGCAGGACTGAAAGTTGTCCACATTCGTCCGTGGCGCCCACATCACTCTCGGCCGGTGGGTAACGTTCATGGCGATGCCTGCTTCATTCCCTGCCTCCCCTGTCCCCGCCTCCGCCGCCGTCTGGGGCACGGTCGACACCGATGAAGAGATCTCGGACGCCCTGCTCCACAACGTCGTGACCAGCATGATGTCCACCCACGGCGCCCTGCGGGCGGTGCTCGGTGACGGAGAAGAGACCACCGTGACCGTCCCCGACGAGCCGGAAGTCGCTGCGTCCGACATCATCGCCGAGGACCGTACCGGCCCCGGGATGCTGGCAGGGGCGCTGTCTCCGTCGACCGGGCTGGTGTGGACACTCAGCAGGTTGTCACCGACGCGGCTTCTGGTGTGCGTCCACCGCGGAGTCATCGACAGTGCCAGTTGGGCGACGGTGATCGGCGACATCCGCACCGTGCTGGAGGGCGGATCTCTGCAGCCCGCCGGGTCCTGGGCGGACGCCGCGGCGGCAGCGTCGGCAGCGTCTGCGGCGTCGGCGGCGCCGCCCGTGGCCGCACCGATCCACGGTGGCGGCCCGGCGACGTACAAGACCTTCGACGTCAGCGATGCCGAGGCACTGCTGGAACTGCTGCCCGCCCAACTGGACACCGGTGTGGAGGAGATCCTCGCTGCTGCCGTGGTGATCGCCCGCGCCGCGTCAGGTCGGCCGATCGACACCGTCGCACTGCGCAGTCGTCGGCCCGCCGGCGAGACCGGCAGGGCCGGCAGGGCCGGCGAGGACCACCAGCGCACCGTCGGGCGCCTCGACCAGCAGTACACCGCCGCCGTCCCCCACCCGCACGCCGCAGAGTCCGACCTGTTCTCCGGCGCCCCGGTCGTGCGCAGGACCGTGACGGACACCGCGGAGCTGCTGGACGCCTCGGTGACCGCGAGCGACACCGCGGATCCCGGTGCCACCGTCGAGGTGTCGACGGCGAAGATCTCCGTGACCGGGCCGGTGCGTCCGGTCGACGGGGTGGCGCACGTGATCCTGGGGACCCAGGCACTTGCCCGGATCTCCGTGGTCGACGAACGCGGCGGCGCCGACGGCGTGCTGCTGTGGCGGTGGCTGGAGCAGGCGCTGATCAGCCTTTCCGCGCTGGCCCGGCTGATCGATGCCGGATCAGACGCGGTACCGCACGAGCCTGTACCCGCACGCAGCGGGAACCTCTTCGGTGCTGACCCGGCGGCGGATCTCGACCGGGCAGGAAAACGTCCCGACCGCACCGTGGACCTGCGCCACCTGCCCGAGGTCAACGGCTTCGAGGTCGCCCGGCACCTCGCCGACAACCACCCCGGCGGCACCACCCTGGTGCTGATGCCCGGGGTCACCGACCCGAAGGCCACGGGCGGGCGCTCCGGCCGGGTCGGCCGCGGGGTGACCGCCCGCCTGATCACCGAGCGGTGACCGAAACGCGCCTTTATAGCGAAGGCGTGCGCGGAGATCAAGGGTTCGTCGCGTCCGACGTCAAAAGGTAGGCGGTCGAACATACGGCTTCCTACGATCCCGGGGCATGACCACACACCAGGAAAGCCCCCAGACACCCCCACTGAGATCAGTAGCCGTCATCGGCGCCGGCATCGCCGGTGCCAATGCCGCACTTGCCTTCACCCGGAAGGGGTGGCGCGTCGACCTGTACAGCAACAGGAACCGCAACGACCTGCGCAACAACTCCCCCGCCACCGGCACCGCGATCCTCTTCGGCGCCTCCCGAACCCCCGACGCCGAGATCACGACCGACCGCTACGCCGACGTCCCCACCGCCCACTTCACCTCCTCCGCCGCCTCGGTCTCCGGGGTCACCACCTTCGCCTCCGACCTGGACTACGAGGCCCAGTCGGTGGACGTCCGGCTGCGCGCCGACGACCGGATCGGCGAGTTCCTCGAGCTGGCGGAGAGCGACAACGGCGACACCACCGGCGGCCAGTTCATCGTCCAGGACGTCACAACCGACAGCCTCGACACCATCGCCGCCGAACACGACCTGACCTTCGTCGCCACCGGCAAGGCCGGGCTGGCCGATCTCTTCGAGACCGACGAGGAGCGCACCCCGTACACCGAACCCCAGCGCTACCTGATCACCGTCACCACCCACGGTCTGCCGTCCGACCACGTCTTCGCCGGACGCAACACCAAGCCGGGCAGCCTGCTGTCCATCCACGACGAGGGCGAGGTGTTCGTCGGCCCCTACCTGCACAAGGACTGGAACGGCGAGACCGACGGCACTGCCAACACCGACGGAGACTCCTGGGTGCTGCTCGCCTGGGCACGCCCGGGCACCGACACCGAGGAGGCCTTCCGCTCCGCGGAGAACGCGCAGGACGCCCTGGACGTCCTCAAGAAGGTCCACCGCGACAATTTCCCCGAGGTCGCCGACGACATCGACCAGCTGACCACCATCGACTCCGACCGGTACTCCTGGCTCAAGGGCGCGGTCACCCCGCGGGTGCACAAGCCCACCGCCACCACCGCCGGTGGCCACCTCATCGCCACCCTCGGCGACACCTCCATCGCCGTCGACCCGATCGCCGGACAGGGCGCCCAGCTCTCCACCTTCCAGATCGCCGCGCTCGCCCAGGGGTTGCAGGACGCCGAAACCGACGGTCGCGACTGGGACGCCGACCTGCTCACCGAGCTCTTCGACCAGCACTGGGAGGCCCACGGCGCCTCCGGTGTGGAGGTCACCACCCTGTTCCTCGCCGATCCGAAGTTCGCCGACGTGGCCAATGAGTTCTTCGGCACCGCCGCCGGCGACCCCGAGGTCGCCCGCACCCTGTTCAGCCTCTTCTCCGAGACCGCCCCGGCACTCACGCTGCGCACCGCTGAGGACGTGCAGAACCTGGTGGCCTCCCGCAGGGAGAAGGCAGAGACAGCAGAGTCAGAGAAGGCAGGTGCACGGGTATGAGCCCTC
The DNA here is from genome assembly GCA_019114135.1 of Candidatus Corynebacterium avicola. GTDB lineage: Bacteria > Actinomycetota > Actinomycetes > Mycobacteriales > Mycobacteriaceae > Corynebacterium > Corynebacterium avicola. The sequence goes on from DXGC01000039.1 coordinate 53,175, forward strand.
AACCCCGACGCATCCGCTTCAACGCCTTCGACATGACCTGCGTGGTGCACCAGTCCCCCGGACTGTGGCGCCACCCGGACGACCAGGCGCACCGCTACAACGACCTGTCCTACTGGACGGAGCTCGCCCAGCTGCTGGAGAGCGGCTACTTCGACGGGATCTTCATCGCCGACGTCCTCGGCCTCTACGACCTCTACGGGGCCTCCCCCGAGGCTGCACTGAAGGCCGGCGCGCAGGTCCCGGTGAATGACCCGCTGCCGCTCATCAGTGCCATGGCGACCGTCACCGAGCACCTCGGGTTCGGGCTGACCACCGGAACCGCCTTCGAGCACCCCTTCCCCTTCGCCCGGCGGATCACCACCCTGGACCAGCTGACCAACGGTCGGCTGGGGTGGAACGTCGTCACCGGCTACCTGCCGTCGGCGGCGGAGAACACCCGGTCGCGCGGTCAGCTCGACACCTTCGACCACGACGCCCGCTACGACCACGCCGACGAGTACCTCGAGGTGCTCTACAAGTTCTGGGAGGGTTCATGGGAGGACGATGCGGTGCTCGCCGACCCGCTGACCGGGGTGTACACCGACGCCTCGAAGGTCCACCCGATCAACCACACCGGTGAGAACTACTCGGTGCCCGGAATCCACGTCTCCGAACCCTCCCCGCAGCGCACCCCGGTGATCTTCCAGGCCGGAGCGTCCGAACGGGGCAGCACCTTCGCCGCCACCCACGCGGAGTCCGTGTTCGTCGCCGCCCCCACCCAGGACAAACTGGCCGAGGTCGTCACCACGCTGACGAGGAAGCTGGAGGACGCCGGACGCTCCCGCGAGGACGTGGTGATCTACGCCCTTTTCACGATCATCACCGACGACTCCGACGAGCAGGCCCAGGCCAAGGCCACCGAGTACCGCAACTACATCGACCACGAGGGATCCCTGACCCTGATGTCCGGGTGGATGGGTGTGGACTTCTCCACCTTCGACCTGGACGACCCGGTCGCCGACATCGAGTCCAATGCGATCCAGTCGGCGGTGGCGGCGTTCCAGAAGTCTGCGGACGTCGGCGCCGAGAGCGGGAGCGAGTGGACCGTCCGCGAGCTCGCCGAGTTCGGCGGCATCGGCGGGCTCGGCCCGGTCGTGGTCGGTTCCGGCGAATCCGTCGCCGACCAGCTCGAGGAGTGGGTCGACGCCACCGGTGTCGACGGCTTCAACCTGGCCTACGCCGTCACCCCGGGAACGTTCCAGGACGTGATCACGCACGTCATCCCCGTCCTGCAGGACCGCGGCGAGTACCCGACGTCCTACACAGGAGGCACGCTGCGTCACGAGCTCTTCGGACGCGGCGACAAGGTTCCCGACAACCACCCCGCCCACACCGCACGACGCGACCTGCAGCGAGCTGCGAAGTCTGCACCATCCGCACCGTCCGCAACCACCAACCCCGACCAGTCGACAGGAGTTCACCCATGACCACCACCGCCCCCGACGCCGCCACCAGCCCGCAGACCAGCGACGAATACTCCATCCCGGATCCGGGCCCCACCGACGCGGAGCTCTCCGAGATCTTCCAGCCCGCCTTCGACCACATCGCCACCGGTGCCGCCGACCGCGACGCCAACCGCGAACTGCCGACCGAGGCGATCCGGTTGCTCCGCGAGCGTGGCTTCGGCCGGCTGCGTGTCCCCAAGGACCTGGGTGGCTACGGTGCCACCCTGCGACAGACCTTCTCACTGCTCACCGACCTGGCCGTCGCCGACTCGAACATCACCCAGGCACTGCGCGTGCACTTCTACAGCGTCGAGGCAGCCGTGCTCGGGGCACACTCCGAGGACGAGACCGTGGCGGCCGGCGCACGGGACACGTTGCGGAAAGTGTCGTCGGGCGTGCTCTTCGGCAACGCCATCTCCGAGAAGGGTCACGGTGCGGTGGACCGCTACCAGACCACGCTGACCCCCGACCCGGAGAACGAGGGTTCCTACCTGCTCAACGGCACGAAGTACTACAGCACCGGCAGCCTGTTCTCCGACGTCATCAGCGTCTCCGCCGACCTCGACGGCGAGCGTGTGGCGGTGAATGTGCCGGTCGACGACCCGGGCGTGCAGCAGATCGACGACTGGGACGGCTTCGGACAGCGGCTCACCGGCTCGGGCTCCACCGTGTTCAGCGAGGTCAAGGTGAGCGCCGACCAGGTCGCACCCGGTGGTTACGGCACCGAGGGACGTCAGCCCGACACGTCCTTCCTGCAGCTGTTCCACCTGGTGGCCCTGGCCGGGATCGCCCGGCGGGCCGCCGACGACGTCCGCGACCGTGTGGCCTCCCGCGAACGGACCTACACCCACGCCCCGGCGGACCTGCCGCGGGAGGACCCGCTGGTCCAGGCCGCACTGGGACGGGTGTACTCCGCAGCCTTCACCGCCCGCGCCACCGCACTCGCCGTGGCGGACCGGGTGGACGAGGCCTTCGGCGGGACAGACGAGCAGGTCGACGACGCGGAGCTGGCCGCCTCCGAGGCGCAGGTCTCCCTGATCCCGCTGGTGCTGGACGCCGTCAACGAGATCTTCGAGACCGGCGGGGCGTCCATCGTCTCGGACAAGCTGAACCTCGACCGGCACTGGCGTAACGCCCGCACCCTGGCGGTGCACAACCCTGCGATCTACAAGCAGCAGGCCATCGGCCGGTACGCACTGGACGGCGACGGCACCGCACTGCCCTACGCCTGGAGTGCTGGCGTGCGCGACGGGAACGTTTAAGCAGGTCAGACCCTTCCATTCACCCCTTTGGGCAACTCTGGTCTCGAAACAGACCGCATGGTCTACTGGTGGTCACGCAACGTCGACCACGACACGTCCACCACGACCAGGAGTACCCATCGTGACTTCATCACTCGATTCGCAGACCGCCGCCCAGGCGGCCGCGGCCGTCGCCGATCCCACTGCCCAGGCTGCACAGGCACCGTCCACCTCCCCCACCGAACTCCGCTCCGCCTGGGCGTCCATCCCCACCCCGATCACCACCGTCGCCGCCGTCGTCGACGGCCAGCCGATCGGACTGATCGTCGGCTCCTACGTCGGCCTCTCCCTCGAGCCCGCACTGGTCGCCGTCAGCATCCAGAAGACCTCCCGGTCCTGGCCTCTGCTGCAGAAGGCCGAGCACCTCGGCATCTCCGTGCTGACCCGCAGCCACCAGGACCACGTCCGCCAGCTCGCCGGCCCGATCGAGCACCGCTTCGACGACATCAACTGGCACGACGACCGCGGAGCCGTCCTACTGGGCGACTCAGCCGTCCAGCTCACCGGACACATCGTCAATGAGCTCGACACCGGCGACCACGTCACCGCCGTTCTCGAGGTCGACCGCGTGACCTCGCAGGCACCGTCCGAGACCCCGCTGGTGTTCCACGGGTCCCAGGTCAACGTCGTCGGGGAGCTCTGATTCATCGATGTCCACCGGATCCATCCGAAACCCCGAAGACCTCCAGTTCGCCTACTGGGTGCCGAACGTCTCCGGAGGCCTCGTGGTCTCCGAGGTCGAACAGCGCACCGACTGGGGCATCGAGTACAACCGCGAGCTCGCCCGCAACGCCGAGAACGCCGGCTTCGACTACGCACTGTCCCAGGTCCGCTACCTCGGCTCCTACGGTGCGGAGTCCCAGCACGAATCGGTGAGCTTCTCACTGTCGCTGCTGGAGGCCACTGAACGACTGAAGGTGATCGCCGCAGTCCACCCCGGCCTCTGGCAGCCTGCGGTGCTGGCCAACCTCGCGACCACGGCGTCCGAACTCTACGACGGGCGCATCGCACTGAACATCGTCTCCGGCTGGCTGAAGGACGAGTTCCAGAAGTTCGGCGAGCCGTGGTTGGAGCACGACGAGCGCTACCGACGTTCCGGCGAGTTCCTGCAGGTCCTGCGCGCGATCTTCGAGAGTGACCACGCGGACTTCCAGGGTGACTTCTACCGCCTGCACGACTACTCCATCAGCCCGCACCCGAAGGTCGCCCCCGAGCTCTTCCAGGGCGGAAACTCCACCGCCGCCCAGTTCAACGGCGGAAACTACTCCGACTGGTACTTCATCAACGGCAAGCCCGTCGACGAGGTCAAGGCCCAGATCGACGATGTCCGACGCTTTGCCGACCAGGCCGGCCGCGACACAAAGATCGGCGTGAACGCCTTCGTCATCCTCGAAGACACCGAGAAGGAGGCGCACGACAAGCTGCGCCACATCGTGGACAACGCCAGCCACGGCGCCGTCGAGGGCTTCCGCCAGTCGGTCAAGCAGGCCGGCCAGTCCACCTCCGACGGCAAGGGGATGTGGTCCGACTCCACCCTGGAGGACCTCGTCCAGTACAACGACGGTTTCCGTACCGGTCTGATCGGCACCCGTGAACAGATCGAGGAGCGCATCGACGAACTGCGTAAGGTCGGTGTCGACCTGATCCTCACCGGCTACCTGCACTTCGACGAGGAGGTCCGGAGGTTCGGCGAGGAGATCATCCAGCCGCTGCGCGCCGGCACTGAGTCTGCTGCGCCCGCCCACTCCCCGGTCTCCGTGAATGCCTGACCAAAGCCCGATCGGCAGCCCGATAGACACAGCCGTCGCGGCTCTGAAACGCTCCGGCCTGCTCGCCGCCACAGTTCCTGCGCGGCTCGGCGGGCCGGGGCTTTCGCCGTCCGAGATCGCTTCAGGGGTCCGTGCGCTCGCGCAGCAGGACGGTTCCCTCGGCCAAGTCCCCCAGAGCCACCTGAGCTTCAGCAGGTGGCTGTTCAACGACGCCGACCCGGCGAACACGCCGGAAGCCCAGCGCTACTGGGCGGACCAGTTGCTCGGCACCGGCAGCGGTGCCAGCACCCTGATCGCCAATGCCCAGGTCGACAGCGACGAGCCAGTCGTCCTGTCCGAAGGGCGGCTGAACGGCCGGAAGGTCTTCTGCAGCGGGTCGATCTACGCCGATGTCATCGTGGTGACTGCGCGACGCCCCGGTGAGGACCGTCAGACGTTGGCGGCGTTCCTCCCGGTCGACACCCCGGGGCTCACGGTGGTGGACGACTGGTCCGCGCTGGGCCAGGAGTTCACCGGCTCCGGCACGGTGATATTCGACGATGTCGGAGTCCCCGAGGACGCTCTGCGCTCCTTCGACACGGCCCTGGATCTGCCCGGCTACGGCGCCTTCGCCCAGCTGCTGCACGCCGCCATCGACGTCGGTATCGCGACCTCCGCCTTGGACGCAGCCCTCGAGCTCACCCACCAGGACGACCCCGATCCGCTGACCTCGCACCTCGCCGGCGAGCTTGTCGCCCAGCGTTTCGCCGCCGAAGCAGTGGTCGAGAAGGCGGGACGCGCCCTGGACAAGCTGTGGGCGAGTGACGGGTCGGTCACCTCGACCGAGGCATCCCTCCAGGTCGCCGCGGCGAAGGTGACGACCGGGAGGCTGACCGTGGACGTGGCGTCCCGCATCTACGAACTGACCGGGACGCGCGGCACGGCGTCCGGTTCCACCCTGGACCGGCACTGGCGGGACCTACGCACGCACACCCTGCACGAGCGGCGGCGCGACAAACTCGCCGTCCTGGGGCGGGCAGCACTCACCGACGAGGATCCACCGCCCGGCCCCAAGTTATGACCCCGACTCCGCGGGAGGGAAGGGGCAAAACGTTACGGATTTCGTGTTTCACTGTCGGCCTCCCGACCAATCCGTAACGGATTCCGCCGATCTGCCACCCGCACCACCGCTGAACTACGTGAAAACCCCCGTCCCAGCTCCTCGAAAGGAGCGGGGACGGGGGTTTCGTCAGGTAAGTAGTGGTTCCCGAGGGGAACTGTGACTACTTGGCCTTCTCGATGATCTCGACCAGGCGGAAGTGCTTGTCCTTGGACAGCGGCCGGGTCTCCTCGATGCGGACGAAGTCGCCGACGCCGGCGGTCTCGTTCTCATCGTGCGCCTTCACCTTGGAGTTGGTGCGCATGATCTTGCCGTAGAGGGCGTGCTGCTTACGGTCCTCGAGCTGGACCACGATGGTCTTGCTCATCTTGTCGGACACGACGTATCCGGAGCGGACCTTGCGTGCGCCCTTGGTGTTCTCGTTGCTCACAATTGCCTCGCT
>DXGC01000040.1 GCA_019114135.1 Candidatus Corynebacterium avicola
ATGGCCATCTTGCCGGCGAAGGCGGGGGCGAAGGCCTTCCAGGAGCTGATCAGACCCTTACTGGACTGACGGGTGGCGGTGGTGGTGTGCAGCGCCTGGCCGATGGCCTGGTAGATGGTCTCGGTGTCCAGCTTTAGCAGGGTTCCGATACCGGCGGCGACCGACGGGCCGAGGTGGGCGACGTGGTCGATCTTGTGCTCGTGCAGGCAGATCCCCTTGACCAGGTCGACCTGGATCTCGTACCCGGTGACGATACCGCGGACCAGGTCGCCGCCGTTGAGGCCCTTGTGCTGTGCGGTGGCCAGGATCGGCGGGATGTTGTCGCCGGGGTGGGAGTACTCGGCGGCGAGGAAGGTGTCGTGGAAATCCAGCTCACGGACGGCGGTCCCGTTGGCCAGGGCGGCCCACTCGGGGGAGTAGGTGCCGGGGACGCCGAAGACGGTGGCGCCCGGGGAGAACGGGTGGCTCAGGGCCTGGGAGCGGGCGGTCGACGGCGGGCGGCGCAGCACGGAGGCGACGGCGACCGAGGCGTTGTCGATGATGCGGTTGACCGCCATTTCGGCGGAGTCTGCGGGCACTGCCACCGGATCGGCCGCAACCTCGGCGATCTTCCAGGCGAGGTGCTCCTTCTGGGGGAAATCCTCGGCTGACGGGTGGACGCGGACTGAGTGCTTCTCCACGGCTGTGGGTCTCCTTGAGGTCGTGTTGGGCGCTACTGCGGGACTACTGCTGTGACCGCCGACACAGCGACGGTGTTCCCCTACTATGCCATTCGCTCGTCCAGACTTGATTGGTTTGGTGAACAGACGGGGGTAGGACGATCTGGCGTCACCGACGGCCCCTTGTGTCCTCCCTCGATAAGGTCCGACCACGGTGATGAGACGTTTTCCTGTGCCCTTCCGGCAGGTTCGACCCTCAGTTCCGCCGCCCCCGTTCGGCATCCGGGTTACCCGGACATGAAAGAAGGCCGGGGGTGGACCCCGGCCTTCATGCATTCGGCGATGCCGATAACTTCAGCTGCTTACGCGGCGACTACCCCTGGTGCAGCGGGATCTCCCCACCGGGGATCGACTACAGCAGCTTGCGGGTGTACTCCTGCTGTGGGGCATCGAAGAGGTCGTCCGTGGCACCACGCTCGACGATGCGGCCACTCTGCATCACCAGGGTGTCGTCGGCGATCTGCTTGACCACCGCGAGGTCGTGGGTGATGAAGAGGTAGGTCAGGTCCAGCTCGTCCTGCATCTTGTTCAGCAGGTCCAGGACCTGCGACTGCACCAGCACGTCGAGGGCGCTGACCGCCTCGTCGAGGATCAGGACGTCCGGCCCCAGGGCCATGGCCCGGGCGATGGCCACGCGCTGACGCTGACCACCGGAGAGTTCCCCGGGGAAGCGGGCCATCATGGACTGCGGCATGGCCACCAGGTCCAGGAGCTCACGTACCCGCTTCTCCCGTTCCTTCTTCGAACCCACCCCGTGGATCTTCAACGGCTCGGCAATGGTGTTGAACACCGAGTACATCGGGTCGATGGAGCCGTAGGGGTTCTGGAACACCGGCTGCACCCGACGGCGGAAGGCCAGCTCCGACTTGCCGCTCAGCGAGGTCACGTCCGTTCCGTCGAACGTGATGTCGCCGCCCGTCGGGTCCAGCAGGCCGAGCACCATCTGGGCGACCGTGGACTTGCCTGAGCCGGACTCGCCCACAAGGGCCAGGGTGTGACCCCGGTACAGGTCGAAGGAGACGTCGTCCACGGCGGTGAAGTCCTCCTTGCGCCACGGCTTGTCACCGGGCACCTGGAAGGTCTTCGTCAGGTTCTTCACCGAGATCAGGGGGGACTCGTCCTCCTCCGGTGCGTCGACGACCTGGGCGTCGGCGCGCCGGGCGCCGATCGACGGCGCCGCGGCGACGAGTTTCTTCGTGTACGGGTGCTGCGGGTCCTGGAGGATCTCCAGTGCCGGGCCGGACTCGACCACGTGCCCCTGGCTCATCACCACGATGCGCTGGGCGCGCTCGGCGGCGAGGCCCAGGTCGTGGGTGATGAGTAGGACGGCGGTCCCGAGTTCCTCGGTGAGCGAGTCGAGGTGGTCGAGGATCTGCCGCTGGACGGTGACGTCGAGTGCGGAGGTCGGCTCGTCGGCGATGAGGAGCTGGGGGCGTGCCGCCAGACCACAGGCGATCAGCGCGCGCTGGCGCATACCGCCGGAGAACTGGTGCGGGTACTGGCTGATCCGCTGCTCCGCGGCCGGGAGACCGGCCTCCTCCATCAACTCGATGGCGCGGGTGTGCGCCGCCGAGCCGGTGGCGATGTCGTTGGCCTTCAGCGACTCCTTGATGTGGTGGCCGATGGACCACACCGGGTTGAGGTTGCTCATCGGGTCCTGGGGGACCAGGCCGATCTCGCTTCCCCGGATCTCGGTGAACCGCTTCGGCGAGGCGTGGGTGATGTCCTCACCGTCGAAGGTGATGGTGCCGTCGGTGACGTGGCCACCGCCGGGGAGGAGCCCCATGATGCTCATCGCGGTGGTGGACTTTCCGGAGCCGGACTCGCCGACGACCGCGACGGTCTCGCCCGGGTAGATGTCCAGGTCCATGCCGAATACGGTCGGCAGCGGCTTCTTGGGGGTGCCGAAGGCGATGTCGACACCGCGCATCGACAGCAGGGGCTGCTGTGCTGTGTTTTCTGCGTTGCCGCTCATCGGGTGCGCTCCTTCGGGTCGAGGGCGTCCTTGAGGGTGTCGCCCAGCAGGATGAATCCCAGCACCGTGATTGCCAGGGCGCCGGCGGGGTAGAACAGGATCTCCGGGGAGACGCGCAGGACGTCCTGCGCGGCGGAGATGTCGTTACCCCAGGACACGGTCTCCGGCGGCAGGCCGACACCCAGGTAGGACAGTGTGGCCTCCGCGACGATGTAGATTCCGAGGTTGGTGGTCATCATCACGATGATCGGGGCCAGGCAGTTCGGCAGGATGTGCCGAAGCAGTGTTCCTGTGCGGGACAGACCCAGGGCGCGGGACGCGGCGACGTACTCGTTGTTCTTCGCCTGCAGCACCGCACCGCGGACCATACGGGCCATCTGGGGCCAACCGAAGGCGGAGAGCACCAACACCACCGTCCACACATTGCTCACGTCGAACATCTGCATCAGGACGATCGCGGCGAGCAGCAGCGGGATGGCGAAGAAGATGTCGGCGATTCGGGAGAGAACAGCGTCCAGCCACCCTCCGAAGTAGCCGGCCGCCGCGCCCACGACGGTGCCGACCAGTGCGACGACAAGGGTGGTCATCACGCCGGTGACCACCGAGGCTTGGGCACCGTAGATCGTGCGGGAGTAAACGTCGTAACCCTGTTGGGTGAATCCGAAGGGGTGCCCGTCGCGGGCGGGCTCGAGGGAGTCCTCGAGAGTCGCGGTGTTGGGGTCGACGCTGGTGAACAATCCGGGTGCGATGGTCACCGCCAGGACAATGAGAAGGATCACTGTGGAGATCCAGAACATCGGCCGACGGCGCAGGTTGCGCCAGGCGGTGCCCCAGAAACCGGCGGGTGCCTCGTCGGGGAGTAGTTGGTCACGGGTCAGAGCGTCTTCGGTGGTGACGTCGGCGACCCAGCGCTGAGAGCGGTTGTTCGTGTCAGGCATATCGGATCCTCGGGTCGAGCAGGGCGTAGAGCAGGTCGATGATGAGGTTCGCCACCACGAAGATGACCACCAGGATGGTGACCACGCTGACGACGGTGGGGGCCTCACCGATGCTGACGGACTGGAAGACCAGGCCGCCGACACCGTGGATGTTGAAGATGCCCTCGGTGACGATGGCCCCGCCCATCAGCGTGGCGAGGTCGGCGCCGAGGAAGGTGACGACGGGTACCAGCGAGTTGCGCAGGACGTGGTCGCGGATCACGTGCCACCGGGAGACGCCGCGGGCGGAGGCCGTCCGAACGAAGTCGGCACGGAGATTCTCCGCCACCTCGGACCGCGTGAGTCTCAGCACGTAGGCGAAGGACACCAGTCCCAGGACGATCGCCGGGAGCAACAGTCTGGTGAAGGAGCCGTCCGAACCGACGGTCGGAGGTATCACTCCCCACTGGATGCCGAAGAGGAACTGGCCGACGAAGCCGATGACGAAGGTCGGCACGGCGATGATGAACAGGGAGACCACCAGCAGGGTCGAATCGAAGACCGACCCCTTCTTCAGTCCGGCGATCAGACCGAAGATGATACCGAGCACGGCCTCGATGACGAGTGCCATGAAGGCCAACCGGATGGTGATCGGGAAGGCCTCTCCGAGCACCTCGGTGACCGGGCGTCCGGAGAAGGTATTGCCCATGTCCCCGGTGAAGAAACCGCCGAGGAAGAGCAGGTATTGCACGATGAAGGGCTTGTCGAGGTTGTAGTCCTCACGGATCTGGTCCAGGACCGCCGGCTCGGCGGCCTTGTCACCGGCCATCGCCAACACAGGGTCGCCGGGCATGAGGAAGACCATCGCATAGATGAGGAAGGTCGCCCCGAAGAACACGGGGATCAGTTGCAGGAGTCTTTTGCCGAGGTACCAGGCCATGGCTTATTCACCGTCCTTCGTGATCTCGGTGTAGGCCGGCATGCCCTGCCAGTTCGTCCGGACGTCCTCGAGGTCCGGGTTCCACGCGGTGGTCGCCGAGTAGTACCACAGCGGGATCTGGGGCAAGTCCTGCATCAGGACGGCCTGGGCCTCGTCGAAGTAGGGCTGTGCGGCCTCGGAGTCCGGGGCGGACGACGCCTGGGCAAGCAGGTCGTCGAACTCCGGGTTCGAGTAGTCACCGTCGTTGGAACCGCCGCCGGTGCGGTAGTTGGAGACCAGGAAGGAGGAGATGGAGGGGTAGTCCGCGATCCATCCGGAGCGGAATGCCGCGTCGACCGTCCTGTTGACGACTGCGTCACGCTGGGCCTGGAAGGTCGCGTAGGCCTTGCCGGAGGCGGGGATGTCGAGGGTCTGCCGGATGCTGTTGGTCACCGCCTCAACCCACTGCTCGTGACCACCGTCAGCGTTGTATGCGATCTGGAAGGTGTCACCGCTGTAGGGGCGGATCTCGTTGGCCTGCTCCCAGAGTTCGCGGGCCTTCTCGGGCTGGTAGGTCAGGACCTCCTTGCCGGGGATGTCCCGGATGCCTCCCTCGAGGGTGGGGGCACCGAAGTCCTCGGCCGTCTGCCGACCGTCGAAGTAAACTTTCTCGATGATGAGGTCACGGTCGATGGCCATCGAGATGGCGGCCCGCCGGAGCCGACCTTCCTCGTCGGTTTGGAAGCCGGGGAGGGATTCCGGGATGGTGAAGTTCTGGATGGCCGCATACGGCGAGTCGTCGTAGCTGTCCGGGAAGTCTTCGCGGAAGGCCGGGTAGGCGTTCGGGCCGACATCATTGAGCATGTGGTCCAGATCACCGGATTGAAGGTCCGCATAGGCGGTGGAGAGGTCCGAATAGTGCTTGAATGCTATGCCGGGGTTCTGCGGCTTGTCCTCCCCCGCGTAGTCAGGGTTGGCCTTCATCTGAATCGATACATTGTGCTGCCAGGCGTTGTCGCCGTCCATCATGTACGGCCCGTTGCCGATGGGGTGCTCACCGAAGGCGTCCATGTCCTCGAAGGCGACCTCGGGGAGCGGAGAGAAGGCGTAGTAGCCGAGCTGGGTCGGGAAGGTGGCGTCCGGGGCAGAGAGGTCAATGGTGAACTCCCGGTCGTTGATCTCGGTGAGGCCGGACATCTCGGTCTCCGCCGAATCCTCGTCGGAGACGTCGTCATAACCTTCGATGCCGGCGAAGAAGTCGGCGCCGAGTTGCGCGTTCGCCGCCGTCGCGCCGTAGTTCCAGGCGTCGATGAAGCTGGAGGACGTCACCGGTTCACCGTTGGTGAAGTCCCAGCCGTCCTTGAGGGTGACGTGGAAGCTGGAGGAGTCGTCGTTCGGCTCGATCTCTTCGGCGACGGCGTTGTAGGGTTCGCCCTCCTCGGTGTAGTAGACGAGGCCCCTGTAGAGGTTCCGGAGGACCTCCCCGCCGTTGTTCTCGTTGGTGTTCGTCGTGTTCAGCGGATTCTGTGGTTCGCCGCCGAAGAAAGTGATGTACTCGGAGGGGATGTCATCCCGTTCCGGCACACATGCGGTCGCGGTGAGCCCCAAGGCGAGCACTGTCAGTGTCGCCGCCAGAGCCCGACGCGGTCGTGGTCGGATTCTCATTGAAACGTCTTTCACAGTCGTAGAAAACGGGCGGGACGGGGCCCGTCCGATGCTGTTGTCTGAACATTCTAGGACCGGAAAGTGAACACGGGAGGGTCATTCAGATTTCGTCCAGGTTTCCGACCTGCGTGAATCTTGTTTCCCCCGGAGAATGGTCGGTGAAAGGGTCTGCTCTCGTGGCCTTTGCCCCGGGTGGGGACTACACTCTGCAGGCCATGCAACAGACGCGCCCCGACATCTCCGACTACTCCCACTTCTCCGCCGGGAAGGTCCGCGAGATCTACGAGATCGACCAGGACACCCTGCTGATGGTCGCCACCGACCGGATCTCCGCCTACGACTTCATCCTGGACAGCCCGATCCCGGACAAGGGCCGCATCCTCACCGCGATGAGCGACTTCTTCTTCGCCGCCCTCGACGTCCCAAACCACCTCGCCGGTCCGGCGGACGACCCGCGTATCCCCGAGAGCGTGCTCGGTCGGGCCCAGATCTGCCGCAAGCTGGAGATGCTGCCCTTCGAGTGCGTCGTGCGCGGTTACCTCACCGGTTCCGGGCTGAAGGAGTACCGGGCCACTGGTGCGGTGTGCGGTGTGGAACTGCCCGAGGGCCTGACCGAGGCGTCCCGCCTGCCGGAACCGATCTTTACTCCTGCGACGAAGGCGGAGATCGGCGACCACGACGAGAACGTCCCCTTCTCCCGTGTGGTCAAGGACCTGGGCGCCGAGCGTGCCGAGGAGCTGCGCCGGGCGTCCATCGAGATCTACTCCCGCGCCGCCGAGATCGCCGCGGAGCACGGCATCATCCTGGCCGACACGAAGTTCGAGTTCGGGCTGGACACCGAGGGCAACCTGGTGCTCGCCGACGAGGTCCTCACCCCGGACTCCTCGCGGTACTGGCCCGCCGACTCCTACGAGGTCGGCAAGGTGCAGCCGAGCTTCGACAAGCAGTACGTGCGCAACTGGCTGACGGGCGCGAAGTCCGGCTGGGACCCGGACGGCGGCACCCCGCCGCCGGAGCTGCCGGGCTCCGTCGTCGAGGCCACCCGCGAGCGCTACGTGGAGGCCTACGAGCGGATCTCCGGTAACCGCTTCGCCGACTGGATCGGCACCTGCACCGACCGTTGAGCCACGTGTCCGGGGCGGGGGCTACGATCGTGGACCATGGATTCAACTACCCCGTCCGACGCCTCCATCTCTGACGCCGCTGATGCCCCGGTGACCGTGACGGCCCTGCCGCCGGTCGCGGCGAAGGTCCCCTTCACCCGGTCCTTCCACGGCCGGGACGTGCAGGACGACTACGAGTGGCTGCGGGAGAAGGAAGACCCCGCCGTCCGCGCGCACCTCGAGGCGGAGAACGCCTGGACCGCCTCGCGCACCAGCCACCTCAAGCCGCTGGAGGACGCCATCTTCACCGAGGTGAAGTCGCGTATCCAGGAGACCGACCTCTCCGTCCCGGTGCGCTCCGGCGACTGGTGGTATTTCTCACGGACCCAGGAGGGGCAGAGCTACGTCCAGATGTGCCGGATCCCGGTGGATGCATCATCCCCGTGGACTCCGCCGGAGATCGTCCCTGGTGAGTCCGCCGAGGGCGAGGAGGTCATGCTGGACTGCAACGTCCTGGCCGAGGGCGTCGACTTCTTCAGCCTCGGTGCCGCCAGCGTCACCCTGGACGGCACGCTGCTGGCCTACTCCGTGGACAACGTCGGCGACGAGCGCTTCACCCTGCAGATCAAGGACCTGAGGACCGGCGAACTGCTGGACGACCGGCTCGAGGGTCTCGCCTACGGCGCGACCTGGGTCGGTGACGACTACCTCTTCTACCAGCGCGTCGACGATGCCTGGCGTCCCCACGAGATCTGGCGCCACCGCATCGGCACCCCGGAGAGCGACGACGTGTGCGTCTTCCGGGAGGAGGACGAGCACTACTGGACCGGCGTCGGGGTGACCCGCTCGGAGCGGTATCTGCTGGTCTCCACGGCCTCGAAGACCACCTCGGAGACCTGGTACCTGGACCTGGACGCCGACCCGGAGGCCGAGCTGACCTGCGTGCGTCCCCGCGAGAAGGACGTGCAGTACGACGTCGACCATGTGGTCGTGGCCGGTCAAGACGCCTGGCTGGTCGTGCGTGAGGAGTTGGACGGTCTGCCCAACGGCGAGGTCGGCCGGGCGCCGGTCGGACCGATGGCGCACTTCGACGCGGCATCGTCCTACGAGGTCATCGTGGCCCACCGTGACGATGTGCGCGTCGAAGGTGTGGACTGCTTCGCCGACCACCTGGTGCTGGCCACCCGCGAGAACGCCGTGGAGAAGCTGGCCCTGATGGACCTCGCCGACGGCTGGGGCGAGTTCGAGCGCATCGCCTTCGACGAGGAGATCTACTCCACCGGCACCGTCGGCAACTCCGAGTGGGAGTCCCCGGTGCTGCGTATCAGCTACACCAGCTTCATCACCCCGGCACAGGTCTGGGAGATCGACCTGACCACGGGGGAGCGGATGCTGCGTAAGGCGCAGACCGTGCTGCCCGGACCGGACGGGGAGGAGTTCGACCCCTCCGACTACACCGCTTCACGCCACTGGGTCACCGCCGCCGACGGTGCTCGGATCCCGGTGTCGCTGATCCGACGGACCGACGTGCCCCTGGAACAGGTCAACCCGGTGCTGCTCTACGGCTACGGCTCCTACGAGGCGAGCATGGACCCGTACTTCTCCGTTTTCCGCCTGTCCATGCTGGACCGCGGTGTGGTCTACGCCGTGGCACACGTGCGTGGCGGCGGCGAGATGGGTCGGTCCTGGTACGAGGAGGGCAAGGCCCTGGCGAAGATGAACACCTTCACCGACTTCGTCGACGTTGCCGACGACCTCATCGAGGGTGGTTACACGACCCCGGAGAAGATGGTCGCCGAGGGCGGTTCCGCCGGCGGTCTGCTGATGGGTGCGGTGGCGAACCTCGCTCCGGACCGCTTCGCCGGCATCGAGGCCGTGGTCCCCTTCGTTGACCCGCTGACCTCGATCCTCAAACCGGAACTGCCGCTGACGGTCACCGAGTGGGAGGAGTGGGGCGATCCGTACCACGACCCGACGGTCTACGACTACATGGCGACCTATTCGCCCTACGAGAACGTCACAGAGCAGGCCTACCCGCCGATCCTGGCGGTCAGCGGTCTCAACGACACCCGCGTGCTGTACGTCGAGCCGACGAAGTGGATCGCGAAGCTGCGTGAGATCGCCGGTGCGGTCTCCGAGGAGCAGCGTGGCAGTGAGTTCCTGCTGAAGACTGACATGACCTCCGGGCACGGCGGAGTGTCGGGACGCTACGAGAAGTGGCGGCAGACCGCCTTCGAGATCGCCTGGGAGCTCGACCGCATGGGCGCCACCGAACGCCTGTGAACCTATAACTGTGAACAGGTGAATATAAATAGGGGGACGGTGACCCCGGGCGGTATATGCCACCCCCGGGGCGGCGGGTCCGGGGGTGGCTACTAGCCGGGGTCGGTGAAGTACAGAATCGTGGTCTGACCACCAGGGTGAAAGTTATTCACCCTCTGACCTGGTAGTTCTCGAAAGTGAGGTGGTGGGGGAGGAGGAACCGAGTGTGGCGGCGGACACCTTTGTGTGGGGGTAGTGAGCGCGTAGATTCCTGCAGTTATGACTAGTAAAGACTCTCCCTCGCCGAAGCCCGAACCGGGCGACCTGGGGCCCAAACCGGGTGACCTGGGTGACGCCAATATGGCGTTGAACGCTCCGACTGCCAAAGCCGTGTCGCAGGGTTACAAGGACAAGTCCCACTGGCTGTACATCAGTGTGATCATCGCTGTGCTTCTCGGCATCGGTTTCGGTCTCGTCGCCCCGGGGCTAGCCGAGGAAGTGAAGTTCCTCGGGACGGTCTTCGTCGACCTCATCAAGATGGTCATTCCGCCGATCATCTTCTGCACCATCGTCATCGGCATCGGTCACGTCCGTGAGGCCGCGACCGTCGGTAAGGCCGGTGGTATCGCCCTGGTCTACTTCCTGATCATGTCGACCTTCGCACTGGGGATCGGTCTGATCGTCGGTAACTTCATCCAGCCCGGCGAGGGCCTCGCGCTCACCGGTGGAGACGGAAGCGACCTCGTCGAGGACGAAGGAGAGGGCGGAATCCTGGGCTTCATCCACGGGATTATCCCGGACACGATGATCTCCGCCTTCACTGACGGCAACCATGCCATCCTGCAGACCCTTTTCATCGCACTGTTGGTCGGTTTCGCCCTGCAGTCCATGCCCAACAAGATCGCCGGCCCCTGCCTCTACGGCGTGGAACTTGTTCAGAAGGTTGTCTTCAAGGTCATGTCGATGGTGCTCTGGGTGGCTCCGGTCGGTGCCTTCGGTGCCATGGCCGGTGTCGTCGGCGGCACGGGATTGGACGCTGTGTGGCAGCTGCTCACCCTGATGCTCGGGTTCTACATCACCTGCATCCTCTTCATCACCATCGTGCTCGGTGGAATCCTCCGCGCGGTCACAGGACTCAACATCTTCAAGGTCCTGCGCTACCTCGGCCGTGAGTACCTGCTCATCGTCGGTACCTCCTCCTCCGAGTCGGCACTTCCGCAGCTCATGCAGAAGATGGAGTTCGCAGGTGTCGACAAGTCGACCGTGGGCATCGTGGTGCCGACCGGTTACTCCTTCAACCTGGACGGTACGGCGATCTACCTGACGATGGCCTCGATCTTCATCGCGGACGCCATGGACATCCCCCTGAGCATCGGTGAGCAGGTTGGCCTGCTGCTGTTCATGATCATCGCGTCCAAGGGTGCCGCCGGTGTCTCCGGTGCCGGTATCGCCGCTTTGGCCGCGGGCCTACAGGCGCACCGTCCGGAGATGCTGAGTGGTGTCGAGGTGATCGTCGGTATCGACCGTTTCATGTCGGAGGCCCGCTCCCTGACGAACTACACGGGTAACGCCGTTGCCGCCCTGTTGGTCGGCAAGTGGACGAAGTCCATCGACCTGGAGCAGGCACATGCCGTGCTCGACCGGAAGAAGATCTTCGAGTACACCTCCGACGATGACGAGATCATCGAACCGGTGGGTGCATCTCCGCAGCCGGCCGTACAGAAGCCCAACCCGGACAAATGGAAGCCCTAGCGTCCGGTCTGAGGTCTGAGTCCTGACCTCCACCTGAACCTCGCTCCCGCCCCGGGTCGGTCCCGGCCCACTGAGACCGACCCGGGGCGGGAGTTTCAGTGTCTCGAGCCCTGCGAAGGCGCAGCGGTTCAGGAGGTGTACGCAGCACCGCCCCTGGGGCGCGACCTGTCCAGGGCAACCGGTAAGGTTGGTTGTTGTTCAAGACCCCGTTAGCCGACACCAGATCATCAACCCTGATCACCAGCACCAGATCACCAACACTTCACTGATGGAGAGAAGCACCGTGGCTCGAGTCGTTGTCAATGTCATGCCCAAGGCGGAGATCCTGGACCCCCAGGGCCAGGCCGTCGTCCGAGCACTGGGGCGCATCGGCGTCTCGGGCGTCGCAGATGTCCGCCAGGGCAAGCGCTTCGAGCTGGAGGTGGACGGCACCGTGTCCGCCGAGGACCTCGAGCACATCGCCAGCACCCTGCTCGCGAACACAGTGATCGAGGACTACGAGGTCGTCACCGCAGAGATCGCCGGGGAGAACCAGTAATGACGGCCCGCATCGGTGTCATCACCTTCCCCGGAACCCTCGACGACGTCGACGCCGCCCGCGCGGTGACCGTCGCCGGGGCCGAGGCCGTGAGCCTCTGGCACGCCGACGCCGACCTGAAGGACGTCGACGCTGTCGTCGTCCCCGGCGGCTTCTCCTACGGCGACTACCTTCGCTCCGGCGCCATCGCCGCCCAGGCACCCGTCATGCGCTCGGTCGTCGAGCGTGCGAACGAGGGCCTGCCCGTGCTCGGTATCTGCAACGGCTTCCAGATCCTCACCGAGGCCGGCCTGCTGCCCGGCGCCCTGACCCGTAACCAGGGCCTGCACTTCCACTGCGTGGACACCTACCTCGAGGTGGTCAACACCTCCACGGCGTGGACCTCCACCTTCAGCGAGGGCCAGAAGATCCTCATCCCGTCCAAGCACGGTGAGGGACGCTTCCAGGCCTCCTCCGAGACCGTCGCCGAACTCGAGGGCGAGGGCCGCGTGGTCTTCCGCTACACCGACAACTTCAACGGCTCGGTCAACAACATCGCCGGCGTCACCTCGGCCAACGGCCGGGTCGTCGGCCTGATGCCGCACCCCGAGCACGCCGTCGAGACCCTCACCGGCCCATCGCTGGACGGTCTCGAGCTGTTCCTGTCCGCCGTCGGCACCGCCGGTGCGGGCGTCGCGTAAGTCTGCTGACGAAGATCGAGGAAGATCGAGGAAGATCAATGACAGTCCACAACGACACCGTCGCCAACGCCGCAGAGACCCCCGACCTGGAGCAGCCCTGGGCGGAGCTCGGCCTGAAGGCCGACGAGTACCAGCGCATCCGCGACATCCTCGGACGTCGCCCCACCGCCGCCGAGCTGGCCATGTACTCGGTGATGTGGTCGGAGCACTGCTCCTACAAGTCCTCCAAGGTGCACCTGCGCTACTTCGGTGAGACCACCACCCCTGAGATGCAGTCCAAGATGCTCGCCGGCATCGGCGAGAACGCCGGCGTCATCGACATCGGCGACGGCAATGCCGTGACCTTCAAGGTGGAGTCCCACAACCACCCGTCCTACGTGGAGCCCTACCAGGGTGCCGCGACCGGCGTGGGCGGCATCGTCCGCGACATCATGGCCATGGGTGCCCGCCCCGTCGCCGTCATGGACCAGCTGCGCTTCGGCGCCGCGGACGCCCCGGACACCCAGCGCGTCCTGCCCGGCGTCGTGGCCGGCGTCGGCGGCTACGGCAACTGCCTGGGCCTGCCGAACATCGGCGGCGAAACCGTATTCGACGCCTCCTATGCCGGCAACCCGCTGGTCAATGCCCTGTGCGTCGGAACGCTGAAGAGCGACGACCTCAAGCTCGCCTTCGCCTCCGGCGTCGGCAACCGTGTGATCCTCTTCGGTTCCCGTACCGGCCTGGACGGCATCGGTGGTGTCTCCGTGCTGGCCTCCGACACCTTCGAGGAGGGGGCCGAGCGCAAGCTCCCGGCCGTGCAGGTCGGCGACCCCTTCGCCGAGAAGGTGCTCATCGAGTGCTGCCTGGACCTCTACAACGCCGGCGTCGTCGTCGGCATCCAGGACCTCGGCGGTGCCGGACTGTCCTGCGCCACCTCCGAGCTGGCCGCTGCCGGTGACGGTGGCATGCACATCAACCTCGACAACGTGCACCTGCGCGCCGAGAACATGTCCGCCGCCGACATCCTGTCCTCGGAGTCGCAGGAGCGCATGATGGCCGTCGTCACCCCGGACAACGTCGATGCCTTCATGGAGATCTGCGCCAAGTGGGAGGTCATCGCCTCCGACCTGGGCGAGGTCACCGACGGCGACCACCTGGTTATCGAGCACCAGGGTGAGATCGTCGTCGACGCCGACGCCGCCACCATGGCCGACGAGGGCCCGGTCTACGAGCGTCCCTACGCCCGCCAGGAGACCCAGGACGCACTGAACACCGCCCCGGAGCTGGCCCGTCCGGCCACCGTCGAGGCCGTGCGCCAGGCGGTGCTGGACCTGGCGTCCTCCCCGGCGCTGTGCTCGCGTGCGTACATCACCGAGCAGTACGACCGCTACGTCCGCGGCAACACGGTGCTGGCGAAGAACGCCGACGGTGGCGTCCTGCGTATCGACGAGGAGACCGGACGCGGCAT
The DNA here is from genome assembly GCA_019114135.1 of Candidatus Corynebacterium avicola. Classification (GTDB taxonomy): domain Bacteria; phylum Actinomycetota; class Actinomycetes; order Mycobacteriales; family Mycobacteriaceae; genus Corynebacterium; species Corynebacterium avicola. The sequence continues at coordinate 13,978 of DXGC01000040.1, forward strand.
CGCCGTCGCCACCGACGCCTCCGGCCGGTACACCAAGCTGGACCCGAACACCGGTGCGCGCCTGGCCCTGGCCGAGGCCTTCCGCAACGTCTCCGTCACCGGTGCGACCCCGGTCGCGCTGTCGAACTGCCTGAACTTCGGCTCCCCGGAGGACGCCGGCGTGATGTGGCAGT
>DXGC01000041.1 GCA_019114135.1 Candidatus Corynebacterium avicola
GGCGGAAACGCCGAGACCCAGGCCCGACTGCTGCTGTGGAGCGTGGAGCGGTCCTTCACCGCCCTGTCCCGCATCGGCCACGAGGCCAACCTGGCCCACCGTCTGCATGTCGTGCTGCCGGGCTCCCCGAACCGCGGCACCTTCGGTGGCGACGGTGCCTACGGTGAGACCAAGGCCGCCTTCGACGCCATCTGCAACAAGTGGTCCAACGAACCGTGGGGTGGCCGCGTCACCATCGCCCACCCGCGGATCGGCTGGGTCTCCGGCACCGGCCTGATGGGTGGCAACGACCCGCTGGTCGACGCCGCCGTCGCTGCCGGTGTGCGCGTGTGGACCCCGGCCGACATCGCCGGTGAGCTGGTCTCCCTGTGCTCCGAGGAGACCCGTTCTGCCGCTGCCGCCGGCCCGGTCGACGCCGACCTGACCGGTGGTCTGGACAAGATCAACCTCACCGAGCTGCGTGAGCAGGCCATCGCCGACGGTGCCTTCGAGCAGGCCGCGTCTGCTGGTACTGACGCTGCTGACGCCGACGCCGCTGCGGTGACCGTCAACGCGCTGCCCTCCCCGGTCCGCGCCGTCCAGCCGACCGGCGCCGACTTCGGCGGTGCCGCTGACTCCGCCTGGGGCGAAGTCACCCAGGACCTCGACGACATGATCGTCGTCGTGGGTCTCGGCGAGATCAGCGCCTGGGGCTCCGGACGTACCCGCTTCGAAGCCGAGTACGGTATCCAGGCCGACGGTTCCGTCGACCTGACCGCCGCCGGCGTCCTCGAGCTGGCCTGGATGACCGGCCTTCTGACCTGGAAGGACACCCCGGTCGCCGGCTGGTACGACGACAAGGGCGAGATCGTTCCCGAGGAGGAGATCTTCACCCGCTACCGCGACGAGGTCGCCGCCCGCGCCGGTGTCCGTACCTTCGTCAGCGACGTCGCGCTGGAGGACCTGAAGACCCCGCAGGAGGTCGAGATCTTCCTCGACCGCGAGGTCACCTTCGCCGTGGACTCCGCCGAGGACGCCGCGTCCTTCGTCGACACCGACCCGACCTTCACCCGTGCCAACCTCAACGAGGAGACCGGCGAGTGGAGCGTGACCCGCCTGCCGGGTGCCCGCACGCGCGTCCCGCGCCGGGCCACCCTGGCCCGCAAGGTCGGCGGTCAGTTCCCGACCGACTTCGACCCGGCCCGCTGGGGCGTGCCGGCCTCGATGATCGAGGCCGTGGACCGCATCGCCATCTGGAACCTCGTCACCGCCGTGGACGCCTACCTCTCGGCAGGCTTCACCCCGGCCGAGATCCTGCAGGCCGTGCACCCGTCCGACATCGCCATGACCCAGGGCACCGGTTTCGGTGGCATGACCTCGATGCGCAAGCTCTTCGTCGACCGCTTCCTGGAGGAGGACATCCCGTCCGACATCCTGCAGGAGACGCTGCCGAACGTCGTCGCCGCGCACACCATGCAGTCCTACGTCGGCGGCTACGGTTCGATGATCCACCCGGTCGGCGCCTGTGCGACCGCCGCGGTCTCCGTCGAGGAGGGCGTGGACAAGATCAAGCTGCACAAGGCCGACTTCGTCGTCGCCGGTGCCACCGACGACATCAACGTCGAGTCCATCAGCGGCTTCGCGTCGATGAACGCCACCGCCGACTCCGACGCGATGGCCGCCAAGGGCCTCAACGAGCGCTTCTACTCCCGTGCCAACGACCGTCGCCGTGGCGGCTTCGTCGAGGCACAGGGTGGCGGCACCATCCTGCTGGCCCGCGGTTCCGTCGCCGCCCGCCTCGGCCTGCCGGTGCAGTCCGTGGTCGGCTACGCCTCGTCCTTCGCCGATGGTGCGCACACCTCCATCCCGGCCCCGGGGCAGGGTGCGCTCGCGGCAGGACGCGGCGGCACGGACTCGCGTCTGTCCCGCGACCTGGAGTCGCTCGGTGTGAGTGCCGACGACATCGCCGTGGTCTCCAAGCACGACACCTCCACCAACGCCAACGACCCGAACGAGTCGCGTCTGCACACCCGCCTGGCGCAGGCCATGGGCCGTACCGAGGGCAACCCGATGTACGTCGTCTCCCAGAAGACGCTCACCGGTCACGCCAAGGGTGGTGCCGCCGTGTTCCAGACCGCCGGCCTGGGCGACATGTTCCGCACCTCGCGGATCCCGGCGAACCGTTCGCTGGACTGCGTGGACCCGGAGATGGCGTCCGCACCGAACCTGGTGTGGCTGCGCGAGCCGCTGCAGCTCAACCGCACGGTGAAGGCGGGTCTGCTGACCTCGCTGGGCTTCGGCCACGTGTCCGCGCTGCTGGCGCTGGTGCACCCGGAGGCCTTCCGTGTGGCGGTGGAGAACCAGCTCGGTTCCGAGGCCGCGTCGGCATGGGTCGCGAAGGCATCCGACCGACTGCGTGCCGGTGTGCGACGTCGCGAGGCCGGCATGCTCGGCCACCGGGCACTGTTCGAGGAGATCGAGCACCGTCGCTTCGCCGCCGACGTCGACATCGACGTCGCCGAGCCGGAGATGCTGCTCAACCCGGACTCCCGCGCCGGTGAGGACGGACTGCTGCGGTGATTCTCGGTATAGGTGTCGACGTGGTCGACATCCCGTCCTTCACCGAGCAGCTGGACCTGCCGGGTTCGAAGTTCGCGGCGTCCTTCAGCGGTGCCGAACGGCGCGAGTGCAACCGACTGGCGAAGACCAGCGGGAACCTGGCGCAGCACCTGGCGGCACGCTGGGCGGCGAAGGAGGCCTTCTACAAGGCCTGGACCTTGGCCGACGCCGGGGACGAAATCCCCGGGGCACAGATGGACTGGGCGCAGATCGAGGTGGTCAAGGACCGCTGGGGCCGGCCGTACATCCGGCTGCACGAGCCACTGGCGTCGATCGTCTCCGGTGCGCTGGCTGGGAAGTACGGCGGCGCCGACGGCGCGGGTCATGCCGTGTGGCAGCTGAGCATGTCGCACGACGGCCCGGTCGCCCAGGCCTTCGTGGTCGGGGAGTGGCGTATCGGCTGATCCGGCGCCGAACCACACCGACAACCCCGGGAGAGGAACCGTCCTCTCCTGGGGTTCTCGCGTCTCCGGGGCCGAGACCCGGGGAGCGGCGCGATCGGCACCTTCCGTCCTATTTTGGGTGGATGCCTGGCAGCGGGACGTCCGAAATAGGACGCATCATGCTGTTCCGGGCAGGGTAGGAAGGTCCGGGGCGCGGCCGAGAGTGACACTCTCAATCAACATTCGGGCTGTCTGCTGCCATCGAAGGGGCCAAATGTTGACGGAGATTGCCGCCTCGGACGGAGACGGAGGGGGGTACCCACACATGGAACGTACATCTGGCCCCACGGTGGTCGTCAGCAACTCCGTACCGGGACGCAACACCGCTCCCACGCCCCGTCGAGGTGCGCCCGGCAGACTCCGTTGGTGTCATCGCCAGATACCCGGAGACACCGGAAGGAACCGTATGGAGAGCAACGGCAGGCGCGCCGACGATCCAGCTGAACGTAGGCGTCAGGATCAGGGGATGCAGTTCGAGGTGGTCGCGGCTGCAAGACGCCGAAACATCCGCGCCGGGTTCCCGGGGGCCCGGCCGGCCTACGTGGGCTGAGACGCGAAACCCTCCGTGGAGAACTGCCTGTCCTACCTGGGGGTCACCCCTGGTCGTCGTCCTTGATCAAGGCTGGTTCGGCGACCGGTGTCACCGGGGGAGTGAGCCGGGAGTGGGTGTCCGAGGATGCTGATGCGGAGAGGAACCCGAGGTGCTCCTCATACCGGTCGATGACGTCCTCGACCACCTGCTGCTTCGTCAGACCACTGAGATCGTATCCCTGGGTACCGGTCTGGTCGAAGACCTCGAGACGCAGGTACGTCTCATCGGTCTGCGCACGGCGTCCACCGTAGGACGGGATCGGGGTAATGACCGGCGCGACCATGTACTGGAACCTGCGGTTGTGCGCCATGTCCACCAGCAACGTCCAGGTGGGAAGAGTGGTTACGGCGTCCTTGCCGCTGGTCAGCGTCGCGTCATAGCCCAGTCGCGTGAACTCGCCGTGCACCTCGTCGAGGGCAGGAGCCACCGTGTCGGAGGTGAACTCCCGGATCTCCGCGGCGTCCGGGTAGTGGCGCATACCGGCGAGACGCTGCCGCCAGGTGCGCTCCCGGCTGGCGCCACGGTGCAGCGGCAGGGTGCCGTCCATCTGCACCCGCTCCATCCTCAGAGCCTTCGAGAAGGACATCATGACCAGGTAGGCGATGATCGTCACCGGCAGGGCGAAGATCAGGGTGGCGTGCTCCATGGTGGTGACGCCGCCGGCGACGAGCATCGCCACCGTGAGTACAGCGGTGACCAGTGCCCAGAAGATGCGAAGCCACTTCGGGCCGTCCTGCGCGGGATCCGGGATGGACGCGGAGAACGTGCTCATCACCATCGCGCCCGAGTTCGCGCTGGTCAGGTAGAACAGCAGTCCGGAGAGGGTGGCGAGGCCGATGATGAACGTCGCGCCGGGGAACATCTCCAGCAGCGAGTACCAGCCTTGTTCCGGTGAGTCCATGGCTTCCTCGGCGAAGGAGGTGTTGCCGTGGAGGACCTCGTAGAGGGCGGAGTTGCCGAAGGTGGTGACGATGAGGAAGTCGCAGATGACGGGGACGGTGATGGCGGCGATGATGAACTCTCGCAGCGTCCGGCCTCGGGAGATCCGGGCGAGGAAGACTCCCACGAACGGTCCCCAGGCCAGCCAGAACGCCCAGAAGAACAGGGTCCAGCCTCCCATCCATTCGGCGCCCTCGGCCTCGTAGCCCATGGTCTCCATCGTGCGCTCGGGCAGGGTGTTCACGAACCGACCGACGTTGGAGACCATCGTGTTGAGCAGGAAGGACGTCTTCCCGGTGACGATGATGTAGAGGATCATCGCTCCTGCGACCCAGAGGTTCATCTCGGAGATGATGCGGATGCCCTTGTCCACGCCCGAGGTGCAGGCCGCCACGGTGATGACCACGGCGACGCCGACGAGCGCGATCTGCAGACCCAGGCCGTCCGGCAGTCCGAAGAGCTTCGAGAAGCCCACCGAGAGCAGGACCACGCCGATGCCCATGGAGGTGGCCACGCCCATGACTGTGCCGACGAGGGTGATGATGTCGATGGTGTGTCCGGTACGTCCGCGGACACGTTTGCCGAGTAGCGGGTACAGGGCGGCGCGGATGGACAGCGGCATACCCCAGCGGAAGGCGAAGTAGCCCATCGCCGCGCCGAGCAGGGAGTACATCGCCCAACCGCTGATGCCGTAGTGGAACATGGTCCAGACGACGGCGTCGCGTGTGGCCTCCGCCGACTCCGGGGTGGCGTTGGCTGGGGTCATGTACTGGGTGATCGGGCCGGTGACCGAGTAGAAGAGCATGTCGATGCCCACACCGGCGGCGAAGAGCATCGACACCCAGGTGAAGAGGCTGTACGACGGTCGGGCATGGTCCGGCCCGAGGCGGACTATTCCGGTGCGTGACAGCGCGACCCACAGCACGAAGCCGATGACGATGGCGACGGTGAGGACGTAGTACCAGCCGAACCCGGAGGCGATGGCATCCACGACCGAGGACATGACGTCGGCGGCATTGTCCGGGGCGATGATGGCCCACAGCGAGAACGCGAGGATCACTGCCGCACTGATGATCAGCACGGTCCAGTTGACCTTGTGGTCGGCGTGGTCGGTGAACTCGCCGGCGCCGCGTGAGAGTTCCTCGGGGGATGTCGGTGGGCGGTTGTCCCGCTGGCGTTGCTCGCGTGGCGAGCGTGGATTGCCGCCGAGCGCCGTCCGGTCAACGGGCTCGGTGTTGTCAGAGTCCTCGTACTGGCTCACTCATTCCCCTTTCAGTTTCACGTGTTCCGTCAGAGCGTTTCGCTCAGGTGAACGCATTTACCGTAGGGGGATATAGGTTTTCCATCAACTTCCAGTGTGGAGTTTGACGGGTGAATCTCGGTAACCGAGAAGGTTGAAAAGTTCGTGGTGGTGATCCGTTGTTGTCCGTCAACGGGCAAGAGGCGGGCGGCCCAGCCCGTTCCTGTTGCCTCCGTTCGCCGACTTCCTGATCACATGAAACGAGTCTGATAGAAGATCGTGATTCCTCTGTTCCGCTGGTAGTCTCCCAGGTTAGTCAACCGACACAAGGAGATGGCCGTGAGTAACAGCTGGGGACAACCGCCGGCGTCACCAGACCCTTCCCAGAATCCATGGCAGGTGCCGAAGAAGCGGAGGACAGGGGGTGCGGTTGCCGGCATCGCCGCTGCCGTGCTTGTCGTCGGTGCCACCGCCGGTGGTTGGTATCTCCTGCAGGACGATGAGGATGGGGACACTTCTGCAGGGCCGGCGTTCACGACCGTGTCGGATGCTCCGGATGCTCCGGATGCTCCGGGTGCCCCGGGTGCCGAAGACAGCGAGGAGTCTGACGGTGCTGACGCTGAGAGCACCGTCACGACAGTCACGGTCACCACTTCGTCGGGGGCCGAAAACGAAGAAGCCGACGAGACTGGTGGCAGGAGCGCGGAGCCCAGGGAATCGAGCACCGGTGACCGCGGCAACCTCAATGGCGGGCTGAGTTGTGATGGTCGCGGCGTCCTCATCGTCAACTCGGTAATGGGCAACAGCCCCGGCTACGACCAGGAGATCAGCGACGCTGTGGCGCAGAACCCGGGAGCGGTCGTACTGGAACCGGGGGACTGCCCCTCACTGAGGGCGAACGTCGACGGGACGACAGTGACGCCCGTCGTCATCGATTACGGCGACGACCGTTCCGCGCTTTGCGCTGCGGAGGCGCAGGGCCGCGGTAACGCCCGGCTGCTCAACGACGACAGGTCCTACACCTCACCCTGTTGACGTTGCCGTTCGAACATTGACGGCGAATCGTCAGGGAATGTGCCGCTGGGTCACGGGTTCCCGACCGGATGGTGTCAGCTGGTTGGCTGATACTCGGTCATACCCGGTGTGATCCGGCGCTGACCGGCGTCGGTGCGCACGCGCCCACTCATCAGAAAGGGGACTGGTACGACCATGACCCGTCATCTCCGCGATCGCTTCAGCCTTCCCACCCGGCCCTTCGCCGCGGTCACTGAACCTGTCAGCACTCCAGCGCCCCTGAGCCCCCTGACGCCATTGACTCGGAGTGCTTTCGTCTCCGAGCCTGCGGGTACCGGTCGGTGGCGGGTGGTGCGGCGTCCTACCATGTAGGACAGCCGCACCGGCAACCTACCTCCGTGCGTGGTTGATCTGCACGTGCTTGGTGCGCGAGTAGTCCTGCAGCGCGTAGAGCGACAGGTCGCGGCCGTAACCGGACCCCTTGAAGCCGCCCCACGGGACGTCGTTGGCCAGGACCAGGTGGCAGTTGACCCACACGGTCCCGGCGTCGATCTTCCGCGGAACGTCGATCGACCGGGCGGCGTCGGTGGTCCACACCGAGGCGGAGAGACCGTAGGGGGTCTCGTTCGCCCGACGGATCGCCTCGTCCTCGTCGGCGAAGGTCTCCACGGTCACGACCGGGCCGAAGATCTCCTCGGACGCCGCCTCCGTCCCAGGCTCCACGCCGGTGAGCACCGTCGGTGCGACGAAGAAACCGTCACCCTCGAGAGCACCGCCGCCGATGGCTGCGGTCGCGCCTTCCGCGACAGCGCGGTCGAGGAAACCGACGACCCGGTCGAAGTGCCCCTGGGAGACCAGCGGGCCGATCTCCACGTCCTCCCCGGCGGCAGGGTCGCCGACGGTGAAGGTGGAGACCTGCTCCACCAGCAGCCGGGTGAACTCCTCGGCGACGGACTCGTGGATCAGCACGCGGGTACCGGCGCCGCACTCCTGCCCGGAGTTCCAGTAACCGGCCTCGCGGATGGTCTCCGCGGCGGCAGGCAGGTCGGCGTCCTCGAAGATCACCAGCGGGGCCTTGCCGCCGAGCTCCAGGTGGACGCGCTTCAGCGAGTCACCCGCGGCGGTCGCCACGGACTGCCCGCTGCCGACGCTGCCGGTCAGGGCGATCATCGCGACATCGGGGTGGTTCGCGAGGCGGTTGCCCACGACCGAGCCCTTGCCGGTGACGACGTTGAAGACACCGGCGGGCAGGACGTCGGCGATGAGCTCGATGAACTTCAGCATGCTCAGCGGAGTCTGCTCGGACGGTTTGAGCACCAGGGTGTTGCCCGCGGCGAGAATCGGGGCGAACTTCCAGGCGCCCATGAGCAGCGGGTAGTTCCACGGAACGACCGCGCCGACGACACCCAGCGGCTCGCGCAGGATGTAGGAGGTGTGGTCGGCCACGTAGTCCCCGGCGCCGAGCTCGGTGTAGGCACGCGCCGCACCGGCGGAGAAACGCAGGACGTCGACCGTGCCGGCGACGTCGTCGTCGGCGACCTCCTTGGGCTTGCCGCCGTTGGCGGACTCGAGCCGCGACAGGAGGTCGGCGTTCTCCTCCACGATGTCGGCCAGCTTGTTGAGCAGGTCCGCCCGGTCCTTCGGGGTGGTCTCGCGCCAGGCAACCAGGGCGTCGGACGCTGCGGCGACGGCAGTGTCGACCTCCTCGACGGTGCCGCGGGCGACATTGGCGAGCACCTCGCCGGTGGCCGGGTTGACCACGGTGGCGGTGCCGGACGAGGCGGCGTCCCGGAAGGCGCCGTCGATGAAGTGGGTGAGCGGAGGCAGGTCGTCGGCGGTGGTGAGGGGACGGTCGGAACGGAGGACGTCAGTCACGGGAATCTCCTGTCGGGGTGTGGGTGGGTTCGTGGTGTCAGGCGTCGGCGAGACGGGCGATGGCCTCGCCGATGGCGGCGTCGGCCTCGGTGGGAACGTCCGCCATGGGACGACGCGGGGAGCCCACCGGCAGACCCTGGTGGCGCAGTCCGGCCTTCACCGCGGAGATGAAGGAGTCCTGGGTGATCATGGTGTCGATGACGGGATAGACCCGCTTCCAGGCGTCCAATGCGGCAGCGGCGTCACCGGCGTTGATCAGCCGGACGACCTCGACGATCTCGGAGGGGACGACGTTCGCCGCACCTGCCATGACTCCGGCGGCGCCCTCGAGCAGGGCGCTGTAGATGTAGGAGTCCCAGCCGATGAAGGTGCCGAGACGGTCGCCGTGGTGGTGGATGAGCTGCAGAGCCTGCTCCCAGTTGGCGCTGGAGTCCTTGATGTACCGGATGTTCTCGAACTCGTCGGCCAGGGCACCGGCGTCGTCGGCGGAGAGGTTCACGCCCGTCGCGCCGGGGATGTTGTAGAGCATCACGGGGATCTCGACGGACGAGGCGACCTCGCGGATGTAGTCGAGGGTTTCGGTGAGGGTGAGCGGCTCGTAGTAGGGGGTGACCAGCATCAGGACATCGGCGCCGGACTTCTCGGCGGCCTTGGAGAAGCGGATGGCCTGACCGGTGGTGGTGGCACCGGTCTGCGCGATCACCGGGACGCGTCCGGCTGTGTGCTCGGTGACGGTGTCGACCAGCAGCAGGCGCTCCTCGGTGCTCATCATGGCGAACTCGCCGGTGGAGCCGCCGGCGACGACACCGTCGACGCCGTTGTCGATGGAACGGTCGACGACCTTCTTCAGCAGGTCGATGTCGATGTTCTCGTCGGCGTCGAAGGGGGTGGACAGGGCGGTGAGGACGCCGCGGAGGTCGGACGGGGTGTTGAGGGTCATGTTCTTCTCCTGGGATGAGGGCTGTGTGAATGCTGGGTTCGGGTGGTTGCCGGGGTTACAGGGCCGCTGCCGGTGGGGTGGCGGTCGCGGAGCGTCCGTCCGACAGGGCGGTGAGCACCGGGTCTGCTGAGGCATCGGCGGGCTGGAAGGGTGCCACGGAATCGGCCAGAGGGTGCGGCGCCGGGGACTCGGCGAGGGTGTCGGCACCGGGTTGCAGCCAGCCGTCGGTGCCGGTGGCGGCACCGTAAGTCACCCCGCCGCTGCGGCGGTACTGGGACTCGGTGGCAAGGATGCTCGCCGCGCGCTGGGCGGCGGTGAACGCCGAGGTGATGGCGGTCTCGGTGTAGAGGCTCCCGAGGTAGTCGCCGGCGAGGAAGACCCGGTCCTCCGGAGTCATCAGCTCCTCCTGGATCGCGGCGCGTCCGGGGAAGCAGTAGGGGGCGCCCAGCGGCCAGCGCTGGATGTGGCTCTCGGTGACGATGTCGGAGAACCCGGGCAGGACCTCCTCGAGGTCGCGCATGTAGATATCGGTGATCTCCTCGTCGCTCAGCGGCAGCAGCCGGTCGGCGAGGCTGGCGGGGGAGAAGACCATGATCGATCCTCCGGGCCGCCGTTTGTCGGACAGACCGTGGACGACATTGCCCTGGTTGAGGACGATGTTGAAGGACCGTTTCGGGGTGGCGATGCCGTAGGCGGAGTCCCAGGCCTTCGGGGTGGTCTCGTTGGTGAGGAAGGCCGCGGAGACGTAGGCGCCGTACTGCACCTTGGACAGTGCCTCTCGCAGGGAGGGGCGCAGGTCCACGCCGATGCGGTGGCTGACCGGGGCCGGGGTGGCCATGACCGCGGTGCGGGCGTTGACCTCGTGGTCGGCGCCGTCCTTGCGGTAGCGGACGGTGACGTAGCCGTCGTGTTGGGTGAGTTCCTGCACGTCGGCCTCGGTGATGATGCGTCCGGACTGGGCGGCGGCGAGGTTCTCGGTGAGGGTGGACGGCCCGCCCGCGATGGACCGGTTGAGGCCCTGGCCGATATTCCAGACAAGGCTGAAGTAGCCGATGCCGGCACCGGCGGAGATCTGGTGCGGGTCACCGGCCGACCGGGTCACGGTCGGGGTGAACAGCGCCTCGGCCTCCGGGGAGATGTCGCCGAGGTAGTCGGAGAAGGAGCGGGTGTTCTCGAAGTCGTAGATCCGCTGTTGGCGGGTCTCGCCGCTCTCGCCGGGACGCTTGCGGACGGCGGCAGCGTAACGCAGGACGTCCAGGCTGACCTTGGCGCCGGCGGTGAACATGCTGATCCGGTCCCTGAGCTTCAGGGGGACTCGCAGCGGGTAGGTCTGTGCCGGTCCCTTGAGCAGCATCTTGCCGTTCATGTGCAGACCGGCGAGGTTGCCGGGGACCTCGACGAAACGGGTGCCGGACTCCTTGAGCAGCTCGTCGGTGGAGCTGCCGGGACCGCTGAAGACGTGTCCGCCCCAGTTCAGGAAGAACGGGCCGCGCTTCTCGGAGCGGATGCGGCCGCCGGTGCGGGGGGACGATTCGAGGACGAGGGTGTCCCAGTGCCTGAGGCGCCATGCTGCCGAGAGTCCGGCAAGACCTCCTCCGATGATGACTGCGTCCTTCATGGGATGCTCCTTGTGCTGCGGTGTGTGGTGATCGGGGTAGAGCGGAGAGCGTTGGACGATGGGGTGGGGATGACGTTGTCGAGGGATCGTGGGGTGTGGGGTGTAGTCAACAGGGGTCCGAGAGTGGCAGGGAACCGCTGTTGTTCCCGCCACAGTATTCTGTGATCACAAATCACACAAGGGTTCGGCATAAAAAATTCCCCGGGGATTCCGGGGAATTTCTGTGGATATAACTGCTGGTCGAACGTATTTCCGGCGAGTCAGCCGGTCAGCCGCTCGGCCGGTCGCTCAGTCGGACAGGGTGCTGCGGATGCGCTCCATGGCGGCGTCCAGGGACTCGCCGGTCACCGCGGCGGCGGCCGTGCCGTCGCCGTCCGCGACGGCGTTGATGATGGCGCGTTGGTAGGTCAGCAGGCTCGCCGAACTGCCGTCGGCGAGTGACTTCCTGGCGCCGGCGATCTTGTAGTGGCGGCAGCGGACCCACAGGGAGCGGATGGATTCCTCCAGCACGGGGTTGTTCGCGCAGGCGTAGACCGTCCCGAGGATCTCCTCGTCCAGGTCGAGGTAGGCCACGACGTCCCCGTCATCCAGCGCGTCCTCCATGGAGGAGAACAACTGGTTGAGTGTGTCGACGTCGGTCTCCGTCGCCGACACCGCGCCGAGGCGGGCGGCGTCGGTCTCGAGCAGGCGCCGGACGCTGTAGATGTTCAGCAGCTCGGCCGGGGTGAATCCCTTGACGACGGCGCCGCGGTAGGGGCGGGTCTCCACCAGGCCGATCTCCTCGAGGCGCTTGATCGCCTCACGGACCGGCATCACGCTGATCCCGAGTCGGTCGGCGAGATCCCGGATCTGGAGACGGTCGCCCGCTTCGAGCTCTCCGGTGGTGATCGCGTGCTGCAATGCCTCGAAGGCCTGGTCGCCCACGCGGGCGGCGGTGTCCAGTCGGGTCAGCGGCATGATGTTCAGTGTACCGGTGCGCCTTCCTTCTATCGTGGTGACGGCTGTTTCTCGGGGTCCTCGTCCTCGCGTTCCTCCAACCGCTCGCGGAAGACCGTCTCCCACCATTCGGCACCCTTGATGTCCAGCTTCCCCGGATCGAAGACCGGGTCCACCCCGGCCTTACGTTGGGCGTCGTAGTCCCTGACGATCTTGCGGACCACCGGGGTCAACAGCAGGACGGCGAACATGTTCATCCAGGCCAGCAGGGCGTAGCCGATGTCACCGGCGGCCCAGATGGCGTCGGCACTGATGACCGCGCCGATGAAGGAGATGGCCAGTGCACCGACCTTGATGATGCCCTCGAGGAAGCGGTTGCTCTTCTCGCCGAGCAGGAAGATGAGGTTCGTGGTCGCCACGTAGAAGAAGAACACCTGGGAGGTGAAGGCGAACAGCAGCACCGCCAGTGCGACGAAGATGCTGCCGAAGCCGCCGAAGGTCGTGTCGATCGCCTGCTGCACGTGGTTGGGGCCAGCGACCATGCCGGGGGCGAACTCGACGATGAACCCACCGTCGGGGTCGGTGACGTTGTAGCTGTTGGTGAGGATGATCATCAGACCGGTGGCGGTGCAGATCAGGAAGAGGTCGATGTAGATGCTGAACGCCTGGATGATGCCCTGTTTGCCCGGGTGGGTGGCGTCCGCGGCGGCCGCGGAGAAGGTGCCTTCACCGAAGCCGGTGGCCGAGGCGAAGACGGCGCGACGCACGCCCCAGGCCACGGCGAAGCCGATGAGACCACCGAAGAGCTGGTCGGTACCCATGCCGGCCATGACGATCACCCGCAGGGCTTCAGGGACCTCGGAGATGTTCGCGCCGATGAGGACTGCGGCGACGAGGAGGTAGCCGACCGCCATGAACGGGACAACGGTCTGCGCGACCTGGACGACACGGCGGGTACCGCCGACGACGACGATGGCCAGGACGCCGGTGACCGCCAGGCCGGTGACCCAGGGGTCGAGGTTGAAGGCCTGGTCCACTGAGGAGGCGATGTTGTTGGCCTGGATGCCGGGGAAGACGAAGCCGTAGCCGATCATCGCGGTGAAGGCGATGGTGGCTGCGAGTCCGGGGGCCTTGAGGCCGTAACGGATGTAGTAGGGCATTCCGCCGCGGTCCTCACCGCGGATCCGTCGCTTGAATGTCTGGGCCAGGACGGCTTCGGCATAGGCACAGGTGGAGCCCAGCAGGCCGGTGATGAACAGCCAGAGCAGGGCGCCGGGGCCGCCCGCGGCGATGGCGGTCGCCACACCGGCGATGCTGCCGACGCCGACGCGGCTGGACAGGGTCAGTGCCAGGGTCTGGAAGGACGAGAGGCTGCCGTCGCCGGTCTTGGACTGGCGGAGTTGGCGGATCATGTCTGGCAGGCGTCTGAACTGTACGCCCCGCGTGATGAACGTGAAGAAGGCACCTACGGCCAAGGCGAAGTAGGCGAGCGGGTTCCAAATGAAGTCACTGACTGTGGTCAGCGTGTCCATACTGTCTCCGTCCAGAAGGTGACACCCGCCCGGAGGATTCGATCAGGTTTCCACACCTGAAGTACTACCGTCAATAGCTTTCGCTTCGGGCGAGGTCAGAGCGCTTCTTCGTTGTACTGTTGTGCTTACGGTCACATCTACGATAGATTTTGTGATCACACATCACAACCGTTGATGTGTGATCACAAGCCCCTCAACCTTGACACCCGCCCGAGGGAACAGCAACCGCACAACCGTCAGAGCACTACCCGTTATCTTCCGGATCTTCGTCAGATACCTGGTCAGAACCTTCTTCGGCTGCTTCTTCGGCCGCCTCGTCGGCTGCTTCCTTCGCCCGACGCCTCCGCAGACGCAGCCGCTGCCGGCTCATGTCCCGCGCCAGGGTCATCGGCTGACGGAGCTTCCGCTGCGCGGCCCACGATATGTCCTGCGTGCCGGGCAGCACCCAACCACGCCAGTAGGCGACGATCATCAGTCCGGCACCGATACACGGGGCCACGACCAGTCCCACCAGGATCAACGGGAAGTCCCCGGTGACCCCGGACTTCTGTACCTCGTCCAGGGCGACCATGATCGCCGCGGTCAGCGCGGCCGGGGTGGCGTACAGCGTCGCCCCGCCGAAGATCGCCGGCACAGAGCCGGTCATCACGTCGCGGATCATGCCGCCACCGACGACGGTCAGCACGCCGAGGAACAGGGCCGAGGACCACGGTAGGCCGTTGGCCAGTGCCTTCGACGAGCCCACCGCGGCCCAGACCCCCAGCACGATCGCATCACCGTGGACGCGGAGAATCTCCCAGCTCCGCGAGTTCATGTGGATCATGAACGACACCAGGGCGCCGAGCAGTGCCATGCCGAAGTAACGCATGTCCTGCATCGCCGCCGGAGGGCCGTTGTCGATGAGCAGGTCGCGGATCATGCCGCCACCGAGAGCGGTGATGATGGCCAGGAAGATGACCCCGACGACGTCGAGGTTGCGGGACCGCGCGATCGTCGCGCCGATCATCCCGTAGAGGACGACGCCGACGAGGTCGAGCGTCTCATAGACTGACCGAACAGTCGGATCGACGAAGTCCATGGTGTGTACTCCAACCGTGTCCGGCCGGTCAGGCCTTGAGTCGCTCCGAACGCAGCTGACGCACCTCGGCGTCGAGTTGTTCGGCGAACTTGCCCTGCAGCTCCGGGAGCTGGTCGACGGTGGTGTCCATCGCCGCGGCCAGCAGGATGTCCGCCAGCTGCGGGTTACGGGCCAGCACCGGACCGTGCATGTAGGTCGCCACCAGCGAACCCTGCACCGCGCCCTCGAAGTAGACCTCCTTGCCGGCACGGTCATGACCGAGGCCGCCGGAGAGCGCACCGTGGGCGTCGGTGTTGCCCACACCCTCGGTGACGTAACCCAGCGGGCTGGCGTCCGGTCCCAGCAGGGTCGCACCCTGGTGGTTGGCGAAACCGGTCAGCGGCTCGGTCAGTACGCCAACCTCGCCCAGCGAACCGGCGGTGAGTCCGAAGCCCTTGAGGTTCGGGTCGGAGCGCAGCTCGCCGATCATCCGGTTCTGCAGCGAGGAGGTCGTCGCGTCGAGCAGTCCGAGACCGTCCACCATCCGGTCGGAGGCACGGAACGACTGTCCGAAGACCTGCAGACCGGCGCAGATGGCGAGGACGGGGCGTCCGGCGTTGACGGCACGGGTCATCGCACCGTCGGCGATGAGGTGATCGGCGGCGAGGATCTGTGCGACGTCCTCGCCACCGCCGACGGTGTAGATGTCGAGGGTCTCGGGCACACCGTCGTCCAGGGTGATGCGGTGGATCTCGGCGGTGATGCCGCGCATCCGGGCGCGCTGGCGCAGCACCAGGGCGTTGCCGTCGTCACCGTAGGTGCCCAGGACGTCCGGCAGGACGAGGCCGATGTTCAGGGTGGCGTCAGTCACTTGTCGTTCTCCTTCGGGGAGGTCTTCTGCAGCTCCCTGGCCAGGTCCTTGCGCAGGTCACGGAAGGCGGTGTAGTTCGCCAGCACCTCGACGCGTCCGGGAGGGCAGGCGCGCAGTGCGGCGATCGCGTCCGGCACCGTCTGGTGGTCCACGCCGGCGTAACCGAGCCGGACGCCCAGGTCGGAGCTACGCTCACCGGCTGCGACGACGGCGAGGTCGTCGAAGTCCTCGAAGGTGACGTCCCACAGCCAGGACAGGTCGGTACCGTCGGCTACCTGGCCGTTGACGGCGATGACCAGGCCATCGGCGGAACGGTCGACCATCGACAGGGCCTCCTGCCAGCCAGCCGGGTTCTTCGCCAGCAGCAGGTGGACCTCGCGTCCCTCGAAGGAGACGGTGGAGTAGCGGCCGGCGACGTCGTCGACGCGCTCGGCGGCGGCGAGCGCCTGGTTCCCGTCGACGCCGAGGGCCACGGCGGCGGCGATGGCCTGGGTGGCGTTGCCGCGGTTGGCGTTGCCCGGCAGCTTCAGGGTCATCGGCAGCTGTTCACCGGAGGGGGTGGTCAGGCCCTCCTTGCCGATGGTCCAGGTGGGGGTCGGACGGCGGAACTCACGGCCGTCGGGGAGCTTCTTCACCGCGTACCAGTCGGGGGAGCCGTCCTCCTTCTCGGTGCGCACCACCGCGCCACCGGTGCGCGGGCAGGACGTCGAGTCACCGGTGAAGCCCACACCGGCGGAGACCCACACTACGTTCGGGCTGTCCCAGGCCACGGAGGTGACCTGGACGTCGTCGCAGTTGGCGATGACGGTCATGTCGGGACGCTTGGCCACGCACTCGCGCAGCACCTGCTCGATCTTGTTGATCTCGCCGACGCGGTCGAGCTGGTCGCGGGACAGGTTCAGCAACACCAGGACGGAGGCGTCGAGCCGCTCTGCGATGGAGGGGACGTGCAGTTCGTCGACCTCCAGCACCATGCGCTCGGCATCGCGGCCGGCGAGCAGGGCGGAGATGACGCCGGCGTCCATGTTGTCGCCGCCCTCGTTGGTGGCGACGGTGCCCAGCTCGCGGGTCGCCTCGGCGAGCATCCGCGTGGTGGTGGACTTGCCGTTTGTGCCGGTCACGATGGCGCAGGGGCGCGACCTGCCGAGCTGTTCCATCAGCTTCGGGTCGATGGCGTTGGCGATCAGCCCACCGATCATGCCGCCGGAGCCCCGGCCGGTCTTCCGGGAGGCCCAGGTCGCCAGGTCGGCGGCGCGGATGGCCACTGTGGTCAACAGTCCCATGTGTGGATTACCCCTGATTCTGGTTGGTGTGGTGGTTCTTCCCGGATCCGCGACGGCGGCGGCGCCGGTTCGAGCTCGAGGACGGTTTCGATGACGACGAGGACCCCTGGCCCTGCTTCTGCTTGTGGCCCTGGTTCTGTTTCTGGCCCTGGTTCGGACGGCCACCGCCGGAGCGCTGCCGATTCCGGCCGCCACCTCCGTTGTTACCACCGGAGTTGCCGGATTTACCGTTGCCGCCCTTGCCGCCGCCACCGCCGCGCTTGCGTTTACGGTTACGACCGCCCTGCTGCGGCGGTGGGATCCGCGGTGTCGCCGGACGGGCCTCGGGGCCGCTGACCTCGGTGGACCCGGCGGCCACGTCGTCGAGGGCCTTGAGGAACTCCTCGTCGGTGTACAGCGGGATGCTCTTGCGTTCGCCGTGCATCGCCTTGCCGCGCAGCGGGTGGTTCGCATTGCAGACCACCAGCGACGAGGTGCGGTTGAGCTTCTCGCTGTAGACCAGCCCGGCCCGCATGGCCGCACTGATCAGCACGTCCGGGTCAGTCGCGACGTCCGGGCTGACCACGATCTCCATACCCTCGACGAGCTGGCCGTCCTGCGGGGTGCCCGGGTTGCCGAACGGGCGGGGTGAGGACGTGGCGTCCACCCGGATGGTGCTGCGCTGCAGTCCGAAGCGGTCGGCGCTGAGCTCGCCGGGGTCGATGGCCGACAGCCCGCCGGGCTCATTGTCCCCGTGCCCGTCGGCGGCGTCGCGCTGGGCACGGTACAGCGGGAACAGGAGACGGGTGTCGGCGAGCAGCAGGTCGTCGGCGGTGAGCGCCGCGCGCTCGTCGCTGGCCTGCGGGCCGATGTGCGGCAGGGCGTCCTGCGGGAGGACGAGTCCCTGCTCGCGTACGTACTCGGCGGCGATGCTGCGCAGCCGTGGGTCCTCGCAGCCGGACGCCTGCCGACGGGCGGTGCCGAGGGTGTCGACGATCGAGGCGGGCGTGGGCACGGCGATCTTCTTCGGCTTGCGCTGGCCGCGACGTCGACCGCGGGAGTTGCCGCGCTGGTTGCCCCGGTTCGAGGCACGCTGCGCCCGGCGGTACTCGTACTGCAGGAATCCCCAGGTCAGGGCGGCGTTGTGGCAGATCAGCGCCCTGCCCTCGATGAGCTCGAAGAGCAGAGGTGCGATGGTGGCGAAGCCCGGGGCCTGCCCCAGGTCCGCGTGGGAGTAGCCGTGCAGATGCCAGGGGCCGGGGTCCTCACCGGGGTTGACCTGCTGGACGATACCGGTGACGGAAACGTTTCCGGCATCTCCGTCGTGGTCCGCGTCCCCGGCGCTGGTCGAGCGGGGGTCGGCGGAGGCCGGACGGTTGCCCTCGAAGCTCACGCGCTCACCGTCGCCGGTGTGCAGCGTGGCGGCGAAGGACACCAGGCGGGAGGTCGACGGGTGGATACCGGACGTGGCGACGGTGATCTCCACGAACGGTGCGTCCTCCGCCGACGGCAGGGTGCCGTGGAAGGTCTTCGGCAGGTTGCGGCCCCGGCCGTTGTTCGAGGTCGGACGTCCGGAGCCGCGGGAACCGCCATTGACGCCGCCGGCACCGGGGGTGGTGGTGTCGGCGCGGTCAGGGTCATTGGCCTGGTCAGCCTGGTCAGCCGCGTCGGACTGCTTGTCCTGTGCGTCTGCCTGGAGGTTCGCCGCCAGCGACTCCGCCCGTTCACGGGTCTGCTGGGAGGGCGGTGCGGCGCGGCGGTGGACCTGACGGCGTCGGCGTCGCCGCGAGCGGGATGCGGCTCCGGAGTCCGGGGTTGCTGCTCCCTGTGCGTCGGACGGGGTGTCGCCCGAGTGGTCGGGAGAGCTGGAACCGGAGGAAGTCATGGAGCCATCATACTTTCCGCGGTGTAACCCGCCTAAGCGACATGGGCGGTCGGCGGGGTGAGTTTCCCGCGGGGCCCCGGGGAACGGCCCCGAGCGGGCCTAGAGCGCGGACTCGGTCACCGGCTCGGCGACGCGGGCGCGGTTGACGCTGGAGGTGATGGCCTTCAGGGAGGCGTAGGTGATCGAGCCGGCGATGCCGACACCCCACACCTTCTGGCCGTTGACCTCGGCGAGGACGTAGGCCGAGGCCTCGGCGTCGTCACCGGCGGTACGGGCGTGCTGGGAGTACTCCTGCACCTCGACGTCGACGCCCAGCTCCTCCAGTGCTGTACAGTACGCGGCGATCGGACCGTTGCCGCGACCCTGGATGGTCCTGTTCTCGCCGTTCCACTCGATCTCGGCGGTGACCTTGGTCTCCGAGCCTTCGGTCTGCGGGCCGTCGACGGTCACGGAGATCTGCTCCAGCGGGGTGGTGCGGTCCAGGTACTCGCCGGTGAAGATGTCCCACATGGCCTTGGAGTTGACCTCGCCACCCTCGGCGTCGGTGACGGACTGGACGACGGAGGAGAACTCGACCTGCATCGGACGGGGCAGTTCCAGACCGTGGTCGGTCTTCATGATGTAGGCCACGCCGCCATTGCCGGACTGGGAGTTGACGCGGATGACGGCCTCGTAGCTGCGTCCGATGTCCTTTGGGTCGATCGGCAGGTAGGGGACCTCCCAGACGATCTTGGCGAACTCCTCGTCGCTGATCTCGTTGGCGTGGGCGCCCGGGTGGGCCTCGTCGGCCATGTAGTCCATGCCCTTGTTGATGGCGTCCTGGTGGGATCCGGAGAACGCGGTGAAGACCAGGTCGCCGCCGTA